>JBKJNF010000197.1:0-28924 GCA_046596155.1 Flavobacteriales bacterium | reverse complement strand
TCTACTGTTGGCAATGGCGGGCTTGGTTTACCTGCTGCTGCCAAGTGTTCAGTCACCGCAGCCAATGCCAGCGCTGCTCATGGCGGTCTCAGGCATCGCTTGGGGCCTGTACAGTCTGCGTGGTCGTGCGGCGGGTGATCCCCTTCTTCGCACGAAAGGGAATTTCATTCGCGCTGTGCCAATGGTGCTCCTTCTATCGGCCTTCGCTTGGCCGTGGCACGCGATGGACAAGAACGGTATGTTGCTCGCCATACTCTCCGGCGCCATCGCCTCCGCCTTGGGCTATGTGGCTTGGTACGCTGCGTTGAAACACTTGACCGCCACACGCGCTTCGGCCCTTCAGTTGTTAGTGCCCGTACTGGCTGCGATGTCGGGTGTGATGATCCTCTCAGAGCCTTTCGGACCACGGCTGGCCATATCCGCCTTGCTGGTGCTAGGTGGTGTAGGATCGACACTTGCCCGTAGAACGTGATGAGCGCTCGAGGCACTCAAGCTATGGTTCACTGTTCAGCGCAGTGCCCTTCTGCTCTGAGGACTCCCTGCTGCTTGATCTCATCGCACGGATCTATCCAACCTGAAGCGCACGATGGATCGGATGGGCCGCCTGCCTTCGGGCGCTGCTGGATGAGGCACCGAGACCGGTCGCCAATTGATCAGATCTTCCAAGGCCCGTTCCGCAGTGTAGACCAGATGGGTCTGTTCTTGAAAGATCCTAGCACCGAAGCGACCATTTTCGCTGACCATGCCGACACCGGTCAAGGTATTCGAGAACCCTTGGAAGCTTGGCCGCCGCAGCTTTAGCAGCCGTTCCACCTCTAGTTGGAACGCTCGCTGTCCGCCCGGATAGGCGGCCTCGCTTGGAGTAGCTGGCTCCACCTCACCAGCAGCACAACCGCCTTTCTCAAGTCCCAATGGCTCCAGCACCACCCCATTGATATCTACGTCCATCAACACCCGGCAGGAGCCACACACAGCCACAGTGGACCACGAAGTCAAGGTGTCCCTGATCGCGCTTTGCAGGTATTCGTTCGCTCCGGTACAGTCACATAGGCGCTCGTAATCCACCTCGAACGAACCGGCGCGGAACGGTACTCGGAGAACCGGATGCCGACCGTCGAACCCAATGAAGAGCACGATCAGCTCCATGCGTTCACCGGTGGGCCGCCGTGTGATGGTGACCCTGCGCTCAGCAAGACCGCATCCAGCGTCGAGCCGGATGGATAACCGGCCATCGGTACTATCCCCATCGGCTTGGAATTCGCCATGGAACTCGTCACTACGAGCTAGTTCGAACGCGCGTTCGGAACCGACCGCGTCGAGGGCATCGATGGTGATCTGGACTTCGATGTCCGAGCAGCAACATTGCGCTGGTGCCCGAAGGGTTACGAGCAGCAGGAGGAAGGGAAGTGTGCGAAGCATCATGCAGCGGTACAAGCTGACGCGGCAAAGGTTCAAACTGGAAAGCGCGGCGCGCTACGACCCTTGCCGGAAGCTTTTTCACCCGACGACTTGGTTGGAATGACAACGATCTTGCGTGACCGACCTTCGCCACTATGCTCACGGCCGTTCACCCCAAGCTGCCCATGCGCGACAAGGCCATCACGCGTGCCTACTATGTGCAGCAGCTCGGCTTCGCTGTTTGGGCGAATACGAGAACTACCTCATCGTGGAGCGGGATGACCTGCAGCTTAACTTCTTTCTGTTCGTAGGGCTCGAGCCGAAGACGAACTATGGACACGTGTACCTCCGAACGGATGAAGTTGATGCACTTTACCGGTGGCTGCGTGCACAAGATGTTCCGATCAACCCGAACGGAGCCTTGAGCATCAAGCGTTAGGGCCAGAAGGAATTCGCCCTTCTTGACCCTGACCACAACCTGCTCACCTTCGGAGTGGCCGTGTAAGTAGGACCTATAGCACTATGAAACCCCTCCACGGCCTCCTCATCATCATCGGCCTGGTGCGCTGTGCCTCGGCATCAACGGATGCGCATGCACAGCGTGAAGCACAAGCCCAAGCCCCTGCCGATGTCACACACGCTGCGGGCTGGTCCGCGGATACCGCCAAGTTCAAGCGCCGACGAGACGACACGCTCTACGCAGATCTCCGCCGCGGACAAGGGACAAACCCTCCGCAGATCCCGCTCACGGACGCTGACCGCAGCACTGTTCGTCATTGGGGATCACTTCAAATTCGACCTCAGGTCCGATCGGTCTTGACCGTGCCACCAACGAGCAGATGGTGCGGGTTCAATATATTCGTACCACGATGTTGTTCCCTCCATGCGCGCTTCTTCTGTAAGACCCTCGACAGCGGGTCCTCGACATGAAAAGGGTCCAATTCGCGTAACATATGCAACCACATCGGATCCAGGCGATGTACGCGCTTGGAGCGGCATTATATACCATTTGGCAAAGGCCATGGAGGAGGCCGGGGTGATCTTGGATCTTTGCGGCGAGATCGCAAAGGGCCATGTCTTTGTGAACAAGGCGTTGAACAAAATAGTCAAGCTTTCCTCCTTGGGTGAAGTATTCCCTGTGGAACGGAGTATGCGGATGGCGAAGCTCTTTGCTGACCAAGTTCAAGACCATTTAACGCAGAATCGTTCCGACATCGTTTTCTCGCCAGGTAGCATCCCCATGGCGCTGCTACGAACGGACCGCCCCAAGGTGTTCTATGCCGATGCAACGTTCGCGGGCATCCTTGCACATTATCCTGAATTCAGCGACTATCCGAAACGCTATATCAAGGATGGACATGTATTGGAACAGAAGGCCTTGGACAATTGCGACTTGGCCATCTACAGCAGCCAGTGGGCAGCGCGATCAGCGGTGGATTATTATGGCATGGATGAAAGCCGCATCAGGGTGGTGCCTTTCGGAAGCAATCTGCACGAGGAACCGTCTCGACACTTTGTTGAAGAGCGGATCCGTTCACGCGACCGACAGGTTTGCGAACTGCTCTTCATTGGGGTGGCTTGGGAACGAAAGGGCGGACCCAAAGTCCTCGAAATTGCCCGTCATCTGAGAGCGCAAGGCGTTGAAGCACGCGTTCACCTTGTTGGTACCGAGCTGCCGAATGATGACCTCCCCTCATACATCGTACAGCACGGTTTCATATCTAAGGAGACACCGGAGGGACGGAAGAAATTCGCCGACATTCTCTCTCGAACCCATTTTCTGGTGCTGCCGTCCATAGCTGAATGTATGGGCATCGTTTTGTGCGAAGCGAACGCCTTTGGCGTGCCTTGCCTCGCCAATGATGTAGGCGGTATACCTGAAGTGCTGAAGGATGGAAGGAACGGTCATCTTTTTCACATTGATACCCCGGCGCAGGAATGGGTAGAAAGGATCGCTGGGATCTTTTCAGATAGAAAGGGTTATGAAGATCTCGCATTGAGAAGTCGGGTCGAATATGAACAGCGGCTGAATTGGACTACTACAGGTACTGCCATTCGCCAATACCTCGAGGAATTACTGTAGGCCCTAGTACGCAGGCCCCGTCTGAACTGTACGTTACGGCGTGCCTCTGTCGTGCCGATACATTTACACCATGATCCGAAGTGTGTCGTTCATCGGTTGTCTGGTTATGCTATTCTCGTGCAACGTGGCCCGAGCAAACGAGCGGACCAGGGCGAAACGATCGGTCAAAGAAGGCTATTCCGAACACTCCTTAACGGACGTGCGTGGCCAGCATCATGTCCGGGTGCGAGATACCGCCAAGTTCACGCGCGGACGAGGCGACACGCTCTACGCAGATCTCCGCCAAGGACAGGGGACCAACCCTCCGCTGATCCCGCTCACCGACGCTGACCGGTCCGCCTACCTGCAACGCCACGCACCGCTGTTCGTGGACGCCACGTTGTATTTCTGCTCGGTACTGGACCGCACGTCCCCATTCACGCGGATCACCATCCTTGACCTGCGTAAGGATGACGGCTACCTGCTCTGGCTGAGCTACGACCGCGAAGGCCGTCTCAATGGCCTGGACACGCTGATCTCCGCGAGCGGCGATGGCCAGCAGGAGACCACGGAGATCGCCTACCGCGACCAGAATGGAACCTTGATGATCGAACAACGTGGTCGTGAGACCCTTCGCGATGAGCAGGATACCATGGCCTATCTCATCGACACCTTGGTCTTCGAGTCCGGCCTCACACGCGTGGATGAACTGCCGACCGATCCGGAAGTGCCGCCGGAGCATTACGGCTTGATCCGCACACCTCGCGATCTCACGCGGCACTGGATGGAACAGACGACCTACTCCACACCGGACCGGATACAGCGTCGTTCGCTTATGGCCCTGGTGCCACAGGGCAAACAGATCTTCCAAATGGCCTATGGCGACCTGAACAACGACGGGTGGAACGACTACGCCTTGGTGCTTCAAGACGATCCTGATGGCGTGCGCGACCTGCAGATCGTGTTCACCGTGCATGATAGCCGGGGCTTCGTACAGAAGGCGTTGCTGCTGGGCCTGCTGCCCGACCGGAACAGTGGCGGCTTCCATGACCCCATCGGCGAGGAAGGCATCAGCGGTGTTTCGATCACGGACGGGCACCTGGTCATCACCGAGTTCGAGGGAAGCGCGTGGAAGTCGGAGTCGCGTTCGGAGTACACCTATTCAACCAAACTGGACGGCTTCTACCTCACGATGCAACAAGGGCGATCCTACCACGCTCCCACGGTGGAGGTGATGGACGAGGAACTGGCCGCGTATGCGCAGATGAAGGAAAGCGGTAAGACCTATAGTGCGGAGGATCTTCAGCGGGTCAAGGATCTGCGCAAGGCCGAGAAGGACTACGCCTTCAGAACAGTGCACTATCCGATCGGGAAGCGCCCCTTGGGCGAACACTGATCATGTGTGGAGCGGGCGCTGGCGCCGCGGCCCGTGGTAGCACGATGCCCGATCAGGCCTTCTTCACGAACTCGCTCTTTAGCGCCATCGCCCCGAATCCATCGATCCGGCAGTCAATGTTGTGATCGCCTTCAACGAGCTTGATGTTCCGGACCTTGGTTCCCGCTTTCAACGCTTTGGGTGCACCTTTCACCGCAAGGTCCTTCACCATCACCACGTCGTCACCGTCCTGGAGCACGTTGCCGTTGGCATCCTTCACCACCGCGCCCGTGTTCTCGGCATCCACCTCGTCCTGGTTCCACTCATGACCACACTCCGGGCACATCCATGATGTACCCGTGGGATAGGCAAAGGTGGACTTGCAGTTGAGGCAGTTCGGGGAATCGCTCACGGTAGTTGTGGAACGGTAGTAAAGTTATCCTATCCACGCGCCGTGTTGGATACTTGGTAGGATCAGGTGCCGATATTCGCATCATGGACCGGCTTCTCCTGATCGACCAGCTTGCCCGCCATGGCCAAGTGTATAGCGCCCTGTTCACCGGCCTCACCCGGCAGGAGATCCGTTGGAAACCCGCACCGGAGAAGTGGTGCGCGCTGGAAATCATCTGCCACCTGTACGATGAAGAGCGAGAGGACTTTGGGGCGCGCCTGCGGTCCACGTTGGAAAAGCCCGACGAGGCCTGGCCCAAGATCGATCCAGCAGCGTGGGTGGCCGAGCGCCGGTATATGGATCAGGACTTTCACACGGCGCTGGGAAAGTTCTTGGAGGAGCGCAGGCATTCGCTGGAATGGCTAAGCGGCCAGGATGGTGCACAATGGAACAACGCGTACCTGCACCCGAAGGTAGGACCGGTAAGCTGCGAGCTGCTCTTAACGAACTGGGTGGCACACGACCTGCACCACATCCGACAATTCAACAACCTTCGCTATGAATACCTGAGGGCACACACGACTGTTCCCTTGGACTACGCAGGCAAATGGTAGATCCGAGGTCCACACCTTTCCTACCTTTCCCCCATGGCGATCAACACGGGCATTACCCAAGTCCTTACCATCGTCCGTCGCAGTAAAGAAGGCATTGTCCTGGCTGATGAGGCGGGAACGGAGGTGATGCTGCGTCCGCACGACCGCCATACAGATGATGCCTCGGGAAGCAAGGTGAGTGTGTTCATTTACCGGGACAGCACCGGCGAGCAGGTAGCCACCACCAAACAGCCGAAGGCGCAAGTGGGCCAATTTGCGCAGTTGCGTGTGCGGACCGTGGAGGATGAAGGCGCGTACCTCGATCTGGGCGTGGACACAGACCTCTTCGTGCCCTACCGCGATCAGAAGAAGCCGCTTGAGGAAGGGCGGTGGTGCATTGTGCGCGTGGCGTTGGATGAGCGTTCTGACCGGATATACGGTAGCACGCGGCTCGACGATCACCTGAACAATGCCCAACTCACCGTAAAGCCGGGCGATAAGGTGGATCTCGTGGTGTTCGGCAAGAGCGAACTAGGCCTGTCGGTGATCGTGAACAATGCGCATCAGGGCCTGGTGCATGCGAACGAGGTGTTCCAACAGCGTTCCATCGGCGACCGCATTCCGGGCTATGTGAAGCAGGTGCGGCCAGACAACAAGCTGGACATCACCCTGCAGCCCATTGGCTACCGGCGATACAATGACGCGAATACGGAGATGCTGGCCAAGCGGCTGCAGACGCGCACCGGCTTCCTGCCCTTGAACGACAAGAGCTCTGCCGAAGCGATCTACGCGGAATTCGGTATCAGCAAAAAGGCCTTCAAGCAAGCCTTGGGCGCACTGTACAAAGAGCGCAAGGTGCGCATTGAGGACGAGGGCATCGTGTGGGTCGGGTAGGTGGATCTGTCACCACTGAGACCAGCTTCCCAGTATCGCGATTCGCGCTGGACCGTTAACTTCCCTTCGCAAATACCCCCCTGCTCATGAGTCCTATCCTTCGGAATGTGCTCGCTGTGATCACCGGCGCGATCGTTTGCATGGTCCTTAACGGAGTCCTTCTCGGACTCATGATGAAGACCATTCCGCCGCCGGTGGGCTTCGATGCGAAGGATCTGAGCACCTATGGCCTGCTACAGGCCAAGCACCTGACGTCTCCCTTTGTTGCGCATGCGCTACCTTCCCTCATCGGCGGATCGTTGGCCGCGCTTATCGCCGCCACACGCAAAATGACCTTCGCGCTTGTAGTTGGCGGCATTCACATGATGGGTGGCATCGCAGCAGCTTTCATGATACCGGCGCCCGCCTGGTTCGTGGTGTTGGACCTGTCGATGGCCTATCTGCCCATGGCGTGGATCGGTGGAAAGATCGGCATCGCTACGTCACGCTGAACGGGATCGGACCTTCCGAGTCCGAGGAGCGCATGGACCACAACCCGATCGCCATCCGTGTGTTCGATGCGTGGGCACAAGGCTACAATGAGGCCTTCATGGATACGTCATTGTATCACGCCTCGTTCGACCGTTTCTGTGACGCGATCGAAGAACGCAACGCGGAGGTGCTCGAATTGGGTTGCGGACCCGGGAACATCACAAAGCACCTGCTGCAGAAGCGACCGGACCTGCGAATACTAGGAACGGACCTTGCCCCCAACATGCTCGAATTGGCAAAGACAAACAACCCAGGTGCATCGTTCCAACCACTCGACGCACGGAAGATGCGAAGCCTCGGTCGCACATTCGATGCGATAATGGCCGGATTCGTCCTGCCCTATCTCACGGTTGCTGAAACAACGGATCTGATCCGCGATGCCCATGACTTGCTGCACGATCAAGGTGCGCTATACCTGAGCACCATGGAGGACGACCCGGCCCGGAGCGGCTTCAAGCCAAGCAGCTCTGGTAAGGGAGAGTCAGCCTTCATCCAATATTATGAGGGGAGCACCCTGGTCAAAGCGCTACAGGCAGGCGGCTTCTCGGTGGTGCACCTGGACCGCAAGGCATACGCCGGCCGTGATGGTTCCATGACCACCGACCTACTGATCGTGGCGCGTAAGAACGTCGGATCCTGAAGACGAACAAATGGCAACGGTTAAGCACACCAAGATCCATCCAGCGCATGAAGATCGCTGGTCCATAGCGCATGCGCGTCCGAGGCGCATCCACGATCATAGGACGCCGGAAGAAGGCGATATGCGGTTCAGATCAATTTCCACCTCCGTCACCGTTATTCCGTAACTTACATATCCAATGAACTTCATCGCTGAAATGAATTGGACTGCGGTCGTTCCGTTGTTTTTCATCGTACCGATCACCTGTGAAGGTCAATTGTTTGGCAACGGACCTTTACCCCGTTCCAACGGAAAGGATACGATCGTTACCCTGACCCCTGCCGAACTGAATACCATGCTGGGTTTGCCACATGTGTTCATCTATGACTGTAATGAAGAGGAGATCTTTGCTGCAGCGCATATTCCAGAGGCCCGGCTAACCGTTTACGACCAGGTCTCGGTTGAGATATTGCCGAAGGATACAAGCGCCACCGTGGTCTTTTATTGTTACAGCCAGGAATGTTCTGCTGCACCCATGGCCGCGAAGGCAGCATTGGATCTGGGATATGCCCACGTTTGCTTGATGCCCCAGGGCATCACCGGATGGCAGGAAGCCGGTCTCCCCACGAAGCCATAGCACGCGAGGACCCTACCGCAGGTCGGCAGGCAGCCGCGCGAACCGACGAGCTTCCCAGCTCCGGTGTGAATAACAGCTCGTTCAAGGGCTAACGGCCGCTCTTTAAGCGGAGTTTCAGACCAGCGACCGCAGTTGGACAGGATCATTGCATCTTCGCCACAGAAACCTGAACCCATGAAACGATCGATCAAACTTCCAGGCCAGCTGTCCGGTACCATCCCCTTCACCCCGGCCGTTGAGGCGAACGGTTTCATTTTCATCAGCGGGCAGATCGCCTCCGAAATGGGCACCAATCGATTGTACACCGAGAACATCACGGTTGAGACGGAGCGGGTGATGGAGAACATCGGTACGATCCTGACGGCTGCGGAACTCACGTTCGACAACGTTGTGAAGAGCACGATCTACGTCACCAACCTGCAGTTCTACGCAGAGGTCAGCCGGGTGTATATCAGCAAATTCGCCGGGGACCCACCTGCTCGCGAGACCATCTGCGTGAAGGAACTACCGCGCGGCGTGAATGTGGAGATCAGCTGCATTGCTGCCCGATAACTGCGCGCAACCCTTCCTCCTCGTCATCGCGACCACCTGAGCAGTCGAAGCGGATAGAAATTGGACACCTTTCATGGATGAGCGCACGGCTAGGGACATGGCCTTGGAAATGCCGGGCACGGCAGAAAAGGACCATCATGGCCGGCCAAGCTTCAGTGTGAAGAAGAAGATCTACATGACACTTTGGCCCGAGGATCGCAAGGCCGTGATGAAGTTCACACTGCAACAACAAAGCATGCTAGGCGAGGAACACCCGGACGCCTTCGCCCCGGTGCCGAACAAATGGGGCCAGCACGGGTGGACCGAAGTCCACATGGGGCACATCACCGAGCGGCTGTTCCGCTTTGCGTTGGACCTGGCCTGGCGCAATGTTTCGCCGAAGTGGCTGCTACCCACCCGCCAAGCACCTCCGAAAGCCTAGGAGGTCCGGGCTATTTGAACAGCCCGATCGCCACGTATAACTGGGCCTGGCGGTTCTGTGCGCTGGCCAGAAAGCCTTCACCGGTGGAGATGTCGTTCAATCCATAGTTATACCGGATGCCGGCATAAAAACTGCCCAAGTGCAGTCCGCCACCCAGGAGCAGACCATACCCCCCGTTGGTCAGATCACCTCGTTCGTGTACGATTCCGTCCGCATCGGTATAGCTATTGGCCGTGGTGTTGAGGAGCTTGTCCGCATATCCACCCAAGTGGATCTCCGCAGGCCCGATACTGAAAACAGCGAATACCGGGACCTGCAGGGCAACCGAGCGTACCTGCGTGCCACCCCCATCTGCGGGTCGGATATCACTGCCCATGCTGGTGATCAGTACCTCGCCTTGCACACCCGGGAACAGGGGTGGCTTGAGACGCGCGAACACACCTGCATGCCATCCGAGGACGGCAATGTGAGATCGGCTAAGTGAAAGGTCGTCATAGCTGATGCCTGCCTTCGGACCGAGATCGAAAAGCCGCTGTGCGGAAGCGGTTTGTACAATGAACTGTGAAAGGCAGACGCTGGCGGCGATGAATATGGTGCGAGTGATCATGGTCTTTGGATTTCACACTCCTCAAGACCATCCTCATGCCGATCGCGGAACAGGCTGTTGACGCGGCCTGTAGCATACGTGTGCATGCAGTCGATGACACGATCTGGGGCACTTTTTCCCCGGTCCGCTCCTTTCCCGACATACCAGATCGCACGAAGTCGGTCGGAATAGCATACGGTCCTTCGATCGTGCGGCTCAATAACACAGTTCATGACGGCGATCAGCAAGCGGTCCTACGAAAAGAGTACCTTGACATTATGCGCAAGCTTGCTTATTTGCTCGTCTGCTCCGCACTTAGTGCCCAGGCCCAGATGACGGCGGTGACCACGGATGGCCGCCGCGTAATGTTGAACCCCGATGGCACATGGAAGGCCTTGGACCAGGCTGGCGACAGCAGCGCGGTGGAGACCAACTGCAACGGCTTGATGATCTATGGAAAGGATGCCACCGGCAAGCCTATCATCAGTTCGGACCTCATGCTGGTGAGCTACGATGGAGGTAGCACAGGTTTTGGCCTAGTGCTGGAGGGTGGCGCCAAGCGCGGCTACAATACGCTGCATCTAACTGCCGCCGGTGCGAAAGCATGCGTGAAGAAATACGCCAAGGTGAAGATCACCTTCCAGGACGGCTCCAGCGAATTGGTAGCAAGCGATGCGTTCGTGAATTGCAAAGGGGACGTGCCCATTCATATGGGCGGCACCTTTGGAAGAATGAGACTAATGACGGAATTGGGTCAAAAGCAAGTGCGTTCCATCCGCATCTCGCTGGGCGACGAGTTCATGGAGCGAGAACTCACCCAAGCCAATAGCCTGACGTTGATGTATAGCGCCCGATGTTTGATGCAATGACCGTGTTGGATGAATTGCTTCATCCAACAAGCGAGTTCCTCACAGCATCGCTCCTAAGACCTTAATTTCTGGCGCCTAACAGCTCAAGTGCATTGTAAACAGCCCGGTGCAGGATGGTGGCGTGACTTTCCTCTGCAAATGTTCTGTATAGCGATCTGAAGGGGACTTGCGCATTTGTGTTCAGGGCATGGACCAATTGATCCACCTCCTTTTGCATCATGGCATCATCGGGGGCCACAGCGATGTACACGCGCTTGGGCAATGTGGCATGCGCCTTCACCCAGGCATCAGCGCGGGCGGCCAGATCACCCTTGTTCCACCAAAGGCTTGGGCTCACGAGGATGTAATCATCAAAGAGTTCGGGCCGGGTGAAGAGGATCTCCGTTGCCAACAAACCACCTAACGATTGGCCGATGATCGTGCATCTGGCAGAGGTCCTGTACTGCTTTGATATGAACGGCTGCACTTCGCTGGCGATATAGTCAATGAATGCAGCGGAACCACCACCCGTAGGCACCCATACCAGATCGCTATCGCCCATGGTCGGCGAGGTGAAGTCATGGTATCGTGACCGTCCCACATTGGCGATTCCCACTACAATACTTTTCGGGAACAGGTCATACATGTTCATGAACTGCATCAGGCCGGCGATGTGAGGAAAGTCCTCGTCGGCCGAGCCATCTAGCACGTACACCACCGGATAGCTGGCCGTGCTGTCATTGTATCCTCCTGGAAGGTGCACATTGAGGATCCGGTCCTGATGAAGTATAACTGAGCGGATCGTGTGGACCTCTCCGAAAACAAAGGGTACAGGCCCGGAAGCGGATGTTTGCGCGATGCCAGCCGGGCTCAGGACTGCGACAGCGATCAACGCCAGGAAGAGGGGAACTCTGCTGTAGTGGTTCATGATGTTCGTGGGTCGATACAGGTTGCTTACGCCATGCCGATCATTCCTCGTCCAACGCACGCTCGATACGCCGATCAGGAATGATCCAGAACACGGCGACCAGTGTGAAGAGGGCACCGGAGATCGCAGGATGTACAAATGCCAGGGGCACCGCTGCGAAGTAGCATAGTTGGGATATCAATCCTTTGCGGTCGTTCCCGATCGCCTTGGCAAGTGTTGAATCAGGCCCTTCGCTGTGCAGGATCGCCTTGGACAGGAATGTATACGCGAACCCGCATGCCAGCAGGACCACACCATAAGCGGCCGTTGGAAGCGGCGCGAAATGATTCTCCCCCATCCACGCGGTGAAGAAGGGTACCATCGAAAGCCAGAACAACAGATGTAGGTTCGTCCACATGATGCTGGCCGTAACGTTATGCACCGTGTGCACCAAGTGATGGTGATTGTTCCAGTAGATCCCAATGAACACGAAGCTCAGGATATAGCTTAGGAAGACAGGCCATAAAGCCAACAGCGCCTCGTAGTCCGGATCACGCGGAACCCTCAGCTCTAACACCATGATGGTGATGATGATCGCGATGACCCCATCACTGAAGGCTTCCAATCGATTCTTGGTCATTTACGTACGGAATGGGCACAAAGGTGGCGAGTGCTAGGGAAGGTTGCTTCCTCTCGAATCGCATTTCTACTTCCCCTTTCGTTACATCCGATGCGCAAGATCGAATATGTGCTGTTCGTCCTGGTGGTAGTAATTGCTATCATGTGCTCCATTGAACTGGGGAAGTGCTGTTGCGCCGATCCGTCCGGCAATAACCGGTAACCAGAGCTGGGCACCACAGATGAGCCGTGAAGGGGGCGAACATGCCCATGATCTTCGGATGAATACTGGTCCTCACGTCCATGATGGCCTCCGACATCGATGACATCGCAGCCAACTCGCGGCCTGACATTGACCCGGCGGCCAAGCCTAAAGCTTCTGGAAACGGGCGTTGACGAGGGGTTGACCCTCCATGTGCAGATAGTAGATCCCGGGTGGAAGTGCCGATGGATCTAGCACGATCTGACCGGCTGATACCGATCGGATGACCGGGACGAACAGGCGCCCCATCAGGTCGGTGATCCGAATTAAGGCAACGTCGCCTACTTCGCATTGAACCATGACCGGGCCTTCTAACACCGGGTTCGGCCAGACAAGCATCGGGCCCCTCGCGGTCACGTTCACCACGCGGGTCCCTAGATCCTCTTCAGCTCCGTCGTTGTCGATCTGGATCAAGGAATAGTACCAGAGACCCGAAGGCACGTGCGGGTCCATCCACCTGTAATCGATGCGCAGCAAGCTATTACCAGCAGCTGGCAACGTCGCCACCAAATGCTTCTCTTCGCCATCACGCATGCGGTACACATCGAACCGATCACTGCTCTGCTCAGTAGCCGTGGCCCACGAAACAACCACCTCACCGCCTGCGGATCCCGCCGAAAAGAAAAGTAGTTCAACGGGCAGAGTGGAGCCCGTGGGCCAAGCTGTATAACCATGCACCGTTCCGGTGGCCACATCCCAGTATGTGATCCCACATATCTTGATCGTCTGGCTGCTCCCGGAATTATTCCCCGTGACCGTTGCCGAAGGGGTCATGATCTCCACAGTGGAACCACAGGCAAAGTTCAATTTGGAACCACCTCCGTTAAAGAACAGGGTGCCGTAGATCTTAACCCGGATCCGACTGCCGGTGTAATTGTATAGCGCGTTCACCGTGACCGTATGACCGGCCTGTATAATGATCGTATCGCCCGCCGCTGGCGCAGAACCGCAGCTCCACGTACCAGCTGTAGCCCAATCTCCGTTGCCGGTGGAGGTACATGTGCGTGCCTTACAGTCGCCACCGATAAAGGAGGCGAATAGGACCAACAACAGCGTAACGTGAAGCGGTCTAACGAGATTTGGCGCGCCGATCATACGGCCCTCTTACGCAGCTGGACCAAAATGGTTCATGACCAAGTTGCCGAACACGACCTGGTCACAGATGGGTGCTACCCTAGAACTATCGTTGAAGGAATTGGAAGATCTTGCCCAACGGCTTGCGAAGGATAATGAGCGGGCTCACCTTCTCCCCGTTCAGGCCCCATGCTTTGTACACCTCCAGATTGGCCCGCCAGATGTGGGCCAGGGAACGGTTGCTCACGCCTCCGAGTCGGAATCGGACCAGCACCTTCGGGATGTACTGCACCCGGATCCGATGCTTGTACATGAAGCGGAACATCAGCTCATAGTCCGCACTCACCTTCAAGTCTTCACGGAAGTGGCCAAACCGGTTGTACACGTTTTTGCGGATGTAGGTGCCCAGGTGAGGAGGCATCCAACCGTTGCGAAAGGCTTCGCGACGGTATACGCCACCTCTCCAGAAACGCACCACTTTCTTGATGTCGTGCGGATCCACCATGTACGCATCGCCATAAATGGCCTCAGCATCACTGCTTCCAAAGGCCCCCACCATCTCGGACACACAGCTTCTGTGGGCGATCATGTCCCCCGCATTCACGAAAGCGATCACATCACCGGTGGCGGCACGGAGGCCCTTGTTCATCGCATCGTATACGCCCTTGTCCTTCTCGCTGACAGAATGCGCGATCACTTCGTTGTAACGGGCGATCTTCTGCTGCGTACCGTCAGTGCTGCCACCATCGATCACGATGAGTTCGATGTCCTTGTGGTCCTGCATCACCACGCTGCGGATGGTCTCGTCGATGTGGTCGACCGCATTGTAGCAGATGGTAATGATGGAGACCTTCACGATGGATCGATCTCGCGTTCACGCACAGCAACGGCCGGATTTCCCTGGTAGATCGTATAGGCCTCCAGGTCCTTGGCGGCGACACTTCCGGCGGCGAGCACGCTGTGGCTTTTCAGTGTGACGCCGAGCATCACCATAGCACCTGCCCCCACCCAGCTTCCTTCCTCAAGCACCACAGGTCTATGCATCGTGGGGTAATCGATCTTCTTGTAATCGTGACTTCCCAGGATGATCATCGCGCCCTGTGAGATCACCACGTTATTGTGGATGGTGAGCTGGTCGATGTTGTCCAGCCAGGCACGCTGACCGATCCACACATGATCGCCGATGCTTAATTTCCACGGGAACTTGATGTTCACCCCGGGATGCACCACCACGCCCTTCCCCACTATGGCACCGAACGATCGCAGCAAAAAAGGCTTGGGCGCTCGGAACGGGAAGCAGGGATTGATAAAGAACAATGCGTTCACGAAGTACCAAAGCGCGTTCTTCACCGCACCCGCCCCGATGTCGTAGTGCGCGTTGTTGAAGCGGCTGAGGTCGACCCGGGCTCTGGTGCTCATCGCGTGAACAGGGAAAGGCTTTCTTGCAAGGGCGTGGGATCGTTCAAATATCGCATACCCATGGCAAGGGCACCCGACGCGATCGCATCGTATTGCACCTGGTCCATGTGCACAAGCTCCTGCACCGCGCGATGGAAGTCGCCGGGTCGATCGAGCGAAAGGTCCCACCCGGCCTTGGCCGCCTCCAAACCGCGCCATGGCGTGCGGTCGCTGATAAGCAGCGGTAGACCGGCAGCGAGGGCCTCGGCCATGGTGTGCCCGAAGTTCTCGCCCTGGCTGGGCATGAACAACGCGTGGTAGCGATCGAAGAGCGCAGGCACGTCCTCTGTGGCCGCTACACCTTTGTGGTTGACACGGATGTTCGGCGGAAGCGAGGCGATGGCCTCCTGGCACTTGCTCCAGTAGGCTTCATCGTAGACCGGGCCGTATAGGTCGAAGGTCACTTGACCCTGTGTGCCTCGCAACCGTTCGATCGCGAACAGCGTATTCTTCTCCACGGCGATGCGCGCCACGCTCAACAGACGCAGTTCACCCGGGGCCTTGGTCCGCATGGGCGCAGGATGCGCGGCTTGTTTTCGGGACAGGTTCGGCACCAAGTGCACCGGGGCTTCAGCGGCCAGCCAATGCCCGATGTCCGCCTGCTCTTCGGTGTTGGTGGCCTGGAACTCCACGCCCTTGTAGCAGCCGGCCAGCTTCATGGCGGCCAGGAAAAGCCGCTTCTTAAAGACACCGTGCTTCATCATGCCACTGGCGAGCATGCCGCGTGCAGCCACCACCCTGCGCTGCCTGCTTGCGCGTAACAGCCAAAGCGGCATGATGCTGAACCAGCGCGAATAGAGGCCGTTGATGTATACCACGTCCCACGTTCGCTCCTCCAATAGCTGCCGCCATGTACCCGTGTTGATGCCTGCTGCCGACGCGTACCAAACGCGTTCACCACCCGGAATCACCATCCACCGATCGGCCTGTATCCCCCCGTAAGGAATGCTCGCCATGTAATCGGTGTCGGTGGTAACGATGTGGAAGTCAACACGGTCCCGCAGGTGGTCCACCAGGTTCACGAGGCTCCGCACCGGGCCGCCGGCATTGAAGCCTGGAGCGTACCAGTCGATGAATACGAGGACCTGCGGCCGGCTCATGTGCGGGCGATCAGTTCAACGGCGGTGGAAGCCCATTTCGAGGGATCCCAACTGCGGCCTAGTTCAGCACTGCGTCGCCCCATGGACCTCAGTTCGTCGTCGGTGCTCAGCATCATCATGCGCATCATGTTCTTCAGCGTGCCCTTGTCGCCCGCGATGAACCGATGGCCGTTCTCCCCTTCAACGAGGAATCGCTCAGCCGCTCCAACAGCGCTGCTGAGCAACAGGGGGAAGCCTGCACAAGCATGCTCGTGCACCACTACACCCCAAGGTTCGTAAGTGCTAGGCAGCACGAATACGCCGCATTGGGCCATCACTGCTGGCATGGCGTCCACCTGTACGAAACCCAGGTGCTTGATGCGCTCGTGCTTTCCTGACCGTGAGTTCTTCACTTGCGCATGCAGTTCGCCGGTACCGGCGATCCACAGCTCCCAATCGCCCGCGTCACCGGCGCGGCATAATTCGGCAAAGGCATCGCAGAGGTATTGCTGGCCCTTGGTAGGGATGTAGCGCGCCACGCAGAGGAAACGGTGCGGGAACCGGGCAGCTTTGGCCGCCTGGAATTGTTCAGCCAGTGGCGCGAAACGTGGCACATCGGCACTGTAGAAGCCTGTGGCGATACGGCCAGGCGCGAAGCCGAGCTTTTGCGCGTACTCCGCCTGTGCCTCACCGGTAACCCAGGCATGGCTGAAGGTGCGACGCAGCCAGAAGCGCGCAGCGAGCGCAGCGGCGACCTGTCGTGCATCCCCCCGCCAAGCGGTATCGCTGCACATGACCGTAGGCACGCCGCGGGCATGCAACGTGCGGCATACCATCAAATAACCCTTGTCCACCCAACCACTGGTGAAGACGGCTGCCGGAGCAAGTTCGGTGGCCAACCGCGCAAGTGCCGCGTCATCCAAGGAGGGTCGTTCATGCAGCACCACGCCTGGAAGCTCGCCCATGTCAAAGGGCGCTTCCTTGTTCACCGGCCAGCGCACCACATGCACCTCTAGGCCATGATCGCGCGCGAGTTGGTCCACACAGGCCAGGAAGTATGGCGCGATCTCGGTGTATAGGAAAAGTATGCGCGGCCTGTGGCTCATGCCTTCGATCGGGGAAGGTGATCGGTGCCGGCCGCCATCACATCGGCAATGGTCGTGAACGCGAAGTCCTCGAACAGGCGGTTCATCTTGGGCTCGGTGGTGCTCATGCCCACGTAGGTCATAAAGCGGCGCTTGGCGCTCATGGGCAAGCGTGGCTGTTGCGGATCGATCTCACGCGGATGCAGATAGAACATCACCGGCCTGTCCAGCGCCAGCACCTCCTTCACCTTGCTCCGAATGAGGGCATAGGGAAAGAAGCGCAGGTAGCCGCCGCCGAAGAAGTACAGTGGACGCCCCATCATAGCGCCCAGCGAAATGGGGAACTCGAACAGATCGCCATGCGCGGTGCTGATGACATGCGGCGTACGGATGGCATTCGCCAGCCCACCGTGACCGCGGCTTCCCGGAAAGACACTACTGTCATAGGTATGACCCGCCTTCCGCACCTCGTCGAAGAACCAGGGCGTCTCCGCAGTAACGCTGAAGCCCGGACAGCGATAGCCCTTCACCTCCACCCCACCGGCGCGCTCAATGATCTCCTTGGCCTTGCGGATATCCTGTGCAAAGTGTTCGCGACCGATGGTGTACACAAGCTCATGGGCATAGCCATGGCTCGCGATCTCATGCCCGTCACCCACGGCCTCCTTTACCAGATCGGGCCAACGCTCCGCCACCCAGGCCAGGAAGAACATCGTGCTCCGCACATCATGCTGCCGGAAGATGGCGAGCATGCGCCGCGTGTTCTTCACCACGTCACTGTGCAGCGCTGACCACTCCTCCACATTCGGGGTGTTCGGCAGGTCGAGGATGTGGAACCAATCCTCCACATCAACGGAAAAGACACAGGCTTTCATTCGTGGTGTAGGTGCGCGAACACAAAGGAATGGTGAGCGGAAGCGCCCGCCGGTCGATCCCTAAGGGCTATTTCTCCTCGTCATAGCCGAACAGATCGCGCTTGCTGAGCTTCTTCAAGGGCCCCTGCTTCTCCAACACCTTAAGGTCCAATGCGCTTTCCTTGCCGATCACGCAATAGGTGTACGGGCGACCCTTGATCTCCTTATCGAAGAACACCTTCATGTCCTCGATGGTGATCTTCGGTATACGTTCATAGTTCACCTTGCGCACATCGTAATCCAGGCCGCGGCGCTGTGCAGCGTCCCACTGCCAGTAGATGTTCTCCTTGGTGATGCGCGTGCTGGCGATCACTTTCAGGGCCGACGTCTTGGCACCCTCGAACTGCTCGCGGGCCATGGGCATGTCGTTCATCAATACCAGCATGGCGGCCACGGCATCGTTCAGCTTGTCGGCCTGCGTTCCAATGAACACACGGACATAGTGCGCCTCCTCTTTTTTCGCCGGTACCGAATACCCCGCACTGGCTCCATATGCCAAGGCCTTCGCCTCGCGGATCTCCTGGAACACGATGCTGCTAAGCCCGCTGCCGAAGTACTCGTTGAAGAGCGAGGCGTAGGGCATCTTCTCCACATCAAAGGGCCCGGCCTTGCTCAACAGCAGCATTTCCGCCTGCACCATATCATGCTCCGCGAAGAGCACGCTGTTCGTAGTAATGGGGAGCTCGGGGTAAACGCGGGCGGGAGGCAGATCCTTCAACGTGACCGGCGTCTTGTGGCGGGTATTGAGGAGCGTGGCCACTTCATCGGCGCTCTTGCGGCCGTAATAGAAGACCTTGTGCTTGTAGGAGGTGAGGTTGTGTAAACGATCCACCAGTGCTTGCGCGGGTAAGGCCGCCAGCTGCTCGTTGGTCAGTACGTCATTGAACGGCGAATGCTCGCCATAGCGAGCATAATTGTAGAGTCCGCTATTGAGAATGGCACCTTTGTTCTTCATCTGGTCCTGCCGGCTCTTGCGCGTGTCGGCCTCGAGGCCTTTCAGCGCCTCTTCATTGACCTGCGCATTGGCGAGCAGGTGTTCGAGCAGTTCAACACCCTTGTCCAGGTACTTCTCAAGTCCGCTGAGCGTAACACTACTGCGTTCCGCATCTGTGAGTACGTCAATGGAAAGTCCCAGCTTGAAGAGTTCTTTCTTCAGTTCGGAAGGGCTGTACCTCGAAGTACCGAGGTACGGCAGATAGGCCACCGCGATGCCCAATTCCCGGTCGTTATTGGTGCCCATGTCCACGATGTAGCGCAGGCTGAAAAGGTCGTTGGACGGGTTCTTGACGCGGGCCAAGGGCACGCCATGGTCCAGCACACGTTGATCAATAGCACTTTTGAAGTCCACGAACTCCGGTGTCATGGTAGCACTGGGCAGCTTCTCCCATTCCGTGCGCCATGCGCTCGTTCCATCGCGCTTGATGTCGATGGCGGTGATCTTCGGCTTGGTCACCTTGTGCGCGTCCTTGTTCTGCCCGGTCCGCTTGTACACGCACACGTAATTGCTCGCCAGCTCCTTCTTCGCAAAGTCCACGACCTGTTGCTTGGTGATGCGGCCCATAAGGTCATAGAGGTCCACCACGTTCTTCCAATCCTTGCGCAGGATGAACGCGTCGGTCATTGCGGAGGCGCGCAAGCCGTTGTTCTCATTCCAGAAGCGGATCTGCTCCTGTTTCTTGTTATTCACAACGGCCGCGATCAGCCAGTCATCGAACTCGCCTCTCTTGAGCGATTCCAACTGCAAGAGCAGCAGGTCACGCACTTGTTCCAGGGTCTGCCCCTCTTTGGCTTCGCCGTGGAGGCCGAATTCGGAGTAGTCTGCTTGAACATTGGAAAAGCTGCTGGCATCCAGCACCTTTTGGGCCTGCATCAAATTGAGATCCATGATCCCGGCCTTGCCATTGTTCATGATCCCGTCGATCAATTGGATCATCACAGCATCATCCGTTCCGGAACCCGGGAAGCGCCAGGCCATGTCCACCCATTCGGAAGCCGGGCCGAAGACCTCCGCAGTGATCGGAGCCGCGATGGGTTCCTCCGGCTTGAAGGTGAACGCGGGAACAGGTTTGCGCTTCCAGCCTCCGAAATACCTGTCCACCATCGCCACGGTCTTGTCGTAGTCCACGTCACCGGCCAAGATCACGGCCATATTATTGGGAACATACCAGCTGTCGAAGAACTCATGGATCTTCACCATGCTGGGGTTCTTCAGATGCTCACCTGTGCCGATGGTGGTCTGTGTGCCATACGGATGGTTGCGATACAAAAGCTCATTCTTCTTCGTGTAGGCCAGTCGTCCGTCGTTATCCTGCGCACGATTGAACTCCTCATACACGGTCTCCAACTCGGTGTGGAACAATCGCAGGACGCATTCCTGCATACGCTCGCTTTCGATCTTCATCCACTTTTCCAGTTCGTCGCTCGGGATGTCGTTCACATAGACCGTGCGCTCAGTGCTTGTGTAGGCATTGGTACCACGGGCCCCGATGCTCTTCACCATCTTGTCATATTCATTGGGCACGGCGAAGGAGGCGGCTACGGTGCTCAGGCTGTCGATGCGACGATAGATGCGATCACGCCCAGCCTCATCCGTGGTGTTGCGGCGCTCTTCATAGGCATCACTGATCTGCTTCAACACAACGCTTTCCTTGGCCCAATCGGCGGTGGCGATGTGTGAGGTGCCCTTGAACAGCATGTGCTCGAGGTAGTGTGCAAGACCTGTAGCATCCGCAGGATCGTTCTTGCTGCCCGCTCGTGTGGCAATGTTCGTCTGCACCCGAGGCGCATCCGTGTTGCGGCTCAGCCATACCTGCAGACCATTGTCCAAGGTGTAGATCCGCGTTTCCAGCGGATCACCGGGCACGGAAACGTAGGAGTAGGTCTTCTGAGCGCTGGATGGGAACGTGAGCAGAAGTCCGGCAAGCATGAAAAGGAGCAGTTGTCGCATGGGGGTTGAAAAGGGATGTGAAGATGCCGAAAAAGACCTGCACCGTGAACTGTGCCGTTGCGCGCGAAAGAGAAACTGGCCAACGGGGATGGCCGATGCCCTGCGCTGGGTCAGCGTATCCGAACGTCGGCGAGGTGACGAACGCGATCCCCATTAGCGAATCGACGGCGGTAATAGGCGGTCCACAGGAAGATGACGGGGGCACCGATCAGCGTTGGCCACAACCAGACCAGCGAAGGCGGCATCCACGGGAACCATCTGCCGAAGTTCACGGCACTGAAGGCGCTCAACGTGGCGATGTAGCCGCCCAGAAATCCGGTCATGTGCCCAAAGAACCACTCACGTTTGTCGTGCTTGCGCTTGTAGAACTTGTTCAGGTTGACAAACACCATGGCCGTACCAATGGCGCCGAACACCAAGTAAAGGATCGCCTGCGTATTCCGAACGCCCATGACCAAATGAGAGATCCCCCAGATAAGCAGTCCCCCGTTCATCACCCCCGCCACACCATGCAACCACAGATCTAATTTATCGGGCTTGAGCCCCTCGTGGAGTTTTTTCAAATAGAGCGAGCGGTAACCACTGGCCACCATATGAAAACTGAACACCGCGATCAGCGCCAGCCAAAAATTCTGCGGATGCACAATGGCCAGGAAAATAGCCGTACCGGCGACCACGATCATGCCGTAGAAAAAGACCTTGCCCCACAGCCGGTGCCAGTTCCCGCCCTTTTTAGCGATCATGGCCAACGGTGCTATGATCAAGGCCAAAGTTCCCGAGGCTGCGTGCAGCCGCAGCACCCACGGAACGATCTGTTCATCAATATCCATATCGTTTTATCGTCGACGAACATAGGGAGTTGCTGGTTACCACCAATACCCAATAAAGGTGATTTGTTGAAAAGGACCTTCACGTCATCGGGACGATGAGGATATCAAAAAGTCATTTCAGCTTGCGCCTCGGGCCGGCCGGAAGCGCGAACCAGGGGATGGATCTGCGGGTCGTATTCGATGTGAATAAGAATTGACCACTCTCGTCCAGGAACTGGTCCTCCAGCCTGAGCCCCCCATTCACAAACATGATCGAACTGGTCGGTCCATTGCGGGAACTGAGAATAAGTGACGTGTAGGGAAGCGACCAGCCGTAGGATGTCCCCACTAGTTGATCAGGGGACACCAGCGCCCGGCTCGCACCGAGTGCTCGGACCTTGGCGATGACGGCCTTCAACCGATCGGACGATATGTTTGGAATGGCCCAAGCCATGGAAAGAGCGATGATCGTGGCCACCGTAGCCGCCATCGCGTGAAGCCTGAGGACCCACGGAACTATCTGTTCATCAATGTCCAGTTCGTCTATTCAACGGCGAACATAGGACCTTGGCTGCGCCCGGAAATACCCACAAATGGTGAAAAGCCGAAAATCGCACCCAGGGGTGTGGTCCTGAATTGCACGTAGCCTCACCGGACAACGAAGCGGATACCCCGGAGTGTCCCTTGGGTATTGAACACTTCGCACAAGTACATGCCGCCGGGCAGATCCGGTAAATGGATGGTTGCATCCGGCCCGTTCAACGGGAACCGGGCGACCTCACGTCCGGCGAGGTCCTGGAACCTTACGGTGGCAGGCGACCCCAAAGGTGACTGCACATGCACGACCTCTCCCACCTGTGAGGGGTTGGGATGAATGAAGGACGCGTTCAGGCTGGATGGGTCTGGGATGGAGAGGGGGTCAAAGTGAACGGTCACATTTTCGTCCGGAGCCATCCCAACCGAATCTCCTTTGACGACGAAGACCGAGGTGGTTCCCGGACCAAAGCCTTTGGTTAGCCCTGCAGTGACAAATCCACCGTCAGTGGTCAGGTCAACAGACCACCCTTCTTCTGCTTCTATGCCTCCATAGGTGCGGCCGGCTTGGTATATGCCATTCGAATCGGTCAGCAGCAAGTACATATCCGCATCTCCACCACCAAACCCTTTTGTGTATCCCGACATTACCAATCCACCATCTGGTCTCTCTCGCACCTCTCGTCCTTCCCAGTCGGCTATCTGTCCAATGTGGTTCAACCAAAGGCTATCGCCGGTCGAGCTCGTCTTTGCTAGCAGCATCTCCCGGTAAACGCTGAAGCTGGTTGTATAGCCGCCCAACACATATCCTCCATCGTTGGTAAGCGTTACCGAATATCCGAGATCAGCACTATCACCCCTGAATATCCGACTCCATTCTAAAGTTCCACTGCCATCATACTTGATCAAAGCAGCATCACCGTATGACACTGGATCACCGATCGTCCCGGCAACAATGCATCCGCCATCGATCGTTGCTCTAACACATCGTAGCTCGTCCAGGTAAGGTGAATCAAAGGTCCTTGTCCAGATCGTATCACACTCGGAATTCAATCGAACGACCCATGCCGCACCGCTGGGACATCCAAAGCCGTAGGTCTGGCCTACAGCGAAATATCCACCCGAGCAGGGAACTGCGGAATAGAGAAAATCCCAATCTGTGCTACCAATAGGCGCCTCCTCCAAGATCGATCCAACGGAATCGATCCTCAGGATCAATCCATCATATCCTCCCATTCCGAAGCTATTGGTCGTTCCTGCGATCACGAACGAGCTTCCAACTTCCCGTTCAATACTCCATGCCTCCTCAATATTGGATCCTCCATACGAGTGAGACCAATTCAATGAACCCATTGAGTCCAACTTTATTACATAGATATCACCTCCATCACCAAAACTTCCGGTTGAACCCGCAACTATGAAACCATGATCATCTGTTTGACGAATGCCATGTGCCAGATCGATCTCATATCCCCCATAACTCCTTCGCCATGTGGTTTGCGCAGTACCAACAGCCGAAACAAACAGTAAGATCATTAACGGAAACATTTTCTTCATCTCCACAAAAGTACCAACACCCGATCACCAGCCGCACTCCAGACGCAACCTATCATTCCCGCAATGCTTGTATCACTATATTCCGCCTCCGCACGACCTTTGCCCCATGATCTCCCGCGGTATGTTCGGCTTCTTCGTTTTCATCGCCATCTTGGTACTCATCGACATCTATGCCTTCAAGGGTATCAGCACGGCGATAAGCGGCCTTGGCCCCACGGGCAAGCGCTGGGTCCGCCTGGTGTATTGGGCCGTCTCCATCGGCATGTTGGCCTTATTGGTGTGGGTGGCCATCAGCATCCAGGAACTACGCGGCACGCGCAACTACTCCTTTGTGTTCTCCCTCGCCGCCTTGTTCATGCTCTTCTTCCTGCCGAAGGTGGTGATCGTGATCTTTCACCTGATCGAGGACATCCTGGAAGGCCTTCGATGGCTCTTTGTGCGCCTGGCGCCTGGAGCGCCGGATGTCGGTGGCGCGCCGATCTCGCGCCTCCGATTCATTTCGCAGACAGGTCTGGCCCTTGCCGCAATTCCCTTTGCCGGGGTGCTTTATGGCATCACACACGGCCGCAAGTACTTCAAAACACGACGGCTGACCGTGGCCTCGAACAAGTTGCCCCAAGCATTTGACAAGTTGCGCATCGTGCAGATGAGCGACATGCACCTCGGCAGCTTCTCGTTGGACAGTGATATCGTGCAGCGCGGAGTTGACCTGATCAACGCGGAACGACCGGACATCATCCTCTTCACCGGCGACCTTGTGAACGACTTCGCCGATGAGGCGGAACCATGGGTGGGTGTGATCAAGGGCCTACACGCCCCCCTCGGAAAGTACTCCATACTCGGCAATCACGATTATTCGGATTACGTGCATTGGGATAGCGCTGCGGGCAAGCGGGACAACATGATCAAGCTGGCAAAGCACCACGCAGCCATGGGCTTCAGTTTGATGCTGGACGAGCACACGTCGATCGTGAAGGAGGGCGAAGCGATTACGCTCCTCGGCGTTCAGAACTGGGGTAAGCGCTTTCAGCAATACGGCAACCTAGGCAAAGCCATGGCCGGAAGCGACCCATCGAGCTTTCGCATCCTCATGAGCCATGATCCCACCCATTGGGAGGCACAGGTCTGGGGCACGGGCATCGACCTCACGCTCAGTGGCCACACCCACGGAGCGCAGTTCGGCATCACCATCGCCGGCCAGACCTACAGCCCGGCGCAATGGGTTTACAAGCAGTGGGCCGGCCACTACACCGAGGGCGATCAGCACCTGTACGTGAACCGCGGCTTCGGCTTCATCGGTTTCCCCGGTCGCGTGGGCATGCCGCCGGAGATCACCGTAATAGAGCTACAAAAGGCTTAGGCTCCCTCGCCGAACGAAGGTCTATTGCGGTGCTCGAACAGCACTTCGCCGGGTGAAAAGCAATACCACATCGCTCTTCACCAGAACTGACCATGCCGGATCGGTGAGCAACCCTTCAGCTTTCACTTTGTAGTCCACTGCGGCAAGCGGATATGGGCTTTCCTTGAGCATCAACAAGATGTAGTCGGCGTCACGGATGATGGGATACTGATAGAGATGATCCCGCAGCGCCAAATGTGGCACTGCGGGCGATTGAGCGCTCACCCCAGCATTGGATGGAATAAGAGCCAAGGCCCTTCGCACCGGATCCAGAGCATACGGCTTTTGATAGTGTTCCACCTGATAGAGCCTTATCCGCGAACGATCCTGATAGGCTACGGTATTGTCCATGAACCGGATCGTGCAAGACAAGGTGAGAACCAACGCCATCCAAGACAGAATGCGTTTTGCCGATCCGAGATGGATCCGGCTCAACGCGAGCGGAACAGCGATACCGAGCAACGGGGCGAATTCCACTCCGTACTGCGCAACGACCGACCATTTGCCCGGATCGTCCTGCCACATTTTCTGCGCGATGATCGGCAGGGCCATCAATCCCCAACGCGGGCGGAACAGGAATGCCCACCCACCGGAGACCATCATCATCCACCAGAACTCGATCTTGATGGACGTTCCCATGACGGAGTCGGAGCCACCAAGGTGATCAGTGAATAAGGCTCTCAGAAGCTCTAAAGGTTTTTGCAGAATGGCGGAAGGGATATCCTTGAGGCTCTCTCCCAATATGCCATAGTCGAAGTGAGCATAGGTGCCGTCTTGGGCAAGAGACGGCATCACCCAACCGATCACTGATACAGACCATAGGAACGCTACCCCTCCGAGAGCGAAGGCCATCCATCTGGTATTCGGGGACAGGCTCCTGTCCGTTGCCAAGAGCCACAAGGATGGCCCTAACCACAACCCCATGTTCTCCTTGCCACAGAGCATGAACAGCACGAGAACAACGCTCCATGACCGGTTGCCCCTGATCAAGGCCAGCAAGCACCAAGGCAGAACCATAGTCGATACCACATTCGAGTGGTAGTCGTACGCCATGGAAGCATAGACACCGAAGTATAACATGAACGTCGTCATGCCCAAAAGAGCCATGGCGCTCGTCAATTTCAGTTGCAGCAGCAAAGCCCGAATACCCCAAGCGCCAACCAGAATGGCCACCCACTGAACAAGCAACAGCGTCCAGGATCCGAAGACAAAGCTCAGTAACGAGAATATCGGAAGATACAGGTCGAAGTGGTCAGCGAGGATAGGCTGAGCGTTGACGAGGAACAAGGAACTGTCATGCACATGGCCATGCGCGTAGTGCCACAATGCATGGGTGTACAGGCCAAGGTCGAGCGCATAGGTCCGGAAAAGCAAATGGTTCGGAAAGGAGACAAGCGCGAACATCAAAGCGAAGAACACCAGCACAAGTCCGGCTGTCCGATGGGATGTCAAGGTTTCTGCCACGCACCACGAACATAGGGCGTCTGAATACCGCGCGGTCAGGAAAGTGCTTTCACACCGGAAACACCTCCCTCGCCAACCATACGCATTCTGCGAGCTGTCCTAAGTCCAGTCCCGTGTCCTCACCATCGGTGGTGAGACTTTCCACGAAAAGTTCAGTAGTGAGATTCCCTACCAGATCATCCTCGGCAATGGGCCATGCCGCCGGAGATCACCGTGATCGAATTGCGTAAGGCTTAGGGAACCGCAGAACATTATATGTAGAACCGAAGAAGTGGACCAGTTCTGCACTTCTACATTTTGCGGTTCAATGTTCTACATCCTTCGGTTCACAAGGGGAACACCTTCGCCGACAACTCAACGCACCGCTGCAGCTGTTCGTGGTCCAGCCCGTGCTGGAAGTTGAACAGGTCCAGGCAGCGTACCACCGCCTCGGTATCCGCGTTGCCCACGAGCTCGTCCTTGGCCATGGGACATCCACCGTATCCGCGGATGGCGGTATCGAATCGACGGCAGCCGCCCTCAAGCGCGGCGATCACTTTTTCGTTCAAACCGTCCGGTCGGGCATGTAAGTGAGCTCCGAAGGTGATCTCCGGGAAACTTGGCACGATCGTACGGAAGAGCGCGTCCATGTGCACCGCATGCGCATTGCCCACGGTGTCCGCGAGCGCGATCGTGCGAATGCCAAGGCCGTCGGCCAAGCGCTCGGCCCAGAGCAGCACCAGCTCCGGGCTCCAAGCGTCGCCATAGGGATTACCGAAGGCCATGCTGATGTACACCACAAGTTCCTTTCCCGTAGCCGAGGCGATCTCTGCTATGTGCTTCACGCGCTCGAACGAACCTTCAATGCTGGTGTTGGTGTTACGCTGTTGAAAGGTCTCGGAGATGGAGAACGGGTAACCGACCTGGTCGATTGCCGAATGCGCGCATGCATCCTGCGCGCCGCGCTCATTCGCCACGATCGCTAGGAGCTTGGAGCGCTTGCCCGACAGGTCGATCCCCGCGAGCACCTCGGCCGTATCGCGCATCTGCGGAATGGCCTTCGGCGATACGAAGCTGCCGAAGTCGATGGTGTCAAAGCCCACCTTCAGCAACGCGTTGATGTACGCGATCTTCAGCTCCGTGGGAATGAAGGGCACGATGCCCTGCATGGCATCACGCGGGCATTCGATCACGTTCACGTCCTGCTTTTCCATATCACAAATGCCTTATTGATTCGCTTCACCAGCGCAGGACCTTCGTAGATCAGCCCGGTGTACACCTGCACAAGGTCAGCACCGGCCTGTATTTTTTCGATCGCCGCTTCCGCACTGTCGATACCGCCGACGCCGATGATCACATGTGGCTTGGGGAGCCGGGCACGGAGATAACGCAGCACCTCAGTGCTTCGTGCGCGCACCGGTGCTCCGCTCAGGCCACCTGCACCGATCGCTTCCAACTCACTCGTGGGCATTCGCAAGCCCTCTCGCGCGATGGTGGTGTTCGTGGCCACCACGCCTTGTATACCGCTCTCATTTACAACGGCAACTATGTCCTCGAGCTGACCATCTGTGAGGTCCGGTGCGATCTTGAGCAGAATGGGTCTGTGGCCCGAGGCATGCAGCTTTGCACCTTCTGCCCGTAAACGTGTCAACAATGCGAGTAGAGGAGCCTTCTCCTGCAGTTCTCGCAGACCGGGCGTGTTCGGGCTGCTCACGTTCACCACGAAATAATCAACGACAGGATATAAGGCCGTAAAGCACGTTACATAATCCTCCGCGGCGTGCTCGTTCGGCGTGGCCTTGTTCTTACCGATGTTGCCGCCCACGATGATACCGGGACTACGCCTACGTAAACGTTCCACAGCGGCCTCCACGCCACCGTTGTTGAAACCCATGCGGTTGATCAACGCGCGATCGGCCTTCAGTCGGAAC
>JBKJNF010000149.1:0-21513 GCA_046596155.1 Flavobacteriales bacterium | reverse complement strand
GGGGCCCCCTCGATGGAGGCGCCCCTTTCTACAGTTGGCTTGGTAACGCTTAGCGCACCACGTTGAATTGCTGCACGGTCTTGTCGCCATTGCGAACGACCACGGCGAAGTAGGTGCCGGCGCTCAGTTCGCGGAGATCGATCGTGTTGTTACGCACTTCACCCGCTTCAACACCGAAGGAGTTCGTTGGGACCACCACGCGGCCCATCATGTCCATCACCAGCACGCTCACGCTGCCCTCGTTGGCGGATGTGATGCGCAGGGTGAGGGTCTCGCTGGCCGGGTTCGGGAAGGCGATCAACTCATCCTTCACGTTGTTGCCCATAATAGGAGCCTTCTTGTCGTCCTTCTTCTTGCATACCAGGAAGCCCGTATTCACCGTGCCATTGTGCATCGACTCGTTCACGGCCGTGAGCGCTTCATTCAACTGCGACGCTGTGAAGCTGCTGCCGCAACCACCGATGAAATTGTTGGCTTCGGTGAGCAGACCATACACCGAATATCCTTGGAAGGGGCCCGAAGCGATGATCGCATCACCCAGAACATAGCTCGATGCACCGAAGTTCGGATCGCAACCATCCACGATCACGTTGATGGTGGCGGCCACCAGTTGACCCGCGAGAACGTTGTTGTACGTGCCACCGGGGTTCGTAAGGGTACCTGCAGGTAGCATGGAAGCCGTGCTGCCGCTAGGAAGAAAGTCCCTAACAGCTGTTGAACTGGTCAGTTTCAATTTGTTCGTGCACCCGATGGTGATGCCGAACGGGAAGCAGGATGCCCAGTGGTTCTGGAGATACATCGCATTGTTATTACCAGCAGGCGGAGCACCCCAACCACCTTGGGTCTGGGTACGTAGCATGCAGGGTTCATCGGCTTGGCAATTGATGACCACCTGTTGCGTGCCCGAACAGCCGGCAGCATCCATGAAGGTCACCGAGTATGTGCCGTTGGCAAGGCCTGATACGGATTGCGTCATCGCACCATTGGACCACGTGAAGCTCCAGGGTGAGGTTGCACCCTCGATACCCGTAACGTTCGCATAGCCTCCGTTGCCTGTGCAGCCGGATTCTACTGTGAACGCAAGACTACAGCCAGCCGTGGCCGTGTTCATGTTAAATGCCAAAGCCGCTATGGGCAGTGCTTTGAGCATTCCGGAGAAGAAAGTATTCATGGGTATGTTTTTTGGTTTGTGCGACCAACGTACTGAGTGTGGTTTGTGCTTGTCAAGCGCTTGTCTGAAAAATCGCCGGGTCGTCGTGCCTTCAGCGACATTCGACGACAAGCCAAAGGACTTGGTCGTCCTCATGGCCGCGCTTGGTTATACTGACCGGATGCTAGTCGAAGATGACATGCCGGGATGCCCGGCCGGCTTATAGCTTGTGGGCCAGCACCGCTGTCTTGCGGAATCGTTCTACGTTGCCGCTCAGGTCAAACGCCTCGAAAACGGCCACGTAAGGCCCCATTCGGGCCAGGTCACCGCCTTCCATGATGCCGTTCCAGCTGACCGCGCCGGAGGTGCCGAGCAACTCATTGTCCAGCAAGGTCACCACCTCGCGACCTGCTATGTCAAAGATCTTCAAGGTACCGGTGAAACCAGGCTGATCGAGTCGATAGGCCAAGGTGAGCACGTCCTGGTACCCATCATTGTCCGGTGAGAAGATGGCCGGTTCAATATTCAGTTCACCACTCGCGGAATTAGTGGGACTGTATTGCGAGTTCTGATATCCCGGCGTAGCGTAACCAACGGTCTCAGCTGCGCTATGCCAATTGGTGGGATCGTCCGTGGGGCGTTCCGGATCAACGCGTTCCAAGCTGACCCCATCCACGCTGTTCAGCAGTGAGAAGTGCAAGTCATCGTTGTATGCGAACCGGTCCAAGGTATCACCGAGGATGTCCTGCAATACCACCACGCCCGCACCATTGTTGTAACTGGGCATGGTTGCCTGCAGGAAGCGGTCCTTGTGGCTCAGCGGGTATTCCATCGCAATGTTGGCGGTGTCCTCGGCGATCAGCACATACTGGCCTGGTAGCAGCAGAAAGGCGGCCGATGTTATGGTGGTTGCATTGCCGATCACGCCGTTGGTCTCGTTCGCCAGTTTCCAATTCGCTAGGCTCAGCACCTTATTGCTGCGGTTGTAAACCTCCACGAAGTCGCTGCCGTAACCACGCGGATCATAGAGCACTTCATTGAGCACCACGTCGCCAGGAAGAACGGGCTCGGGAAGCGCGATCGTTATCATGTTCGCCGCGCCGATCGCATTGCCCACGCAGTCCGTGGCGCCTGTGACGGTAACCGTATAGAGCTGGCCAATAACAAGCGGCGAAGCCAGTGTGAGCTGCACAAGCGCATCCCCGCTGACCGAGACCAGGTCGACGGAAAGGGGTGGATCGAACGCATAGGTCGCACCGGCCAAGCTGCCCGCGTTCATCGTTTCGCTGAATTGCAGTTCCACCTGTGTGTCGCTGTTCACGAAGGCGTTCACCAGTCCGGGTGCGGTCACATCAGGCACGATGGCGAAGACGCTGTTCTGCTCCCCTGGAGTTCCCCCTTGTGCAGCGTTGCTGGCCGTCCAATTCGCAGCCGTGCTACACGGCGTTGTAGGGTCGATCCGTTCCAACGTCCATCCGCCCGCCGCTTTCACGCTATTGTTGTACCAGCTAAGCGCATAGGTGACCGCGTCGATCACCGTGGCGCTGTTGTTCGCGAGCGAAAGGGCGTCGCCATCGTTGTTCAAAGAAGGGAAGGTCGGAATGCTCGCTACGGCACCAAATGCCTGGAAGCCGGCAGCGTTCGCATCATCGGTAAGGATCACATACGCACCGGGAGGCAGTGGAACGCTCGGGAGCGTACCGATGGTGCTGCCGTCCGTGATGGTCCAGTTCGCCAGATCGAAGGTCTTGTTCGTGGTGGTATTGTGGATCTCCACGAATTCCGCATCGGGAAGTGCGACCACCGGAGTTGGATCAGCCATGATCTCGTTGATGATCACGTCGCCCGGCAATGCCACGTCGGGAACGAAATAGAGGAAGTCCGTGGTGCTTAATACGGCCATGTTGCCCGAAAGGTCCTGTGCACCTGTGGCCGTTAGTTGGTAAGAGTTGCCGCTGGTGAGGGGGATGGCCGGGGTCAAGTGCACCAGCGCAGGGTTTCCACCGTCCAGCATCTGTGCCGAAACACCGATGAACGGAAGGATGTCGTACGTGCCAATGGCCGCAACATTCAGCGGTTCATTGAAGAGCACATCGACCTGCGTTGCGCTGATCGCGATGGTCGACACGACCGTTGGAGGTGTGATATCCAGCACGATCGGACCGACCACCACGTTATCCAGGAAATGGTTGTTCACGGCGCTCGCTGCGGTGCTCTGCTCGATACGGATGCCGAAGTGGGAGCAGGTTGTGTACGTCGCATCTGTGATGGTGCCCGCTGTTGCGAATGTGCCTGTGGCGCCATCGTCATACAGGAGCGTCCAGTTGTTGCTCGCATCACGTGTAACCCGGATGTTGAATGGATTGTCCGCACTGCTGTTCACTATGCCATCGGCGCTCGCGATCAGCGAGGAGGTGGTGCCTGCATCGCTGCGGAAGAGTTCAACACGATCGGCCGTGCCACCGAAACGCACGAAGTAGCCGTTCACCCCGCTCTGCAGGTCGGCCGCGGTGCTCATCAGGTACACATCCGCATAGTTGGCCCCGCTGGTGGCGAATTTCAGGTTGATGAAATAGTCCCACTGCGCGCTGGTGGCCTGCATGCTGGGCGTGCTCAGGTAATAGTTGGCTGCGCCCGGGCTGTTGCTGCGCAGCTGGCCGCCCACGGCCACATACAGCGCGTTGGTGCCGCTCCACACCGGACCATTCGTATAGTCGTTGTCGTTGAAGTCATCGGCTACCTGGCCGACCACGGAACAGGTGAGTGCGACCGTTAGGCCGGCGAACGCGGAGCGGAGACATAGGGAGTTCATGGGAATTCGGAGCGGATGAACGATGAGGCCTGTGGTTGCCGGGTTCCTGCTGCCGACAAGGTAGTAGTTTCGTCCACTGTCCAATTGAAACGGAAGCACATGAAGGTTGCGGTCATAGGCGCCACCGGTCTGGTGGGCGGAGTGATGCTCAGGCTCCTGGAAGAGCGGAAGTTCCCGGTTGACGTGCTGATCGCCGTGGCGAGCGAACGGAGTGCGGGCCGGTCCGTGCGCTTCTGCGGAAAGGACGTTGACGTGGTGGGAATTGAGGCGGCCATCGCCGCCAGACCCGATGTGGCCCTCTTTTCGGCTGGCGGAAGTACCTCGTTGGAATGGGCGCCACGCTTCGCCGATGTGGGGTGCACCGTGATCGATAATAGCAGTGCTTGGCGGATGGATGCCGACAAGAAGCTGGTGGTGCCGGAAGTGAACGGAGATGTGCTCACCGCTTCCGACCGGATCATCGCGAATCCCAACTGCAGCACCATCCAATTGGTGATGGCCCTAGCGCCCCTGCACAAGGCATATGGCGTGCAACGCGTGGTGGTGAGCACCTACCAGGCCGTCACCGGAACGGGCATGAAGGCCGTGCAGCAGATGCAGAACGAGCGCGATGGTATCCATGGCGACATGGCCTATCCCTTCCCGATCGACCGCAACGTGATCCCACGGTGCGATTCGTTCACGGAGAACGGCTACACCAAGGAGGAGATGAAGTTGGTGAACGAAACGAAGAAGATCCTCGATACCGGTATCCGGGTAACGGCCACCGCGGTGCGCGTTCCGGTCACCGGTGGCCACAGTGAATCGGTGAACGTGGAGTTCGTGAAGGACTTCGACCTGGAGGACGTGCGCACGCTCCTGCGGAACTCCCCCGGCATCGCACTGCGCGATGAACCCTTGAAGGATGAATACCCGATGCCGCTGCATGCCAGCGATCGCGATGAGGTCTTCGTGGGGCGCTTGCGGCGCGATGAGACACAGCCCCGCACACTCAACCTGTGGATCGTGGCCGACAACCTGCGCAAAGGCGCCGCCACCAACGCCATCCAGATCGCCGAGCTCCTGATCGCCCGAAAGCTGCTCGTGCCTGCACCCTACGTGGCCTGAATACCATGAAGAACATCCTACTTCCTTGCGCCCTGTTGCTGGCTGCCTCCGTAGAAGCCCAGTACGTGCCCGACACCACAATATTGCGCCATTGCGTTACGGATGTGTTCCTGTATTCCGGTGGCCTGCCCGACCCTTCGTACGCGGCGAGCCTCGGGGACTGGCGTCTTCTAGCTCCCAACTCCACCTTATTGGGCCGCGACCTTTCCGACCATGAAGAGGTCACGGGTGGGCAACAGGTGATCGGTGCGTTCGCGGCTTCGGTCTGTGTGGATCTGCGCAAGGCCGGCCCCGTAACCCGCTCAGGGGCGTACCTGCGGTTTGGTTTCAATTTCATGCAGCACGCCGGTGAGGGAATGAACCTACGGAAGGAGACGTACACCCCGTATGACACCCTCACCTCCGCACAGACCGAACAGGTGACCTTCATCGATTCCGTGGTCACCAGCTCGTATAGCATTGAACACACCTATAGCCAGTTAGCCTTGGATGCAGCGGTGATCTACCTGAAGGAATATCCACGCCACTGGTCGTTGTTCGGTGGCGGTGGCGTTCAATTGGGCTCGTCGTTCGCCGGTAAGGTCAGCGTGCGGCATGCCGTATACCGGGAAGTGGAACCGCGGTTCATTGGCGGACAGGACCGTCCCGGTGAAGGGCGCGTATCAAGTTCCGAAATGGAGGATCTCCGAACACGGAGCGATGTGTTCGTTGCCGCGTATGTGCCTTTGGGCGTGTGCTATCGACTGGGCTTGAAGCGTCCTTTTTGGCGCGCGATGAACCTGTGTTACGAGATGCGTCCCATGCTTTGGTTGGGTGGGGCACCTGAATTGAAAGCTGGCCCGCAGGTCGGCGTGGTGCATTACCTCGGCTGGCGCGTGGATCTGGTAAAGTGAGCCGCACCGATCGCAGTGGCAGCGATCAGGATGGTTCGCCCGAGGTGTCCACATCCTGCCGATGCGGATCGGCCTGGATCGCGGTGTTAATGCTCTCCTGCTGGGGAGGCGGCTGGAAGCTCGCAGGCTGCTCGAGATGCGGGTTCCGGCGCATAAAGATCATCATCGCCACGCCCACACTGATAGCAGCGTCCGCGATGTTGAACACTGGACGGAAGAACTCGAAGTGCTGGTTTCCCCAGATCGGCAACCACGGTGGGAATCGCCCCTCCCACAGCGGAAAGTAGAACATGTCCACCACGGAGCCATGCAGTAAGGTCGCGTATCCGGGCGTTCCGAATGTGGCTAGACCTTGGTAACCGATGGTGCCGCCAGTGGCCGCATTGAACACCGTGCCCTTGTCGAAAAGCATTCCGTAGAACGCACTATCGATGATGTTGCCCAGCGCACCTGCAAAGATCAGCGAGAGGCTGGTGATCAACCATGCCTCGCGCTTCTGGCGGACCAGGCGGAACAGGATGACGCCAATGACGGTGACCGCTAACATGCGGAATAGCGTGAGCAACAGCTTGCCCATATCCCCGCCGAAGCGCAGCCCGAAGGCCATGCCATCGTTCTCAACGAACTGCAGATAGGCCTTGGTACCACCTTCTCCGAACATGGGCACATACTCGCCAAGGAAGAAGTGCGTCTTCATCCAGACCTTCAGGGCTTGATCGGCCAGAAGGATCAAAAAGGTGACAAGAAGCGCGCGCTTCAAAGGACCGCGATAGGGGGCGGGTAGATCAGCTGCCCATCTGCTGCTTGGCCTCGATGCTCAACGTGGCATGCGGGACCAAACGCAAACGTTCCTTGCTGATCAAACGACCGGTGACACGGCAGATCCCATAGGTCTTGTTGCGGATGCGCAACAAGGCATCCTCCAAGTGCTTGATGAACTTTTCCTGGCGCGCGGCCAATTGTGCGGTCTCCTCGCGGCTCAGGGTCTCACTGCCATCCTCGATCATCTTGAACGATGGACTGGTGTCCTCCGTACCGTTGTTGTCGTTGTTCGCCAAGGTCTGCTTCAACAGGTCATAGTCATTGCGGGCCTCGTCCAGCTTGGCGTTGATGATACCCTTGAATTCATCCAGTTCGGAGTCGCTGTAGCGTTCCTTGCTTGCGGCCTCCAGGGTGCTCACCTGCTTCTTCACCATAGGCGCGGACTTGTGGATCACCGGTGCGGACACTTGGGTGACCAGTGGCTTGGGGGGCGCCTTCTCTTCCTTCTCCTTCTTCACGTTTGTTTTGGTTGCGGGTTTCGCCGCTTTGCTGGGTGCAGGCTTGGGTGCCGGAGCCACCTTCGGGGCTGGCGCGGCTTTGGCAACGGGTGCAGGCTTGGCTGGCGGTGCTGCCTTTTCAGAAGCCTTGGCCACAGGCTTGGCCGGCGCCTTCGGTGCTGGTTTGGCTGGTGCCTTCTTGGCAGCTGGCGCGGGCTTCTTCGCAGCCGGTGCGGTCACATTCTTGGCGGGCGCCTTGGGTGCGGGCTTGCTCACCTTCTTCACCAGAGCCGCCTTTTTCTTCGCCACTGGTTTGGCCTTGGCCGGTGCGGCTTTCTTTACCGGTTTCACCGCCTTCTTTGGCGCCACCTTCTTGGCAGGCGCTGCCTTCTTCACAGGCTTCTTCGCGGCTACTTTCTTCACCGGCTTGGCGGCTTTCTTGGGTGCAGGTTTCTTTGCCATCACGTACCCGTTTGAAAATTGGTCCGCGAATATAGGCGCTTCCTCACCTTATTGGCCCGATCGGACCAAGCGCACAACGCAGGTCGCCCGTTCGTCCAAGACCACATCATGCACGCCTTCCATGCCAGCCTGAATGTGGTCGACAAGTAGCTGGTCTTCAGTTGTTAAGGCGAGAGTTTCGGCAAGGATGTGGCGGGCATGGCCACGAATGGCCGCTTCGAACAGGGCGTTCCCGTTGCGCTGCACCTGCAACTCGACACGGTCCGTCACGTCAAAACCGCTCTCCTTCCTCAGCGTTTGCACCCGGCTGACCAATTCTCTCGCCAGGCCTTCCTGGATCAGTGCTTCGTTCAAGGTGATGTCCAAGGCCACGGTCAACGCACCATCGCTGGCCACGCTGAGGCCCGGCACCGTATCGGCGCTGATCTCCACATCATCGCGTAGCAATTCCACCTCTTGGCCGTCGACCTTTAACGCCAGGCGGCCATTCGCCTCCAGCTCCGCGATCTGTGCTTGCGAGAACCCGTTCACGACGCCCGCGACGCTCTTCATCAACTTGCCCATGCGCGCTCCGAGCTTTTTGAAATCGGGCTTGATCTTCTTGGTGAGTTTGCTCTCGCTGGCGTCCAGCATCACCAGTTCCTTCACATTCACTTCGCTCAGCACCAGGTCGCGCACCGCCTCCAAACGCACGCGCATGGTGGCGTCCAACACAGGCACCATCATTTTCTGCAAGGGCTGCCGCACGCGGTGACCTTCCTTCTTGCGAATGCTGAGCACCAGCGATGTGAGTTTCTGCGCCAGCGCGGTGCGTTCCTCCAACTCTGTGTCGATCAACGCTTCGTCGCGTGCAGGCCAATTGCTCAAGTGAACACTCGTGCCGGTGAGATCGCGGTACAACCGATCACTGAAGAAAGGTGCGATCGGCGCGCTCATCATCGCTACCACCTCCAGACAATATTCCAATGTTTGGAACGCCGCATTCTTATCCGCGCCCAGTTCGCCTTTCCAGAAACGCCGGCGGTTCAAGCGCACGTACCAGTTGCTCAGGTCCTCCACCACGAAGTCTTGAATGGCACGTGCAGCGATGGTCGGCTCGTAATCCGCATAGTTCGCATCGGCCAGCTTCAGTAAGGAGTTCAGCCGTGATAGGATCCAGCGGTCGGACTCAGTTCGCGTTGCCTCGCCTGTTCCATCGTAGTCGTCGATGTTGGCATACAGCGCGAAGAAGTTGTAGGTGTTGAAGAGCGCCCGGAAGAACTTGCGTTGCACTTCGGTGATGCCCTCTGCGTCGAACTTCAGGTTGTCCCAAGGCGACGCATTGCTGATCATGTACCAACGCACTGCATCGGCTCCGTAAATGTCGAGCGTTTTGAACGGATCCACAGCGTTGCCGAGGCGCTTGCTCATCTTCTGGCCGACCTTGTCCAGCACGAGGCCGTTGCTCACCACGGCCTTGTAAGCCGCGCTGTCCTGTGTGAGTGTGGCGATCGCGTGCAGGGTATAGAACCAGCCGCGTGTCTGGTCCACGCCTTCCGCAATGAAGTCCGCCGGGAAGGTTTCCTTGAAGGTCGCTTCGTTCTCAAAGGGATAGTGCCATTGCGCGTAAGGCATCGAGCCGCTGTCGAACCACACGTCGATCAGGTCGGTCTCGCGTTGCATCGGTTTTCCGCTGGGCGAAACGAGCACGATGTTGTCGACATAAGGGCGATGCAAGTCGATGCTGCCGTAGTTCGCATCGCTCATGTCATCCGGCGCGAAGGCTGCGTAGGGATCCGCAGGCATGATGCCTGCGGCTACACTACGCGCGATCTCTTCCTTCAACTGCTTCAACGAGCCGATGCAGAGTTCTTCATCGCGGTCCGCAGTGCGCCAGATCGGGAGCGGGATACCCCAGTACCGTGAACGCGACAGGTTCCAGTCCTGCAAGTTCTCCAGCCAGTTGCCGAAACGGCCCGTTCCCGTGCTTTCGGGTTTCCAGTTGATGGTTTTGTTCAGCGCGATCAACCGGTCCTTCTTCGCAGTAACGCGCACGAACCAACTGTCCAGCGGGTAGTAGAGGATCGGCTTATCGGTGCGCCAGCAATGTGGGTAGTTGTGCTCGTATTTCTCCACTTTGAAGGCACGGCCCATCTCCTTCAGCTTGATGCTGAGTGCCACGTCCACACTTTTATCCGGTGCTATGCCTTCGGGGTAGTATTCGTTCTTCACATACTTGCCCGCGAACTCGCCCATCTCTTGCGTGAATCGGCCCTGCAGGTCCACGAGCGTGAGCGTGCCGATACCGTGCTGCCGCGCCACACGCATGTCATCCGCACCGAAGCTCGGCGCCGTGTGGACAACGCCGGTGCCGTCCTCGGTGGTCACGAAGTCGCCGCCGATCACCTTAAAGGCATCACCACCCGTGGGTTGAGCGTAAGGGAAGAGCTGCTCGTAACGGATGCCTTCGAGCTGGTGACCGTAGAATTCGCCTTCGATGGTCCACGGGATGCGCTTACCGTCCTTCTTGTAGTCATCGAAGGAAGCGTCTTGGCCCTTCTCGTTGAAATACGCGTTCAGGCGCGCCTTCGCCAGTACCACAGTTTGCGGTTCATGGGTGTAAGGGTTGAAGGTCTTCACACGGACGTAGTCCAGCTTCGGGCCGATGGTGAGCGCCGTGTTGCTCGGCAGCGTCCAGGGTGTGGTGGTCCAGGCTAAAATGAACACCTCACCGAACGCTTCTTTGAACAGGAACTCGCTCGCGCTGTCCCGCTTCACCTTGAACATGGCCACCGCGCTGGTGTCCTTTACCGGTTTATACGTACCTGGCTGGTTCAGCTCGTGCGATGAAAGTCCCGTGCCTGCCGCAGGTGAGTAAGGCTGGATCGTATATCCTTTGTAGAGCAGTTGGTCGTCGTACAGCTGCTTCAGCAGGAACCAGACGCTCTCGATGTACTTGGTGTGATACGTGACGTACGGCTCTTCTAGATCCAACCAGAAGCCGATGCGTCGCGTCATGTCGTTCCATACATCGGTGTACCGCATCACGGCCTTCTTGCATGCGGCGTTATACTCCTCGATGCTGATCTTCTTCCCGATGTCCTCTTTGGTGATCCCGAGCTCCTTCTCTACGCCCAGCTCGATCGGTAGTCCGTGCGTATCCCAACCGGCCTTCCTGTCCACGCGCTTGCCCTTCTGGGTCTGGTAGCGACAGAAGATGTCCTTGATGGCGCGCGCCATCACGTGGTGGATGCCGGGCAGGCCGTTAGCACTAGGCGGGCCCTCGTAGAACACGAAGGGCGGCGCGTCCTTGCGCAGCTCAAGGCTCTTGCCGAAGGTGTCCTCGGCCTCCCACAGCTTCAGGACTTCCTCGGCGACCTTCGGCAGGTCGAGTTCGTCGTAATGCGTAAAACGCTGGGCCATGGCTGAAAGGGGCGCGAAGATAGGCCGTGGCTACTTGTGCGAGCTGAGTCGTCGGGTCTCGGCAAGGTCGCTTTGTTGCAAGCGCAACACGAAATTCGTCAGTCCCCATTCGGCGTTGTGATCACGGGATCAGGGGGCATGATCCGCCTATTGACAACGCTTCAGTTCACAGGCCATAGGGAGTTACCGTACAGGCGACGGTCTGGTGCGACACTGTCGTCCGGGCCTTGGGAGGGATCGTGGGATATATGGTTCGCATACGTATCTTCATCCCAACACTTAACATAAGCGAACATGATAAGAACCCTACTCCTTCCCCTCGCCGTGATCAGCCTTTCGGGCACTATGGCGCAAACCGTGATCATCAATGAGAACTTTGATGCATATGCCGCAGGTACCGGGATGTCGGTCAATGACCCTGCTCACTGGGCGATATGGCCTGGTGGTGACGACCAATATGTGAGCGCTGCGTATGCGCGATCAGGCACCAAGAGCTTGGGCTGCATTGCCACTAGTGCCGTGAACGGTGGTCCTGGCGACCAGCTGTTGTTGCTGGGCAATAAGACCTCCGGGACCTACGACCTCACCTGGTGGATGTATATCCCCGATGCCAAGGGCGGCTACTTCAATGTGCAGCACGCGGAGGATGTCACCGCGCCATCCTTTGCTGCGGAGGTGATCTTTAATAGTGGAAACGTTACCGGTACGGCGAACAACGTTGCCATCACGGGAACCTATCCGGTGGCCACGTGGTTCGAGGTGAAAATGCTCTTCGAGCTGAACGTTCCGTCCGCCACACTCACGGTGAACGGAGCGGACCTCGCCACTTGGCCATTTGCGACCGAAACGGATGGTACCGTCGGTCTGAACCAACTGGGCTCCATCGACCTGTTCTCCTTCGGTGGCGGTACTGTTATCGGTGAGGCCTATATCGATGATCTTTCCTACACGGACATCTCGAACATCTCCATACAGGAGACCGCCGCGGGTCAGGTGCGTGCCTACCCGAATCCCGCAACCGATGCGTTGACGATCGAACTGGCCGCTGGCGCTGCATCCGCTGCGGTGCAACTCTTTGATGCGGCCGGCAAGCAGGTGCAGGTGCCCGTGACGCGTTCCGGTGATCTGCTCCGTGCCGATGTGGCCGGTCTGGCAAGTGGCGTGTACACCGTGCGGATCAATAACAACGGCAACCTGTCCGTTGGGTTGTTCACCAAACGCTGATCCGCTTTACTCCTACGCAAAAGGCCCGGCATCGCCGGGCCTTTTGCGTACATCGGGGTTGCTTTGGATCAACCTTTCTTCACCAACTGAACCTCTGCCACCAAGCGCACCTCTTCGCTCACCAGCACACCACCGGCTTCCAATGCTGCGTTCCAAGTAAGGCCCCATTCCTTGCGGTCGAAGGAGCCCGATACGCTGAGCCCTGCTTTCGCATTGCCCCATGGGTCCGTTGCCGTGCCAGCCCACTCAACGTCCAGCGTCACTGGCTTGGTGATGCCCTTGATCGTAAGGTCGCCGGTCATTTTCCAATGGCGTCCGGCTGCCCGAAGATCTGTGCTGTGGAAGGTAAGCTTGGGGAACTTCTCTTCATCGAAAAAATCCGGGCTCTTCAGGTGTGTGTCGCGGTCTGCGCTGCCCGTGTTCACGGAAGCAATGTCCGCCCAGAACTCCACCGTGGCGCCGGAGAGGTCGTCGCCATCCAGTGTGGCATTCGCCCCGAAGCTGCCGAAGCTGCCCGTGACGTTGCTGATCATGAGGTGCTTCACCTTGAAGTGGACCTCACTGTGCGCAGGATCGATGGCCCATAGGGTGGTAGTGGCGGTTGTGGTTTCCATGGATGTTGGGGTCGGTTAAAGTGGCGTTCGTGCCGGGGTCAAAGCTCCCCTGTGGGCCGGACGGCTCCCATGAACCAATTCAAGGGACGGGTCGCTATTCTATTGAACTGGTTCAAGCGGTCCAGACGGGCGGGGTTCCACCGTTCCTCGCTTGCACCCATCCGCTTCCCGGCGCATGCCGCCCGCGCCATACGTTCCATCGGGCACCGCGCGTTGATCCATTCCGCCCTTGCATGCTTCGCCCCGCTTGTGATTCCCGCCACCTAGGTCCCTCCGGATCCACGATCCGGGATCGACCGACCTTTCCATCCACACAGTGGGTCATGCCCGGCCTTTGCTATGTTTGCCACCCTTCCGCATCTGGGCATCCCCACAAATAGGTGAACGCCAAGCGGAGGCAACGATCAACACCCGAACATCACTTCAGAAACGCAACCCCCTTCAACGATGAGTGCTGATAGTAAAAATGGTAAGATGTCCAGCATGTTCGTGGCCATCGTCATCCCCTTGGCGCTGTTGGTCAGCGTGCTGTTCTATGCTTTTGTGCTGGGCGATCCGGCCAACTTCGAAGGTGGCGATCCGATCAAAGGTCATCCCATTGACGCAGAACCCGGCCACACCTTCGGCTTGATCCACAAGGGAGGTTTCATCGTGCCCATCCTTATTACGGTGAACCTCTTGGTGATCATCTTCAGCATCGAGCGCTTTCTTACACTGAACAAGGCGAAGGGCAAGGGCCGTATCGAATCGTTCCTGAGCCAAGTGCGGCAGTTCCTCGCGAATGACCAAGTGGAACAGGCCATCTCTGCCTGCGACACCCAGGAAGGAAGTGTGGCCAATGTGATGCGCAGTGGCCTTGAGAAATACAAGATCGTGCTGCATGATGCCAATCACGATAAGGAGACCCGCCTGCAAGCGGTAAAGCAGGAGCTGGAGGAGGCCACCGCTCTCGAGCTCCCGATGCTCAGCAAGAACTTGGTGATCCTGTCCACCTGCGCGAGCATCAGCACGCTGCTCGGTCTGATCGGTACTGTGTTGGGGATGATCCGCTCATTCAGCGCGCTGGCCACCGCCGGCACCCCAGATGCCACCGCGCTCTCCACCGGTATCTCCGAGGCTCTTATCAACACGGCTTTCGGTATCATCGGTTCCTGCATCGCGATCATCATGTTCAACTACTTCAGCACCAAGATCGACGCCATCACGCACGGCATCGATGAGGCTGGCTTCAGCGTGAGCCAGACCTTGGCCAACCACAAGTAGGGGCGCCGGCCATCCCTGCATGGCCCTGATCCATTAAAACCCAAGCGAGATGCCGAAGATCAAAATGCCCCGGAGCAGTCCATCGCTGGACATGACCCCGATGGTGGACCTCGCCTTCCTGCTGGTGACCTTCTTCATGCTCACCGCCCAGTTCCGGCCAGAGGAGGCGGTGGCCGTTGACACGCCCAGCAGCATGAGTCAGAGCCCCATTCCCACCGAGAACATGATGACGATCATCGTAGATAGCGCGGGACGTGTGTTCTGGGACTTCACCGACAAGAAAGTGCGCACGGCCGTGATCAAGGAGATGGCCACGCGGTACAAGATCCAATTGAACGAGGACCAGGTGACGCGTTTCACCAACCTCAACGCGATCGGCATTCCAGCGCAGCAACTACCGGCCTATCTGGACCTGAATAGCCCCAGCGAGCGTAAGGAGGTGGATCGTGGGAGCAAGGGCATCCCGATCGACAGCACCAACAACCAGTTGCAGGATTGGATCCGCGTTACGCAGCTGATCTTCAGCGCAGATGCCGATGGCAAGAACCCACTGGTGGCGCTGAAAGGCGATGGCAATGTGAATTACTCCACCATCAACAAAGTGATCAAGATCTTCCAAGGACCCACGATCAAGATTAACCGGTTCAAGATGATCACCGACCTGGAAGAGACGCGCATGTGAACCGTTGGTCGCATTGCGTGTACCTTAGAACGGACCTCAGAAAACAAGAAGACGCCAAGAACCTAAAGCAGACCCCGGATAACACCGGGGATGACCATGGCAGAAGTACCCGGAGGAGAAGGTGGAGGAGGTGGCCGACACCAGAAGAAGCGCGCCAAGAAGGGCAACACCCGCATCGACATGACGCCGATGGTGGACCTTGCCTTCCTGCTGCTCACGTTCTTCATCCTCACCACCACCATGTATAAGCCGTCAACCTTGCAGTTGACATTTCCCGTGCCTCCTGAGGACGACAAGCCAAAGGAGCTTGACAAGGTGAACAATGCCCTGACCCTCTTCCTCACAAAAAAGGACCAGATCCTCTATTACCGCGATGCCTACAAGGCGGGTGAGACCCAGCTCACACAGACCAATTTCAAGGACATCCGCACGTTGCTGATCGAGCTGAACAAGTCAACCATCGAGCGGATCAACAGCTACTCCAAGCGCCTGAACGAACAGAAGATCAGCGAGGAGGTGTATGACAGCCTGAAGAACGAGGCGCAGAAACAGAAGGAGGCGCTCTTCGTGATCATCAAGCCGGAGAAGGACGCTAAGTTCCGCAACATGATCGATATCGTGGACGAAATGGACATCAGCGGCATCGGCAAGTATGCCGTGCAGGATACCATCAAGTCCGAGGAGCAGGCCCTGATCGACCTCGAGAAATCCAAATTCTAACGCGTCATGGGAGCCCTCATAGCCATCCTCGTCCTGCTTGCGCTGAGCGTGCTGCTCACCGTTGACAACAGTTGGATGAACGTGTTGCAGCAGGTGCGCAACAACGTCGTATTCGCCAACCACAACCAAGCGTACGGGGCCTATGAGCTGCGCCGTGATTACAACCGTCGCCTCGGCATGGCCTTGTTGTTCGCCATCGGCTTCATGGTCGTGGCCGTGGGCACGCCGTACATCATCAACAAGTTCGGCGGCAAGGACGATACTGCGGAGGTGAAGAAGAAGATCGTGGACGTGAATCTGGACCTCTTTGAGGAACAACCTGAGGAACCGCCTCCACCCCCCGAAGTGATCCCCCCGCCCCAGCCACAGATCGAGACCGTGCAATTCGTTGCGGTGGAAGCAGCGGATGAACCCGTGGAAGAGCCGCCCCCCACCCAGGCTGATCTGGTGGAGACCACAGCAGGCCAGACCACACAGGAAGGCGAGAAGATCGACGCACCTCCGCCCCCGCCCCCTGTGGAGGAGGAGGTCTTCGACCTGGCTGCCGTGCAAGAGCAACCCGAGTTCCCGGGTGGTATGGAGAAGATGTACGAGTTCATGCAGCGCACGCAGAAGTATCCCGATATGGAATACGAGGCCGGCATTCAGGGCAAGGTGTATGTACAGTTCACCGTGGCCAAGGATGGTTCCATTGAAGAGGCCAAGGTGCTCCGCAGCGTGAGCGCAGGACTGGACAAGGAGGCCATGCGACTGGTGAAGAGCATGCCCAAGTGGAATCCCGGCAAAATGGGCGGAAAAGCTGTGAAGTGCCGTTTCAACCTGCCCGTGGTGTTCAAGTTGAAATAGCGCGAACCCTAAGCATTGGCGCAGGCCCCGGCATCCCCGGGGCCTGCGCTTTTCTGTACCAGGAAGAAGGCGTTGGAGATGTAGCGTCCCCACGGTGATCGGCCCTTCGTAACGCAATGTCCAGGCGGATCTGCCTTTGTGTTTGCATACCACACCGCACCACCATGGCCCAGATCGAGCATGCCACACCCACCAACACGCGACGCCTACGCCCGCAGCCCACACCCATCCGCATGGACATGACGCCCATGGTGGACCTCGCCTTCCTGCTGCTCACCTTCTTCATCCTTACTACCACCTTGCGGCGTATCGAGGCCATGGACCTAGTGGTTCCGCTGGGGAAAAGTGAAAAGGCGTCGGACAACACCATCACCTTCCTCTTGAGCGGCCGTGATAGCATCTTCGCATACGCCGGGTCGCTCCAGCCGGGAGGAACAGCCAAGCGCTACGTCCTCGATCAGGTGCGTGCTGCCTTGGCCGCTGTATCCGATACCAGTGGGCTCGCCCTGCTGGTGAAGACCGCGCCCACCGCGCAGTATGCGAATGTGGTCGGCTTGCTGGATGAATTTGCCCTTCGTGGCCTGCGCCGATACAGTATCCAGGACGAACTGGATCCCGAAGAACGCACGGCCCTTGGTCAACTGCACTGAGCCTATTTCCGCTGAAACCTACCGTTCCTTGAGCCATCGCAGCCGTAGACCTTTCCCTTCGCCAACCCGCGCAATGAACCTTCGTGCAACTTGGTTGTACAGATGTACGATGGTGGCCCACTACGCTTAGCGAACACGTATTACCAAGCAGCGATAGGGCTGCCGGAACAGCATAACAAAACCACCAACGCCATGCTCACCGCCGTCCTCTTCCTCCTGTTCACCATCCTCTGCTTCCTGCTCAGCGCCGATGGCGCATGGGACAACGAGACGAAACCCGAGCGGAACGAACTGGTCTTCGCCGGGCGCCATCAGGACTATGGCGCCTTCGCACTACGTCGGGAATACGACCGCCGCTTCATGTTGGCCTTTCTCGGTGCCATGCTCGTGATGGTCTCGGCCATTGTGTTACCCCGCTTGCTTGGCATCACCGGCGGGTTGATACCACCGATACCCAATAACGATGGCATCATCGTGGAACTCGAACCGGTCATGGATGAGCCCGTTGCCGTGCCTCCCGGTCCGCCTCTTCCGCCAACACCACCAACCCCCACAGCTGCCAGCGCCATCGCTTCTGGGATCATCGTTGTGGATAGCACCACGGCGGCGCGTGACACATCAACCGCGCCCTTCATTCCTGATGGCCGCGGCACCACCGGTGATACCACCGGCACCGGTGATCCGGTCGGACCACCCTCGGGTGGTGGTGGCAGCGTCGGATCGGGTCTTGGTGAAACGGACACGCTGGAGTTCGGCATACTGGAAGAGGTGCCTGAGTTCATCGGTGGAACTACGGCCATGGCCCGCTTCATCCGCGATAACGTCCGCTTTCCCGATGACTTGACGCGCGGAGAGCGTGTCTACGTGGGCTTCGTGGTCGACGCCGAGGGAAGCGTGGTCACCGTGAAGTCCAAGAAAGGCACGGACAAGCAGCTCATCCGAGAAGCGGAGCGTGTTGTACGATCCATGCCCAAGTGGAGGCCAGGCAAGCTCAATGGCAAGGCCGTTCCCTGTCGTATGGTACTGCCGATCAGCTTCGAGACCAAGTAGCTTAGCGGCGATGAAGTTCTTTGCCCTTGTCATGTGCGCACTCTATGTGCTGGCGGGAAGCCTGTTCCTCTTCACCCACGCGCTCGAAGGCCTCATTCCGCGTTACCGCATCCCCATAGGCCTGTTGTTCGGTGGCTACGGTGTGGTGCGCGCCTACATGTGGCGCATGAAATACACCGAGCGGACCGACAGTGAGTAAAGCGGGCATCGATCGTTGTATGCCGTGCCTGGATCGCACGGTGGCGCACTCGGTCATAACCTTTTGCATCATCTCGCTGTGCATGTGCGCCTGCGGTCCAGCCCCGGATCCTCGCCAAGATGATGTGCCCACCAAAGGCCATGTGCTCCTGCTGGCCGATGAGGACTTGCGGCCGTTGGTAGAAGCGGAGGAGCTTGTTTTTGAAAGCATCTACACCAAAGCGGAGCTCGATATCCGTTATTTACCCGAAAGCGCGTTGCTGAAGGCGATGATGAACGACAGCGTGCGCTGCGTGATCGCCACCGTGCTCCCGGGCGGCGAACAGGAGGCCTACTTCAACCGACGCACAGTGAAGTCCCATGTGGTGCCCATCTGTACCGATGCCATTGCTGTGGTGGTGAACAAGGCACGCACCGTGAAGCGTATGAGCCTGATCGACATTCGGACGATCCTGTTCAACCAAAGCCAGCAAGGCCCCACCTGGGCTTCAGTGGAGGCTGGATCAGCCGTGACTGAGGCTATCAGGGCCTTTGTGCCGGCCCAGGGTGGCGGCGTGGCCCGCATGCTCCGCGATTCGCTCATGGGCAACGACTGGAGCGGCTCACTCCGGGCCCACGCCTTGGAAAGCGTGCAAGCCGTGGTCGCCCGCGTTGCTGCCGATGTCAATGCCATCGGTTTCATCCCCTTTGCAGCCATCAGCGAACAGGACGATCCTTCGGTAAAGGCGTTGCGCGAACTGGTCAACCTGCTGCCTGTCAGCGCAATGGATAGCATTTGGCACCCCACCGCCAGGCCCTTCGAAGTGGATACACTGCCAGCCTATTTCCCGAGCCAAAGCACCCTCGCCGACCGGAGCTATCCGCTACTGCGCGAGGTAGTGATGGTCCTGGCTGAAGGAAAGACCGGTCTTGGCACTGGGTTTGTTTCCTTTGTCGCCAACCACAAAGGCCAACGCATCATCCTCAAACTAGGACTGGCCCCACACAAGATCCCCGCGCGCGAAGTGGAGATCGTACATGATTGAATCCGCACATGAGAACCTTCTTGACGCTGGCACTGGTCGGCGCCGCTCTTACCGCAGGATCGCAGACCCTCGTTGATGCCATCAAGCTCACCGACAAGGAACAGTTCGAAAAGGCGACCTCCGCGTTCAAGGGCATCCTTACCGCCGACCCCAAGAACGCGGAAGCTTGGTTCTACCTGGGGGAGAACTATTGGGAGAACGAACGTGCGGACAGCGCTGAATACTGTTACCGCCAAGGCGTTGGCGCCAACGCCAAATTCCCGCTGAACAAGGTGGGTTTGGGCAAGGTGCTGTGGACGCGCGGGCAGAGCGCTGAGGCCCAAGCCCTTTTCACCGAAGCCGTCAATGCTGCCTGCGACAAGGCGAACAAATGCCCGAAACCTCAACAGGCCAATACGTACCGTGAAGTGGCCGAAGCACTCGCCCAGGGGAACAGTCGCGATCTGATCAAGGCGCAGGAGTTCCTCGCCAAGTCGTTGGAGCTGGACCCGAAGAATTCCGATACCTATGTGCTGAAGGGCGACGTGCTCTTCGACCAGAATCCCCGCGATGGCTCGGCCCCGTTGGAGAACTACAAGACGGCCATCAACCTCGACCCCCTGAACCCGAAGCCTGTTGCGCGTAAGGCCTTCATGTATTACCGCGCCAAGAACTATCCGGCGGCCATCGATGAATATGCGAATGCGATCACGATCGACCCCAACTTCTCGCCAGCATTCAGCGGCCGCGCCGAAGCCAACTTCATGGCCAAGAACTACGACGCTGCCACCGCCGATTACGACAAGTACCTCTCGCTGAACACTGGCAGCCGCAGTGCTCGCGTGCGTTATGCCAAGTTCCTCTTCATGGCCGGCAAGTATGACGAGTCGCTCCGCGAGATCAGCGGGTTGCAAGGCTCGGGCACCACCGATGCTACGTTGAAGCGCGTAGAGGCTTACGCACTCACGGAAAAAGGCCGATTCGAAGACGCCAAGCAGGCCATGGACGATTACTTCCAGGAGCAACTGGCTGAGAAGACCATCGCCAGCGACTACGAATACATGGCCAAGATCTACGCCGGTCTGGCGTCCACCGCAGTGCCGGGTGCCACGCCCGCAAATTTCGATTCGCTCGCCTGTGAGATGTGCATCAAGAGCGCCATGATGGACCGTTCCAAGGACTACCTCTATGTGGAGGCCATGAAGCTGTTCGTGAAATTGAAGAAATACGATAGTGCCATTGCCACCATGCGCTCGAAGATGACACTGGGTAAGCCGGAGACGAACGACTATTACTACCTCGGCGATGCCGCGTTGAAAGGCAAACGCTGGATGACGGCGGATAGCGCTTGGGCGACCTACATCGAACGCAATCCTACCGCCTACCAAGGCTACAAATTCAGGGCTCGCGCACAGAACGGTATGGACAGCTTGGAGATGAAGAGCTTCGCGGCGAAGCCTTGGTACGAGGAAATGCTGTTGAAGATGAAGCCGGAGGAGAAGGAGAAGAGCAAGGCCGATGTGGAGGAAGCACTCAACTATCTGGGCCTTTACCATCTATACAGTAAGGAAGGCAAGGACCTGCCCATGGCCCGCTGCTACTTCGAAAAAGTGAAGGCGCTCAACGCCGGAACCAGCATCACCAAACAGGTAACCGATGTCATGCTCATGACCAAGGAGCTTAAGGACGTTACGCCAGGCAGCTGCGACTAGCCCTACTAACGTCCCGCCACTGAACGGGAAGAAGCTGACGCAGGGTCTCCGCAAGGGACCCTGTGTTGCTTTCAGCCTCCTACTTTCACCGCATGCTGTCCAAGAACAACCGCCTCACGCTGTGGATCCTCGCCGCCATGATGCTCGGAATTGGCGTCGGGTACGCCATGCACACGGGCATGGAGGTGGAGGCCCGTAAAGGCGTTGCGGACAATTTGAAGATCCTCACGGACATCTTCCTGCGGCTGGTGAAGATGATCATCGCTCCGCTCGTGTTCAGTACGCTCGTGGTGGGCATTGCCAAGCTGGGTGACATGAAGACCGTGGGCCGTGTTGGAGGACGTTCGCTGCTCTGGTTCTTCACGGCTTCGCTCATCTCCCTGCTGTTGGGCATGTTGCTGGTGAACGTGTTGAAGCCGGGCATCGGATTGCAGCTTACCATGAACCCGGAGGACGCGAAGGATG
>JBKJNF010000349.1:0-7848 GCA_046596155.1 Flavobacteriales bacterium | reverse complement strand
CTTGAAGTCAGTGAAGAGCACCGTGACCAGATCGATGTGGACCGCTTCGGCGGAGCCTTTCGCTTTCAGTTCTTCCGCGACTTCCGCTGGCAGGATGTTCAGTAAGAGTTCTTCACTGCGCTGCTTCGCCTTGCTGATGCGATTGCGTTGCAGGAAGAACACACCAGCGAACAAAGCCACCAATGCGAAGCCGCCCATGAACCCATTGCGCACGAGCTTCTGCTTCTGTATCTCCTTGACCTGCACTTCCTTGTCCTTGCCAAGCAGAACGATCTGCTGTTCCTTCTTCTCTGTCTGGTAGCGGATCTCCAACCCGGAGATCGCCTTCGCTTTTTCGGCATTGAGAAGACTATCCTTTACCTGCAAAAGATCCTTCATGTATCGCAAGGCCGACAGCGGGTCCTTCCGTCGCTCGTAGCCCTCGACAAGGGCCTCGAGTGCCGGGCGCTGAAGGGGCCAGCCATTTTCCCGTGCTGGTGCAAGCGCCTTCAGACCCAGGTCGATCGCGGCCTGATCACGCTCCTGTGTGGATGAGAGTCCAGCTTGGCGCAGCAGGGAGTCGGGTATGACAAGAAGGATCTTGGCGAGATAAGCGCGCGCAGAAGACATTTCCCACCCCAGATCGCTGCGTTCGGCTGCGGCCAGCGCGGCATGGTAGGCCGTCTTGGATCCGAGTATATCCCCCAATTTGGACTTCACATCAGCGATAAAAATGTACCCCTGTGCTTCGCACTGGTCGAGGCCTTGTTGGCCTCGATACTTTTCTGCTGAGGAGCACAACGACAACGCCTTGTCGAACCGAGCTAGGGCTAAGGTGTACTCCTTTCGCTCCTGGCAGATCTGGCCCAACCCGTCCAGCGCGTAGATCATCAGGTCCGGCCGGGTAGCTTTGCCCGCCATTTCGTAACCCCGCTCATACCAATCGATGGCTCGGGCCGTATCCTCTGTGCTCTCATAGATGGGACCGAGGTTCAAACACGCGACGGCCATATTGTCCACGTCATTGTGCGCCTCGCCGATCCGCATCTGCTCCAAGAAGTGCTCCGCTGCAGGTCCGAAGCGACCGGCATCACGGTTGGCGCTGCCTAGAAATCCATGTGACATCATGATCAGTTGGTCGTACTCAGTTCGCTTTGCCAGTTCAAGGGAGTGTTCGCTTGCGGTAATCGCTTCCTCGATACGACTGTTCCAATAGGCCACTCCCGATCTCATGTTCAAGGCCATGATCGTCCATTCCAGGTGGCCATGCTTTTCCAAATGCGCCACAGCCTGTTCGAAAAGCGCACTTGCCCGATCGGGGTCAGTGTTCCTGAGGTCGTAGGCCTGGTAGGCCATCGTGGCGCCTTCCCCTTCGCTATCCTTCAGTGCGTGGAAGATGCGACCAGCCTCCTTCAGGGTCACGCGATCGGTATCCGACCTTCCTTGCCATGCATCGTTCTGGGCTATGTGAATGAGCGTCCACGCCAGCTCGCCCTGCAACCCAAGTCGACGTTCTATGGCGAGCGCTTCGTTCAGTTCCTTACCACGATCCGCGCTGATACCTGCCATCTGGTCCAACGCGACACGGCCATCCAACGCAGCGGCCAACGCGCGATCATCCCCAAGGGAGCGTGCCAGCAGGATGGACTCATCACTGACCTTCATGGCACTCAGCGGGTCGATGTACATGCTGCCGCGAACCACCTTGGTCAGCAGATCGAGATGTTGGGCATCGGTGGCCGGGTGGCCTTCGAGCAAGCGCTGCAAGCTGTCCAGCTTGGCCTTCTGCGCATAGGCCGCACTGGAGGTGCCGACTAGGGCAAGACAGATAAGAAGGCAGTGGTAATAGATTCTCATGAGCGTTCTTCTGTGATCGAAACAAAGTACATCTCCATTTCCCCCTTTCCCTTCGCCTGCACCTTGCCGCGCGGCGTGAAGGTGAGGCCAGCTTCGCTCTTCACCAAGACATACGTCGCCTCACTGATGTTCACCTGCCCCACTTCGCCGGATGATTCCATGCGGCTGGCCGTGTTCACTGTATCGCCCCAGATGTCGTACTGGAACTTCTTCACGCCTACGATACCTGCGACAACGGGGCCGGTGTGTACGCCAATGCGGACCTCGAAGTAGGGGAGACCTGCTGCGACTTTCCGCACCTTGCCTTCGGCAATGAAGTCGCGCATCTCCAGTGCGGCCTTGATCACATCGGCGGCGTGCGTTGTGTTGGGTGTGGGCAAACCGCCAGCGGCCATGTACGCGTCGCCGATGGTCTTGATCTTCTCGATGCCGTATTTACCGGTAATGTGGTCGAAGGCGCTGAAGCACTCGTTGAGGTCGCGCACCAGATCCCTCGGGCTTAGCACTTCGCTCATGGCCGTGAAGCCCTTGAAGTCGGTGAAGAGCACCGTGACCAGATCGATGTGGACCGCTTCTGCCGAACCCGTCGCCTTCAGTTCTTCTGCGACTTCCTCAGGTAAAATGTTCAGCAATAGTTCTTCGCTGCGCTGCTTCTCCATCTTGATACGGTTGCGCTGCACGAAGAACACACCGGCCAACAGCACCATCAATCCGAAGCCGCCGATGAAGGCATTGCGCTGCACGTTCTTGCGGCGGAGTTCTTCGGCAGCCACGGCGTCCTTCTTCTCCTGCTCGGCCATCATCAGCGCTTCTTTCTTGTCGTAGTCGTATTGAAAGCGCTGGTGCATGATCTCCTGCTTGTTCTCGTCCTTCAGGATACTGTCGCGCAGGGTGATGTATAACTCGTGCATGGCCAGTGCTTCGACGTCTGCGCCACGGGTCTTCTGGACCTTAAAGAGCAGGAAGGCGGCATCTCGAAGTATAGTGATGTCGCCCACCCCACGGGCCAATTCCATTGAGCGCATTCCTTCGATGAGCGCTTGGCGCAGATCGCCCTCCTTGAAGAAAGATGTGCCCAAGGCCTCGTAACCCCCTGCCTGGGCCCCCTCTTCGCCGATCCGTTCGCTGATCACTAGGCCCTCTTGGATACGCGCCTTTGCACCAGAAAAGTCGCCACCATCGGCAAGAAGCCTACCCACATTGAAAAGATTTGTGCTCAAGGTTGAACTGTCGGCCAGTTCCCGGCTCACCGCGAGGCTCCTCTCATAACCCGCCAGCGCCAGCGCGGTGTCGCCCTGCTCCAACTGGATAATGGCCATGTTGCCGTAAGCCTCCGAAGCGCATTGCTTGTCGCCGATGGCCTCCGCGATGATCACCCTACGCCGGTAGTAATCCATGGCGTTCAGGTAGTCTTCTTGCATGTGGTACATGACTCCGATGTTGCCCAAGGCTCGCGCCATACCCGAACTATCTCCCAGCGATTCGGATATCCTCAAACAGCGGGTGAGGTATTCGATGGCCTGCGCCAAGTCACCTTTTGCCGAAGCGGTGTTACCAAGATTGTTCAGCGTAACGGACAGGTTACGATCATCATGCAACTCCTCGAAGACCTTCGCGCTACGAAGCAGGTAGTGCTCCCCGCTATCCAGATCGCCCTTATTCGAGAAACCCATCGCAATGAGATTCAAGGCCTTGCCCTCGTGCTTCTTCAGGTGGTGCGCTATGGCAAAGGAGGTAAGCTGCCTACCGATCAGGAGCAAGCTATCCGGATTACCCCCATAGAAGAACTGCCCTGCGTGTAGTTGCAAGGCAGCGAAGCGCACTGTGTCAGGGCGTGCGGCATCATTCCATATGGCTCGGAGCGAGTCGGTGTTCCCTTGCGCAGCCGCGCGGAGACCTACAGCCAGACCGGCGATAACTATCAACAAATGCGAGGCGACGCGGAGAATGCGTTGGAGGGAGAAGATGTGCATGCTTTTTAGAACTGGATCATATCCGGTTAAAGTACCGGCAGTTGGCCGATCGACAACTACCCACATTGGATGATATGCGGGCGTTTGGAAACGCCAATAAAGTACATCTCCATCTCCCGCGTGCCCTTCGCCTGCGTTTTACCGCTTGGGCTGAAGAGGAACATGGCTACGAGATGCTTGAAGAAGAGAAACACTCCGGCCGAAGCGATGCCCTCGGTCTCCCGCGAGATCAGCCCACTTTATTGTGGCTTTGGATTCGCGGTCAGCAACTTTTTCAGATCGCCAAAATCCACTGGCTTGACCAAGTGCCCGTTGAAGCCCGCGTCCTTGCTCCGCTGCTTGTCCTCCGTTTGGCCCCAACCGGTAAGAGCGATAAGTACCATGTTCTTGCCCCACGGCTTTTCCCGGATATGGCGGCACGCTTCGTAACCGTTCAGTTTGGGCATGCCGATGTCCATGAATACAAGATCCGGGCGCACCATCTCTGCCGTTTCCACTGCCTCCTGACCATCGAATGCAGTAAACGTTTCGTTGCCGGACTTCTGCAACAACATGGCAAGTGATGTGGCGGAGTCCTTATTATCATCAACGATCAGTATACGACGGGGCTTGGAAGGAAGCACTTCTGCGACTTCGGGTCCTTGTTGGAGCTGGCCTGCTTCCCTGAGGATCGGCAGGCGCACCGTGAATTCGGCCCCGTGCCCAATGCCGTCGCTGTGAGCCTCCACCGTGCCGCCGTGCATCTCCACGAGGTTCTTCACTAAGGTCAGGCCCAGACCTAGTCCGCTAGTAGTGCGTTCCAACGAGCCATCCACTTGTACGAACAGGTCGAAGATCCGCCCCAACTGGTCGGGAGCTATGCCGATGCCGTTGTCCTTCACCCGGACGACCACTTGCTCATTCTCCAGCTCCGCGGTGAGCTGGATATGTCCGCCTTTATCGGTGAATTTACAGGCATTGTTGAGCAGGTTGCCGATCACCTGTGCCAGACGGGCAGGGTCGCCGTTGAGGTGTATCGGTTCCTTTGGCAGTGTTATGGCAAGGTGGCGATCAACGGAATGGGCTGACGAACGGACGGCTTCTTCGGCATGGTGTACTACGTCCGCCAGATCCACTTGCTCTTTCCGTAGCTCAACTTTGGCGCGGCTCACGCGGCTCACATCCAGCAGGTCATCCACCAAGCGTACCATCTGCCCCACTTGGCGATCGAGCATCTCCGCCACGGATCGAACCGTTGCTGCATCGTTGTGCTCTGATCGCAGCACATGCACAGCATTGTAAATGGGGGCCAAGGGGTTGCGCAGTTCATGGGCGAGCATGGCCAGGAATTCGTTCTTGCGCCGGTCGGCTTCGGACAGGTCGGCCGCTAATTGCCGCAACTTGCTCTCGGCATCTTTCCGTGCGCTGATGTCGCGTAAATAGGCCGTGAATAGCGCAGGACCGTCCACTGGAATGCGCGTAATGGCCAGTTCTGTGGGGAATTCGCTGCCATCAGCCCTTAGGGCGGTAAGTTCCAAGCGTTGGTTGAGGACCGGGCCCACGCCCGATGCCAAGTAGTGCGCCATCCCTTTGCGGTGCGCCTCGCGGTACTTATGAGGTATGATCAGAGCGGCCAACTCCTTGCCAACAGCATCCTCTCGGCGGTAGCCGAAGGTGCGCTCGGCGGCAGGGTTGAATTCCACCACCATCCCTTCGTGGTCCATGGTAATTATGCAATCCAACGCCGTTCGGAAAATGGCGCTGGTCCGGAGCTCGCTATTACGCAGGGTACGTTCCGTGGTACGCCGCTCGGTGAAGTCGCGGAAAACGAGCACCGCACCCACGATCTCTCCGTCCTTGCATCGGATCGGAGCAGCGCTATCGTCGATCGGGCGTTCGGTGCCATCCTTGGCGATCAGTAGGGTGTGGTTCGCCAGCCCAACAACGATGCCCTCGGTCAGCGCCTTAGTTAGGGGACTTTCCACCTCCACATGGGTATCCTCGTTCACTATGCGGAATACTTCGACCAATGGTCGGCCGAGCGCATCGCTGCTCTTCCAGCCTGTGAGTTGGGCGGCCACGGGATTCATGTTGGTGATGCGCCCTTGTAGATCCGTGCTTATCACCGCATCACCGATACTGGCCAGCGTGGTACGCAGTCGCTCGCCTTGTTCGGCAATTTCGCGCTCACCTTTGATCACCGTTCGGCCTACCGTAATGCTGGTCACCACGGCGACCACCAAGCCAACGGCCAACAGGAGAAGTGCGAATTGTACGATGGTGCGCACATCGTCCAGCGCATTGCGCTCTCGGGCGTTGTAAACACCAATGGCCTGAGCTTGTAGTTCATCGTCCAAGATCCTCTTTAGGTCCACGCGCAGCGCATGGAGTTCCTTGTGTTCCTGCAAGGTCCGTTGGCGGTTCGGAGTGGCTAGCATTCGTTGGCCGAGCGCTTTGTACGCATGCCACTTGGGTCCGATGCGCGCCGCCAATTCCCGCACGCGTCCGCTTGTTGCCAAGCGTTGCAAGTCGCCAAGCTGTCGTTCCATTTTCGCGGATCCGTCCACAGCGTTCCTCCGCGCAACAGTATCCCCGGTCTGTAGAAAGGTCCGCACATCCAGGGCGTAGGTCAGAAAGTTGTTCTCCAACTGGCGGGCGGCCTCAGCCAGGTCTCGAGCGCGCGCCAGGCCTTCCACCTTCCCTTCGATGGAACGAACACGATAGTAGGTCGTCGTTCCGGAAGCCAGTAAGAGGGTGATGAGCAGGCCGAACCCCAGCCAAAGTTTCTGTGCGGTATTCATGCCTAGGAGCGTGTCGCTTGGAGAGTAGTGTACATATATCGCGCCTGAACATAAGTCCTTTTCCGGGGTGTCCGGGTGCGCTTCGGTCTTGAGGAGATGCATCTGCGAACGGATCGAGGAAGTTGCGATGCGGCATGCGCACAGCGTGTTCCGCAAGCCGGCATGCCACGGAGCCTGGACTTAGGCAGGGTGGGCCGCAACCCTGTATGGGAACCCACATCCTTCCAAGCGTTCCACGCCCTTTGCTTTTCGGGAGAAGTCAGGCGTCAACGTGCGTGCGGCTAACGCCCCGCCTCACCGATGTCAGATTGCCAGGGCTACAGCAGCGAGCAACACGTGCATGGCTGTGTGCAGCGTATTGGTCGTGATCATCGGAAGACAACGTTGCTGAAGAGCCCCTGGATCCCTTAAGTGAACAGGAACAGGCCCATTATGGGGTGTATAGGCTGGCAGGCCGGAGTTCTCCCCATTCGGTAGTGGAAGTTGGGAAGGTGATGGATCGCCGAGAGCTTCATACCCCATTGCTGGCCATCACACGGTTGCTCTTGTCAGGGTCCTTTTCTTCTTGACGCAGGAAGGCAAGCACATCGGAGGTGAGCACGGATTTGTGCGTAGCGAAGAGTCCGTGCGGGGCGCCGTCGTATTCAAGGAGTTTGCTCTCTGCGATCGCGGCGGCGGCTTTGCGGCCCGAGGTATCGATGGGCACTATTTTGTCTGCCGTGCCATGGATGATGAGGGTGGGCACGGTGAAAGCCTTCAAGTCAGGTCGGAAGTCGGTCGAGGCGAACGCGTTCGCACAGGCCAAGGTGGCTTTTAGACCGGCTTGCATTGCCATGCTTCGCGTCCATTGCAGCACCTCTTCACTGACCGAATGATCCGCCGAGCTAACCCCATAGAAATCCGTGAAGAAGCCGGACCAGAACTTGGCCCTGTCCTCCTTCATGCCCTTTTCCATTTCATCGAACACACGTTGCTCCACGCCGCTCGGATTGTCCTCCGTCTTGAGCATGTAGGGCACCACGGAAGAGATCAGTACCGCTTGCTTCACGTGGGTGCTGCCATGCCGGGTGAGGTAACGGGCCACCTCTCCACCGCCCATGGAGAAGCCAATAAGAGTGGCATCGCTCACCTGGCATGCGTCCATGACCGCCGCGAGGTCATCGGCCAGGGTGTCGTAGTCGTATCCTTCATGTGGTTGGTCTGAGCGTCCGAAGCCCCGGGGGCCGTAAGAGATCGCCCCCATCCCGGCATGGGTAATG
>JBKJNF010000335.1:0-8765 GCA_046596155.1 Flavobacteriales bacterium | reverse complement strand
GAAGAACGTGGTGGCGTTGAGCGGCCTCGATGACGACTTCGATATGGATAATGGCTATAGCGGCAAATTCCAGTTCGGCGTGGCCCTCCGCGACCCCAACACAGCAGATGCCAGCGGCAGCAATGGACTGGAGGATGACAACGACGGTGCCGGCACGAACGCAACGCCCTACACCACACCCATCATCAGCAACGTGAGCATTTTCGGACCCCAGAAGGACGCCGGCACGGTGATCAACGGCAACTTCAAACGGGCCAGTCACCTGCGCCGCAACACCCACAGCCGCGTCTTCAATAGCGTGTTCGCGGGCTTCCCCACCGGTTGCCTGATCGATGGAAGCGCCTGCGAGACGAACTGCACCAATGGCGAGCTGAAGGTGAAGAACTGTGTATACAGCGCTATGGCCACCTTGCTCGGAACGGCCAGTGGCAGCACTTGGGACATCACCGGTTGGTTCAACAGCAATGGCAACTTGAGCTATGCGCAGAACACGGAACTGGGTGTAGTGGATGGCTTCAACCTGTCGGCTCCGAACTTCACACTCACCGGCGGTTCACCCTTGAGCACCGGTGCCAGCTTCAGCGACACTGAACTGACCAATGGCTTCTTCACGAACGTGTCATACAAAGGTGCCTTCGGCACGGACAACTGGACCAGCGGCTGGTGCAACTGGGATCCGCAGAACACTCCTTACTGAGCGTTTGGCGACCCCGGACCCCGAAGTCTCCTCCGGGGCATCCGGAGCCGGTGGAAAGACCGGCCTCAGTACACGCAAAAGGCTCCTTCGGGGGCCTTTTGTCGTTCCACCCCTGTCGCAAAGCTTTATCCATCATAGCATTCCTGCACTTGGCACGCGATCGGGATACATTACGACCACATCGAACGCACATGCGCAACGCCGTCCTTTCCATACTGCTGGTCATCGCTCAGTGGCCTGCTCTTGCACAAGCACAGGAGGCCGACCATCAAGGAACATTGGGAGGGAGCATCGGCGTAAGCTCTCCCACAGGCGACTTTGACCGCGCATGGGGCCGCGACATGTTCCTGATCGGCGCGCAACTCGCGTATCCCATGCGGCGGATCCCTATTCTCCAGCCGGGTTTTTCCTTCGGCTTCAGCGTCATGGGAAAGAACAGCACCGAGGTTCCCATCAACACCAACTACCAGAACATCAGCACGGGCGAACTCACCACCCGCAGCAAGGTCTTCAGCTATCACCCGCTCTTGCGCCTAGCGCCGCTCACGGGCAAGGTGCGGCCGTACGTTGATGGGATGGTCGGATTCCGCCAGTTCTCTACCGTGAGTAAGGTAACGGCCCAAGGAACGGAAGGCAACGTAAGCAAGGAGCGCAACGAGAGCGACCTCGCGTTCAGCCGCGGTTGGGCGGGCGGTGTGCAGGTAATGCTAGGCAACACGGCCTACGCCGAAGTGCGCGTGGAACGCTTCAATAGCGGAGAAGCCACTTACGTGGATCCCGCCAGCGTCAGCGTTAGCGATGTTGGCGAAGTGAGCTTCAGCACGCTAACAAGCAATACCGACGTAACGAACATCCTCTTTGGGGTGGGCTTCAGGTTCTGATCAGGCCAGCCGTCGGCATGGTAACCTGTTGGTAACACGGCTGAAAAGGCGTTGAGCAAGTGTCCGGGGACCACCCACGCCGGTCCTAAACTTGCACAACGAAACACCCATCGTGGAAGGCGGCAAAAAGATCGGCAGCGCGCTGATATCGGTATATCACAAGGACGGTCTCGACGAGGTCGTCCGGTCGCTCCAACGCCTGAACGTCCATCTGTACAGCACCGGTGGCACACAGGAGTTCATCGAGGGACTCAGCATTCCCGTAACCCCGGTGGAGGATCTCACAGGCTACCCGAGCATACTGGGCGGCCGGGTGAAGACGCTGCATCCAAAGGTCTTCGGCGGCATTCTCGGACGGCGCGACCTGCAAGGCGATGTGGCGCAACTGGAGGAGTACGCCATTCCTCCCATCGACCTAGTGATCGTGGACCTCTACCCCTTCGAAGCCACTGTGGCGGCAGGCGGCGAAGCGAACGCGATCATTGAAAAGATCGACATCGGCGGTATCTCCCTGATCCGCGCAGGTGCGAAGAACCACACCGACGTGGTGATCGTGTCTTCCCGCTCCCAGTACGCGGCCATTTTGCGCATCCTGAACGAGCAGAACGGCGAAACCACCCTTGCACAGCGCAAGCAATTCGCAGGGGAGGCCTTTGGTGTGAGCGCGCATTACGACCGTGCCATCTGCGACTGGTTCGCAGGTGCCGAAGGTGAACTGTGCATAAGTGCCGGCCCGAAGAACGTGCTGCGCTACGGGGAGAATCCGCATCAACCAGCCGAGTTCTTCGGAGATCTGAAGGGCCTCTTCGATCAGTTGGGCGGCAAGGAGGTCAGCTACAACAACCTGCTGGATCTCGACGCTGCGCTCGAGCTCATCGACGACCTATCCATACTTCCAGGGGTTGCCTTCGCCATCCTCAAACACAACAATGCCTGCGGTGCTGCGGTGCGCCCCACGGTAAAAGAAGCCTGGAATGCGGCCCTCGCGGGCGACCCCGTTTCAGCGTTCGGCGGCGTGCTCATCACCACGGCCGCAATAGACAAGGGCACCGCTCAGGCCATCGACACCCTCTTCTTCGAGATCATCTGCGCGCCGGCCTATGATGCCGATGCGTTGGAAGTGCTATCACGGAAGAAGAATCGAATGATACTTGTGCGCAAGCCAGCGACCAGATCTGCGCGGAAGTATCGCAGCGCATTGAACGGCGTACTCGTTCAGTCGCCCGATGTGGTGGTCGATAGCGCTGAAGGTATGCGCACGGTGACGAAGGTGGCACCGACACGAGCGCAACTGGCCGACCTCGTTTTTGCGAACATCCTGGTGAAGCATACCAAAAGCAACGCGATCGTGCTGGCGAGGGGGAACCAGTTGCTCGCCAGCGGCACAGGCCAGACGAGCCGGGTGGACGCCCTGGAACAGTCCATTGCGAAAGCGGGTCGTTCCAACTTCGACCTGCATGGGGCGGTGATGGCGAGCGACGCCTTCTTCCCCTTTCCCGATTGCGTGAACATCAGCGCCGACGCGGGCATCACGGCCATCGTGCAGCCCGGCGGAAGCATCAAGGATAACGAAAGCATCACTGCGGCGGATGCGCATGGCGTGGCCATGTGCATCACCGGTAACCGACACTTCAAACATTGACCCCCACCAGAGCATGAGCTGGTTCAACAGTTTCTTCACCCAGGAGATCGCCATCGATCTCGGCACCGCCAACACGCTGATCATCCACAATGACAAGGTGGTGGTGGACGAGCCCAGCATCGTGGCTGTCGATCGCACCACCGGACGCGTGATCGCCATTGGACGCGCCGCACAGCAGATGCACGGCAAAACGCATGAGAACATCAAGACCGTTCGGCCGCTGCGCGATGGTGTGATCGCCGATTTCCAGGCGGCCGAGGACATGATCAAGGGCATGATCCGGATGATCAATCCGGGCAAGCGCCTGTTCACCCCGAATCTGCGCATGGTCATCTGCATCCCCAGCGGTATCACCGAGGTGGAGAAGCGCGCGGTAAAGGACAGTGCCGAGCACGCCGGCGCCAAGGAGGTATACCTGATCCATGAGCCGATGGCCGCGGCCATTGGTATCGGCATCGATGTGGAGGAACCCATGGGCAACATGATCATCGACATCGGCGGTGGCACATCGGAGATCGCGGTGATCGCCCTGGGCGGCATCGTGTGCGACAAGAACATCCGCGTAGCCGGTGACGAGTTCACGCAGGACATAGAGGAATACATGCGCCGCCAGCATAATATCCTGGTGGGCGAGCGCACCGCCGAGCAGATCAAGATCGAGGTGGGAAGCGCCATGACCGAGTTGGACAATCCCCCGCCGGACTACGCCGTGCGCGGCCGCGACCTGATGACCGGGATCCCCAAGGAGATCACCGTGACATACAGCGAGATCGCCCAAGCGCTGGACAAGTCGATCAGCAAGATCGAGGAGGCTATCCTCAGCGCCCTGGAGAGTACACCTCCGGAATTGAGCGCCGACATCTTCAAGACCGGCATCTATCTGGCCGGTGGAGGTGCCTTGTTGCGCGGGCTGGACAAGCGGATCAGCATCAAGACGAAGCTGCCCGTGCATGTGAGCGAGGATCCGCTGCGCGCCGTGGCCCGGGGCACCGGTATCGCCTTGAAGAACATTGACCGCTTCCAATTCCTCATGCGGGAGTGACGCTAGGGGCGTGCGCTGCCACGCCCTGACCGGCACTCCGCAGTGCGGTGTGCAGAACACCGGCCAAGTTCATGCGCGACCTCTTCCGCTTCCTCTTCCGCCAGCGAAACAACCTGCTCTTCGCAGCGCTGTTAGCGTTATCGATGTGGTTGGTGGTCGTTGGCAATATGCACCAACGTGCACAAGTGATCAGCAGCAGCAACGCGATGGTCGGTCGCATCTACGCCACCCGGAACGACATCACAAGCTTCGCCGATCTACGCCGCGTGAACAATGACCTGGTGCGCAGCTTGGCCATCGAACGCGAGCGTAAATTCGACCTCAGCCTTCGGACCGACACCAACGGCGTGGTCATCGACACCGTCAGGCGCCTACGCTACACCTTCATCCCGGCGCAGGTGATCAACAGCACCACGCAGAAGGAGAAGAACTACATCACCTTGGACAAAGGCTCACTCGACGGGCTCGAGCCCGATATGGGGGTGATCGGCACCGACGGGATCGTGGGCATGGTACGCGAGACCAGTCCGCACTTTGCGTTGGTCACCAGCGTGCTCAATCCTGCGCATGCGGCCAGTGCCCAGTTGAAATCCACGCGCCATTTCGGCCAGCTGAAGTGGAGCACAAGCGATCCGCGGACGGTATTGCTGTCCGACATCGACAAACACGTGCCGGTGGCCGTGGGCGACACGGTGGTCACACGCGGCAGCGAGGGTGTGTATCCACCCGGCATTCCAGTGGGCATCGTGGAGAAAGTGGAGAATGATCCGAGCATTCCGTTCCACGTGATCATCGTACGCCTCAGCGAGGACCTTACGCGTTCGGGTCAAGTGACGGTGGTGGGCGATCTCATGCGTATTGAGCGTGATTCACTGGAGGTCAAAGCGAAGACGGAATGATCGGCACGGTGCTCTCCAACATCATGCGCTTCATCCTGCTGGTGCTACTTCAGGCGCTGGTGATCGACCACATGGACGTAGCGAACGGCTGGGTGGTGCCATACCTCTACGTGCTGGTCATCCTCATGCTGCCCATCGCACTCCCGCTGTGGGCCTCGTTGCTGTTGGGGTTCAGCCTAGGCCTCACCATGGACCTGTTCAGTAGCACGCCGGGCATGCATGCCGGCGCCTGCACCCTGATGGCCTATGCCCGCAGCTTGATGCTCCGCGCCCTGGCCCCGCGGGAAGGCTACGAGATCGGCCGCCGCGCCGCGCTGGCGGACATGGGCCTGGCCTGGTTCATGACCTACGCGGGCGTGCTGATCCTGATCCATCATCTGTGGTTGTTCTTTGTGGAGGTGTTCCGTTTCGACGCCTTCTTCTCCACGCTCTTCCGAGTGCTGCTTAGCACAGCGGCCACCCTGGTGCTCTGTCTGGTGACCCAGTTGCTCATTGCGCGTAGTTCCACCCGCACGCGATGAACTTCGACGACCGCAAGTATGTGCTGATCGCCTCGGTGATCTTCATCTGTGCGGTGTTCGTCCTGCGCCTGTTCTGGTTGCAGGTGGTGGACAGCAGCTGGACGGCCCGGGCGGCTGATATCAGCGAACGGAAGGTGACCATCTTCCCCTCGCGTGGATTGATCTATGATCGCAACGGTGAACTGCTTGTGGCCAACACCCCGGTGTACGACATTCTTGTGGTGCCACGAGAGGTAGAGCCCTTCGACACCCTGGCCTTCGCTCAGCTCATCGGGGTAACACCGTTGGAGGTGCGAGAACGCCTGCAAAAAGCAAAGGCCTACTCCGGTTACAAGCCCAGCGAGTTCGAACGTCAGATCACGGCGGACCAGTACGCGGCCATCTCCCTGCACTTGCCGAAATACACCGGATTTTACGCCCAGAGCCGCACACTGCGCACCTATCCCTATCGGGTGGCGGGCCATATGCTCGGCTACCTCAGCGAGGTGAATGCGAAGAAGGTGGAGCAGGATCCGTACTACCGGCCGGGTGACGTGATCGGCGTGGGTGGATTGGAGCAGTACTACGAGCCGCAACTGCGTGGAAAACGGGGTGTGAAGTATGTGGTGGTGGATGTGCACAACAATGTGCAAGGCGCCTTCCAGAACGGTATGTACGACACCCTTGCCTATGAAGGTTCGAACCTTTACACGAGCATCGACGTGCGCATGCAGGCCTATGGTGAAAGGCTGATGCAGCACAAGAAAGGCAGCATTGTGGCCATCGATCCACGCACGGGCGGCATCCTGGCGCTGGTCAGTTCACCGGCGTACGATCCCGAGTTACTGGTAGGCCGCGTCCGCAACGTGAACTACCGCAAGCTACAGACGGACTCGCTGAACCCCTTGTTCGACCGCGCCCTGCAGGCGCAATATCCACCGGGCTCGATCTTCAAACTGGTGCAAACCCTCACTGCCTTGCAGATGGGCGTGATCGACAGCACCACGGGCTTCCCGTGCAACAAGGCCTTGGTGGGCTGCCACAACCATCCCATGGCCACCGACGTGAAGCATGCGATCCAATACTCGTGCAATCCCTATTTCTACCAGGTGTTCAAACGAGAGGTGGAACAGGACAAGGATCCGGATCGCTTCAAGGATGCGGCCATGGGGCTTACACAATGGTTCCCGTACATGAAGAGCTTTGGTCTGGGACAGCGGCCCGCTGTGGACCTACCCAGTGCCAAGGGTGGCCGCATTCCCGATGTGGCGTATTACGACAAACGCTATGGCCATGGCGGCTGGGCCTTCAGCACCATCTACTCCATCAGCATTGGGCAGGGCGAGGTTGAAGTAGTGCCGATCCAGATGGCCAACCTGGCGGCCACCTTTGCGAACCGCGGTTGGTACATTGATCCGCACATCGTGGGCGCCGTTGGCAAACCGGACAATATGGTGCAGCATGAGAAACACACAACCCTGGTGGACCGCCAATGGTTCGACCTGGTGGCCGAGGGCATGCGCCGTGTGACGGAGGAGGAGGGTGGAACAGCTCGCAGCGCACGCATACCTGGCATCACGGTGTGTGGAAAGACAGGCACCGCACAGAACCCGCACGGCAAGGATCACGCGGTGTTCGTTTGCTTCGCCCCAATGAACGATCCGAAGATCGCCATGGCCGTGTACGTGGAGAACAGCGGCTTCGGCGGAACATGGGCCGCACCGATCGCCAGCCTGCTGATGGAGCAGTACCTCACCGATACCATCACGCGTCCGGAAGTGGAGAAGAAGATGTTGGAGGCGGATCTGATCGCCACCGAGAAGAACTACAAGCCCTTTGTGAGCAAAGCCCATCGCCGCCGCCGATGACCACGCAACGCGATAGCATTCGTGCTCAGGTAGACCGCCCGCTGGTGATCATCTACCTGCTATTGCTCCTGATGGGGTGGGCCAACATATACAGTGCGGCCTACACGCCCGATCATCCCAACCTGTTCGACACGGCAAGGGAGTACGGGAACCAAAGCGTATGGATCCTGTTGTGCTTGGTCGTAGGCACGGCCATCCTGATGGTGCAGGGCGAGTTCATCAAGAACATGGCCCTCCCTACCTACATCGGCGTGATGTTCTTGCTTGCGCTGGTGCCCATCATTGGCAAGGAAGTGGGCGGCAACAAGGCATGGCTGGGGGTGGGCAGCTTCGGCGTGCAACCCAGCGAATTCGGAAAGTTCGCCACGGCCCTGCTCCTGAGCCAGTACTTGAGTGGATTGAAGTCGTTGGTGGAGTTCCGCACGCGGGTGATCGCCTCCATCATCATCCTCATTCCCGCGTTCCTCATCCTGCTAGAGAAGGACGTGGGCACCATGCTCACCTTCGGCGCATTCATCCTCGTACTTTACAGGGAAGGACTTTCGGGCAACATCCTGCTGCTCGCCATCGCTTCGGCCATCCTTGCGGTATTGTCGCTGATCATGAAGGACAGCGTGTTCCACATTCCGTTCACGGCAAGGGAGATCGGCGGGCAATACTTCCTGATCTTGCTATTGGCCATCGCCAGCGTTCTGGCCATCCTGTTCGTCTCCAAGTTCGTGTTGAAGCGCTACCGCAAACGACTGTTCGGATTGATCGCTTTCACACTGATCGGATCGGCCCTCTTCATCAGCAGTTTCGACTACGTGTTCCGGCATATGCCGGAGCGGCACCAGACCCGCATCGGTGTGCAGTTGGGACTTGTCTACGATCCGCAGGGCTTTGGATACAACGCCGAGCAGAGCAAGACGGCCATTGGCAGCGGCGGATTCTTCGGCAAGGGCTACCTCGAAGGCACGTTCACGAAATACAAATACGTGCCCGAGCAGAGCACCGATTTCATCTTCTGCACGGTGGGCGAGGAATGGGGCTTCCTGGGCACCACGGTGCTCGTGCTCTTGTTCGGCGGCCTGATCCTGCGCTGCATCCTCGTGGGTGAACGACAGAGATCACGCTTCACGCGGATCTATGCGTACTGTGTGGCGAGCATCTTCTTCCTGCACCTGATGATCAACATCGGCATGGCCATCGGCCTTGCGCCGGTGATCGGCATTCCCCTGCCCTTCTTCAGCTACG
>JBKJNF010000295.1:0-4372 GCA_046596155.1 Flavobacteriales bacterium | reverse complement strand
CATGTTTTGAGGCCGCCGTGCAATGCGGCGCGTTGCCCTGTAAAGCCCCTCGTTCCCACAAACGTTAATTATCAACAAAGCCCCCGTCCCTGTTGAGTTCTTTCCCTAAATCAAGGGGGTGATCGAGGTACCTTCGCGTGCCTTCCCGAGAGGAGGGTATTTTCATCTCAAGGACCAATGGCAGAGACCGTAGAAATGAGCGAAACGAAGAAGAAGGACGCGGCCGCGTATTCGGCGGACAGCATCCAGGTGCTGGAGGGCCTCGAAGCGGTGCGTAAGCGCCCAGCGATGTACATCGGCGACATCGGCATGAAGGGGCTGCACCACCTCGTATACGAAGTGGTGGACAACTCGATCGACGAAGCGCTTGCAGGGCACTGCGACACGGTGGATGTGACCATCCTGCCCAACAACAGTATTCGGGTAAAGGACAACGGCCGCGGTATCCCCGTGGACATGCACACCAAGGAAAAGCGCAGCGCGCTGGAGGTGGTGATGACCGTGCTGCACGCCCGCGGGAAATTCGATAAGGACAGCTACAAAGTTTCCGGAGGTCTGCACGGTGTGGGGGTGAGCTGCGTGAACGCATTGAGCAGCGACCTGAAGGTGGAAGTGTACCGCCAAGGCAAGAGCTACATGCAGGAGTACAAGGAGGGCAAGCCCCAGTACTCTGTGAAAGAGACCGGCACAACAGAGTACCGTGGTACCGTGGTCACATTCACGCCAGACCTCACGATCTTCCAGGTGAGCGAATACAACTTCGACACGCTTAGTGCACGCTTGCGCGAACTGGCGTACCTGAACAAGGGGATCAAGCTCACCCTCACTGACGAGCGCCATACCAATGAGGATGGCAGCTTCGTGAACGAGACCTACTACAGCGATCTCGGCTTGGTGGAGTTCGTCCGGTATCTGGACAGCACACGTATGCCCTTGATCGATAAGGTGATCCACATCAGCGGCGAAAAGCAAGGGATCCCCGTGGAGATCGCGATGATCTACAACGATAGCTTCAGCGAGAATGTGCACTCGTACGTGAACAACATCAATACGCACGAAGGTGGTACGCATCTCGCGGGCTTTCGCCGTGGTCTTACGCGTACGCTGAAGAAGTATGCCGACACCAGCGGAGCCACACAGAAACTCAAGTTCGAGATCGCGGGTGATGACTTCCGTGAAGGCCTCACCTGTGTGATCAGCGTGAAAGTGCAAGAGCCCCAGTTCGAAGGACAGACCAAAACCAAGTTGGGCAACAACGAGGTGATGGGTGCTGTGGATATGGCCGTGGCCGAAATGCTGGAGAACTACCTGGAAGAGCATCCCCGGGACGCGCGGCAGATCGTGGACAAGGTGATCCTGGCCGCCACGGCCCGCCATGCCGCCCGCAAGGCGCGTGAGATGGTGCAACGCAAAGGCGGCTTCTCCGGAGCCGGTCTACCCGGCAAGCTGGCCGATTGCAGCGAAAAGGACCCGAGCCTTAGCGAACTGTTCTTGGTCGAGGGCGACTCCGCTGGTGGCACTGCCAAACAGGGACGCAACCGAGAGTTCCAGGCCATCCTACCGCTGCGAGGTAAGATCCTCAATGTGGAGAAGGCCATGCAGCACCGCATCTATGAGAACGAGGAGATCCGCAACATGTACACCGCTCTGGGCGTGCAGGTAGGGACCGAGGAGGACAGCAAGGCGCTCAACATGGACAAGCTGCGTTACCACAAGATCATCATCATGTGCGATGCTGACGTGGACGGTAGCCACATTCAAACGCTGATCATGACCTTCTTCTTCCGCTACATGAAGGAGATGATCGAGAACGGCCGCATCTATATCGCCACGCCACCGCTATATATGGTGAAGAAGGGCAAGGAACAGCAGTATTGTTGGACCGAGGTGGAGCGCGATGCTGTGATCGAGCGCATGAAGGGTGCTACCAAGGAGGCCAGTGTGAACGTGCAACGTTATAAAGGTCTCGGCGAGATGAACGCCGAACAGCTCTGGGAAACCACCATGGATCCCAGCCGCCGTACGCTGCGCCAGATCACGATCGAGAACAGCGCCGAGGCCGATCGCATCTTCAGCATGCTCATGGGTGAGGATGTGCCACCCCGCCGCGAGTTCATCGAGAAGAACGCAGTGTACGCGAAGCTGGACGTCTAGCGTCCCGTGGTGATCTGTGCAGTCAATATGAAAAAACCTCCGCCGGCGGGGGCTTTTTTCATGCATTAGGTGCAGCTACCTCAGCACCGTCACATGCCCGAGCAGTTGCACCGGCTGGCCAGTGTAGGCTGAGCGTGCATTCAGGCGCCACGCATAGACACCGTTCTTGACGGGGCTTCCACCGTAAGTGCCATCCCACCCTTCAAAACGGCCCGTGCTCTCGAAGATCTTCTCTCCCCACCGGTCGAAGATCATCAACCTGAGATCCTTGGTGTCGATGTCACGGCCCTGAACGTAGAGCACATCATTCACGCCATCACCATCCGGCGTGAACGCGTTCGGGATGAACACCAGGAATTGATCGATCACCTCCACGTTCCGCACGGTCGTGTCCGCGCACCCCAGATAGTTGGTAACGATCAGTTGCACGGGATAGGTGTTGCCAAGATCCGCAGGGAAGACGAAGATCGGGTTGGCCGCCGTGTCCTCACCCAAGCCTGCGAAGTCCCAAGCATAGCTCGTTGCGTACGGACCGGCCTGTTCAATGAACTGCACTTCGGGTTCGAGCACGCTAGGCGGCTGGGGATCCCATGTGAATTCAGCGCTCGGCACCGCGGCCACCGTGATCATGTTGATGATCGTGGTGTCGTCATCGCAGCCGTTCGGCCAATGCACTACCACGCTTACATCATACTGGCCGGGATCCGTATAGCTGTGCCCCACGATCCCTGCTGGACCCGGAATGACGAGACCGTCCCCGAAACTCCAATCGACCGTGGCACCGTTGGTAGTGTCGATCACGTTGAACCGGACCGCGAAGGGATCGCATCCCAGGGTCGTGTCGGCGCTCAGGATCAATTCGGGAAGGGGTGTCACCGACACCCAGATGCACTGCGTAATGTCAGGCGTTTCACAGCCGTCCGTCAGGGTGACACATACCTGCTGTGAGGTATGTGTGTTGATGGTGTACGCTGGATCCGAAGCGAAGCCTTGGCCCCAATCGTACATCAGCTCACCATCGCCTCCGTAAGCGCTGTCCGGCGTAAGAAATAGGTCGACATCCGGACAGGTGAAGGCCGTGTCCGAAAGTTGAAGGGTCAATGGCGGGTTCACGGCGACCTCTACGGACAGCGTATCACTCGAGCACATGTTCGCGTCCGTGACCCATACCTGATAGCTCGAAGTGGTGAGCGGAGCGGGGACGAATGGCACACCTGTGAACCCTGTGCTCCAGCGCGCGGTCAATTGACCTGAGCCACCGATCGCATCCACCACGAGTGCTGCCGCACCTGTCCGGCAGATCAAGGTGTCGGCACTCAGAAAAGTGATCTCTACCGGGGGTGGTTCGTTGATGACGGCCATGAGCGAATCCACACAACCATTGCCGTTCGCGCCTTCGCTGATCAGCACATGATATGTGCCACCTGAACCAAGGAAGATGTCCCCAATGCTCGCATTCGTGTTCTGTAAAACGGTCCCGTTGTCATCCGTCCACAGGTAGTTCCATGGACCGCCATTGCCTGTGCTGATCACCTGAATGCTCCCCGTGCCATCGTCATGACAGAGGGCATCCATCACCACACTGTCGTTCTGCATCGCGTAGGACGTGACATCAACAGTGCCGATGAGCGGGCAACCGCCAGTGGTATCCACGGAATAGGTATAAACACCCGGCGCATCAGTGGCCGGCGCGAAAGTCGCGTTATGTGCGTTGCCGTTCGGGTCATACCAATCCCCCCCCAGCGGAGGCGTTCCGTTCAGCCCCCCATACAAAAGGACAGGCGTGCCGTTCCCACAGACCGAAAGGGATCCCGGTGGCAGCACCGGCGAAGGCAATACATGGACCACGATGCTCACCTCTGTGGTGAGCGCGGGCGTTCCATTGTCCGTGCCTTGGAAAAGGACATAGTGGTATCCAGTATCTGCAAGCACGGGGTTAACGGCCACACTGATGGTCGCGGTCTGCCCAGATGTGCTCGATACTACATTGAAGCCGGTGAGCGTGGGAGCGCTGGCCGACGGTGTGGTGATCTGTCCCGGTTCCGGTGAGAGGAAGACGAAATCCAAAGTGCCAGGATCACCTACGCACAGCACCAGCGAATCGCAGATCGACTGACCACTTACGATCGGCGGAATGTTACCCGTGGTAATGTCCGTTGTGAACGGGAAGTGCTGATCATCGAGGAAGCTGACGCCGTCGTTCACACCGAACGGCCCA
>JBKJNF010000257.1:0-11913 GCA_046596155.1 Flavobacteriales bacterium | reverse complement strand
GCTACAATGCCCACGATGAGGCCGCCCGCACTGGTGACCATTTTCTGGTACAGCCCGCTGCTGATCACCGCGATGCTGATGTTGTCGGTGAGCGAGATGTCGTAGAAGATCTTGATCACCCCCATGATGGTACCGATGAATCCGAACATCGGGGCAAGGCGGGCCACCAAGCGGAGCGTGGAGGACCCCTTTTCCAACCGGGTAAGCTCGATGCGCCCTGCTGTTTCCATGGCGCTCTCGATCTCGCGCGCGGGCTTGCCCATGCGCTGCAGGCCTTTTTCCACCATGCGTGCGCTCGGCGCGATGCTCTGCGCGCAGAGGTTCTTTGCGCTGTCCACCTTGCCCTCGTGCACGTAGTCCCGGATCTTGTTCATGAAGTCCTTATCCTCGCGGTTGGCCTTGCTCAAGGCGAGCATCCGCTCGATCACGATGTAGATGGTCAGGAGGCTCATGAGCGCAAGTGGGCCCATGATATACCAACTGCCTAGGCTGATGAGGTCCCACACGGAGAGCTGGTCCTGCACAGGGGCTGCAGCGGTGATACCTGTGGCCGTTTGATCCACCAACTGCTTGGCGGCTTCCAGGGTCTGTTGCGGGTCCTGTGCGAAAAGGGTGAAGTTCATCGGTCTGGCTGTTTCTGTTGAACGGAGCAGATGCCCCGGAAATTTTCTCAGGTCAATTGTTCGAGCGCGATCTCGAAGGCCGTGCGTGTGAGGTGGGTGCGCTCCTTGTTCCGTGCATGCGTGTGATCAAGGGCCTTGGCTATGGTGGTGCTCACGTCCTCGAAGATGCCTTGGTCCGTGAGCGCGGCGCCTTCCTGCATGCAGTAAGCGAACACGCGTGCCATGCCGCAGTTGGCGATGAAGTCGGGGATCACGCTCACGCGGTCATCGGCGTACTCGGCGATGGGGCCGTAGAAGATCTCCTTGTCCGCGAAGGGCACATTAGCACCGCTGGCGATGGTCTCCAGACCGCCCGCGCACATGCGGTCGATCTGCTCCCGGGTCACCAAACGCGATGCGGCACATGGCAGGAACACATGGGCACCCAGATCCCAGACGCGTTCGTTGATGTCTTCAAAGCTCAGCTGGTCCTGTGCATGAAACGCGTTGCCGGCCTTCGAAAGGAAAAGGTCCTTCACCCGATCGGCGGTGAGGCCTTCAGGACTCAGCAGGCCTCCGTGGCGGTCGATGATGCCCACGATCAGGGCGCCTTCCTTGGCGAGGTAGTGCGCTGCTGCGCTGGCCACATTGCCCCATCCCTGCACGATCACCCGCTTACCTTTCACCTTGCCTCCGTAGATGCGGTAGAAGTGGCGCACGCTTTCGGCCACGCCCCAACCGGTTATCATATCGGCCACGGCGTACCGGCCGATCAATGGTGTGTATTGGGGATCCTCGATCAGCTTGGAGACCCCCGTGCGCAACTGGCCTACAATGCGCACTTGTGCCCCCTGGCTGCTGGCGAAATGCCCTTTCACCACGCCTTCCTGCGGATGCCACAGGCCGTATTCCTCGGTGATGGGGATCACTTCGTGCAATTCGTCCACGTTCAGGTCGCCGCCTGTGCCATAGTAGGTCTTCAACAGCGGGATCACCGCCTTGTACCAACGTTCCAACACCTCGCGCTTGCGCGGGTCGGCCGGGTCGAAGTCGATGCCACTTTTGGCTCCGCCGATAGGCGGACCGCTTACGGTGAACTTCACCTCCATGGTCTTCGCCAAGCTCTCTACCTCGCGCCGATCAAGGCCCTTGCGGATGCGCGTGCCGCCACCGGCAGCACCGCCCCGCAAGCTGTTGATCACCACCCAGCCTTTGGCGCCAGTGGGGTGATCGTTCCATTCGAACACGATCTCTGGGGCCTTCTCTTCGAACTTGCGGAGTGCTTCTCTCATCACGGTGCCTTGCAGGGCCCCGCAGGAGAAGCGGGGCAGGGTCAAAAGTAGCCGGGCATGGTCGGGTGATCCCGACCTGCGGCCTCGGTTATCCTGCTTCTCCTGTTAATTCGGCAGGTACAGTGCTCCACCTACACTGTCGCGGCTTGCACCGGTGACGCTGGCCAGCGCGTTCGCTTCTCCCCGCCAACGTAAAAGGCCCAGTAGCGCGAAGATGATGGCTTCCTTGAAGTCCACCAATTGCTTTTCGGGCACGTCCATGTGGATCCCGCTCAGATCGCGCAACCTTTCCATGAGCACCTGATGGTGGGCACCACCGCCGGTAACAAGCACCTTTAGGGCACCCGCTCGTTTTAGTTCGTGTGCGAGTTGCCCGGCGATGTGTTCTACCACGGTCCGCGCCCGGTCTTCAATGCTTCCCGCCTTGTTCGTCAGTAGCGGTGCCATCTGCTGTTCGAACCATTCACGACCCAATGAGCGCGGCGGCGGCTGTGTGTAGAAGGCCAGGCCATTGAGCGCTGTGAGCAGGGTAGACAGCACGTTTCCTTCACGGGCCATATCGCCGTCCTGGTCATACGCCTTTCCCATTTCCGCTGCCAGCAAGTTCAACGCTTGGTTACACGGCCCAACATCGTAACCCTGCACCATGCCGTTACGATGCACGGAAATGTTGCTGATACCGCCGAGGTTAACGAAACCATCATGGCCGGGGAAAAGCAGGTGTTCCCCCAAGGGCACCAGCGGTGCACCCTGCCCCCCCAAAGCAACGTCCTTAGAGCGCAAGTCGCACACCGTGGGCAGCCCGCTGATGGCCGCAATTGTGGCCCCGCAGCCGATCTGCGTGGTGAATCCGTCGGCCGGTTGATGGAAGATCGTATGACCATGGGAGGCAACCAGTTCCGAAGGATGCTCGCCGTGCATCTGCTGGCAGGCCTCTCCGATCATGCGCCCCAGATCGCGATGCAGCCGTGCCAATTCCATCGCTGAAGCACCGGAGGCCAACAACAAGCGTTGGCAAAGTGCAGCAGGGTAGGGCAGGGTCTGCGCATCGACCACTTGGAAGCTCCAGCCGATATGGTCCATTTCCAACTCGCAGCAAGCCAGGTCGATCCCGTCCAGCGAACTACCGCTCATTACCCCGATGACCATCATGGCACGAAGGTGCGGTTAAGATGGTTGTGATGAATGGACGCCTTTCCTTGGCAAGGGACCAAGCTCTACCTTTGCCGCTGCTTTCTTACTCTTCTCATTACATGCAAGACACTGCCACCCAACAAGGATTCAGCTTCGAACTCACCGAGGAACAGAAGGCCGTGCGCGATGCCGCACGCGACTTCGCACAGAACGTGTTGAAACCCGGCGTGATCGAACGTGATCGGGAGCAGAAGTTCCCCACGGAAGAGATCAAGCAACTGGGTGAGCTCGGATTCTTAGGAATGATGGTGAGCCCGGAGTACGGCGGTGGGGGAATGGACACAGTGAGCTACGTGCTGGCCATGGAGGAGATCAGCAAGATCGATGCGAGCACCAGCGTGGTGATGAGTGTGAATAACAGCTTGGTGTGCTGGGGCCTGGAGAACTTCGCCAACGAGGAGCAGAAGCGGAAATATCTGGTGCCACTGGCCAAGGGCGAGCAGATCGGGGCGTTCTGCTTGAGCGAACCTGAAGCCGGCAGCGACGCGACGTCACAACGCACCACAGCGATCGATATGGGCGACCATTACCTGCTGAACGGTACAAAGAACTGGATCACGAACGGCAGTACGGCCAGCACCTACCTGGTGATGGCACAGACCGACGTGGCCAAGGGACATAAGGGGATCAACTGCCTCATCGTGGAAAGGGGCATGCCCGGTTTCGTGGTTGGCGCGAAGGAGGACAAGCTCGGCATCCGCGGCAGCGACACGCATACGTTGATGTTCCAGGACGTGAAAGTGCCCAAGGCCAGCCGCATCGGCGAGGATGGCTTCGGTTTCAAATTCGCGATGAAGACGTTGAGCGGTGGCCGCATCGGTATCGCCTCGCAAGCGCTCGGCATCGCGAGCGGTGCCTTCGAACTGGCCACGGCCTACAGCAAGGAGCGCAAGGCCTTTGGCAAGGCGATCTGCGATCACCAGGCCATCCAGTTCAAGTTGGCCGACATGGCCACGGAGATCGAAGCGGCCCGCCTGCTCTGCCTGAAGGCTGCGTGGATGAAGGACCAGCACCTGAATTATGACTTGGCCAGCAGCATGGCCAAGCTCTTCTCCTCCGAAGTGGCCATGCGCACCACCGTTGAAGCGGTGCAGGTACACGGCGGCTATGGCTATGTGAAGGAGTACCACGTGGAGCGCTTGATGCGCGATGCCAAGATCACGCAGATCTACGAGGGTACCAGCGAGGTGCAACGCATCGTGATCGGCCGCAGCGTTACGTCCTAGGTCCGCTTTCTTAGAGCGCGGGAAGCAGCGTTTCTAGTCTCGTGCCGCGTGAGCCTTTGATCAGCAACAATTGGCCGGTGATCGGCTTTGCACGCAAGGACGCCAACGCCGCCCCTGCATCCAGATGTACCGTGATACTCATGCCAGCAAGCTCCATGAACTCGGGGCCCACATACAGGGTGTCAACGCCGAGCTTTTGTGCCAATAGTACTAGCGCTTCATGGTCGGCGCGACTTCCAGGACCAAGCTCCTTCATACCGCCCAGCACCGCCAGCTTCGGCCTATCCGACCGCAGGGCCGCGAAGTTCTCCAGGGCCACTTGCATGCTGCTCGGGTTCGCATTGTACGCGTCCAACACGAGCTGATTGCGACCGGTGTCCATGAACTGCGAACGGTTGTTCGACGGAGTGTAAGCTTCCAGTGCAACGACCATAGTGTCATCTGGAACGCCGAAGTGCTGACCGATGGCTACGGCCACGGCTGCGTTCGGCAGGTTGTAGGCGCCTATCAAGCGGGTGACCACCGTGCGTTGGCGACCGTCCGTTCCTGTCCATTCCATGGCCATGTATGCGCCGCCACCGGCTTCGCTTACCTGCAGGTCCACAGACGCGCCCGTGCCGTAGGTCACGCGCGTGCTGCCCTCGCTCTTGGCCATGAGCAGGTCGTCATCTGCGTTCACGAACAACGTGCCGGCGTTCCTGCGGAGGTAGGCGTACAGCTCTGTCTTCGCGGTGATCACGCCCTCGTAACTGCCGAAGCCTTCGAGGTGCGCACGGCCGATGTTGGTGAGGACACCATGTGTGGGCTCTGCGATGTTCACCAGTTCCATGATGTCGCCTACATGATTCGCTCCCATTTCGATGATGGCGATCCGATGCTCGCTTGTGAGGCGCAGCAAAGTGAGCGGTACGCCGATGTGGTTATTGAGGTTGCCTTCGGTGGCCAGCGCTGAGCGGTCCGTTGCAAGTATGGCCAGTACCAGTTCCTTGGTAGTTGTCTTACCATTCGTTCCCGTGATCCCGATCACGGGAATGTTGAATGAGCGGCGGTGATGGCGTGCCAGGTCTTGCAGGGCCTTCAACACGTCGGGCACTAGCAGACAGCGCGGGTCGGTTGCGGCGGCAGGATCGTCTACTACAGCGAAGGCGCAGCCTGCTTCGAGCGCTTTCGCAACGAATGTATTTGCATCGAAGTTCGGCCCCTTGAGGGCGAAGAACATGCTGCGGGGCAGCAGGTTGCGTGTGTCCGTGCAGGCACCAGTGCTGCGGAGGAAGGCCGCATGGAGCTGGTCGATCTCAGGCATGGTTACAAAAGAAAGACCCCGGCGCTTGGCCGGGGTCCTTCAATTCCGTTGGATGCTCACAATGAACAGTTACTTCTGGAGGGTCTTGCGGCGTTTGTCATCACCGAGTCCCTTGGGGCTGCCCACACGCGTCATGGCGCATCGGAAGCCCAGCGTGGCCGTGCTCTGGCGTTCGTCGAGGAAGCGGCGCGTGCCGGGATTCGCCCAATAGATGCGGTCTGCCCAGCTGGCACCCTTGTATACCCGCGCATGGTCGTTGATCAGCGTGAGGTAGGTGTTGGGGAAGTTGCCCTCGTTCGCATACATCACATTACCCTCCTTGTCAGGTTCGCCGAAGAACACACTGCTCTCCAGATCACCGTCCTTGAAATTGATGTTGTCCGACTGCTGGTAGGTGCGGCGGTCGATGTTCTCCTCGAGGGTCACATTGCGCATCTGCACCTCACCCGGTTGGTCGCTCTGGTAATCGCTGATGCCGGAGAGCAGCTTGGGGCAGATCTCCAGATCCTGGCCCTTGATCATGTCCACCATGTCCTGCACGACCTGGTTCGCGGGATCGCTCTTTCGCGTGTTCTTCATCTCCACGGCCTGGTCCACCTTGGTGAGCAGGTCGTCGATGAGTTTACCTTCCTCCTCGGTGGCGCGGCCGGCCATGCGTTTCTGGAACTCGGTGAGGAAGACCTTGATGCCATCGATGTCGTAGATCACCTTGTCGAATTTATCCTTGATACCGCCATCACTGTTCAGCACCTTCGTCTTGAACACGTTGCCCCGGTAGGCGTTCAGGTCATCCTTATCCTCGGGACTTAACGGGCGGTAAACGTCCATCACCCACTCGCTCACGTTGCCGGCCATGTTGTAAAGTCCGTAATCGTTAGGCCAGTAACTGAACACCGGTGCGGTCACATCCGCGTTGTCGTTCAAACTACCAGCAACACCCATGTAGTCACCGCGGCCACGCATGAAATTGCCGCGGAAGTCGCCATAGAACGCGCCACCTTTCTTGCGGCTGTCGTAACGCACCCAGTGCCCGTTCCATGGATAGATACGGCGTTCAACCACACGCTCGTCCACCGTATTGCCCACCAGTCCATACGATGCGTACTCCCATTCGGCCTCTGTGGGCAAGCGGTAACGCGGCAATAGGATACCGTCTTCCAGGCGCACGTTCCGTGTGTCCTTGTTCGGGTTGAAGTCCTGTACGCCGTCCACCTTCTTGCCGCTCTCATATTGGCCGGCCAGATAGCTGTCCGTGGTGAAGTGGTCCTCGTTGATCTGGTTGGGGTAGTGTTCGAAGAGGCCTTCGCGAATGAGGATCACTTCATTCACCCTGTCCGAGCGCCAGGCGCAATAATCCGTGGCCTGCAGCCAGTTCACACCCACCACCGGATAGTCACGATAGGCCGGATGGCGCAAATAATATTCCACCTTGGGCTCCATGAAGGCCAACTTACTGCGCCATACCAGCGTGTCGGGCAGGGCCTTCTTGTAAACTTCGGGGAAGTCGGCGCCGTAGACCCGGTCCAACCAGTAGAGGTATTCCAACCAGTAGAGATTGGTCACCTCCACTTCGTCCATGTAAAAAGAAGAGACGGTTACCGTGCGCGGGATATTGTTCCACTCATGGTTCAGATCATCCGTGACACGGCCCATGGTGAATTGGCCACCCTCGATGAGCACCAATCCCGGACCGTTCTCCTGCTCCTCGAAAGGGGCCTTTTCGAAGCCGCCGTTCTTGGAATCGTTGTAGTTCCAACCCGTGGCGCCGCTCTTCTCGAACTGGCAAGCGCTCAAGAGCGCAATACCCCCGATGGCGAGGCTGAAGTTCCTTAATTGGTTCATGGTCTTTCTGGTTTCATGTCCCGCTTGCAGCCGGGACGTGGGGTTCGTGTGGTCAGAACGTTGGACAGGGCACTGTGCGTACCCGGCGGCGTTTTTTCTTGCAGTCGAACTGGAGCGTGAGACTCACTTCGTGGGATCCAGCGGTGGCTGTGGTGAGTTTGCTCGTCGTTACGTCGTAGCTGTAGCCGAATTTGAAGTGGTCCCCGTGGAACCCTATGAGCGCGATGAACGCATCCCTGTTGCGGTACCATACACCTGCGATGATCGGCCCGTGGTCCACATATAGACCAAGGTTCAATTGGCGGAACTCGGCCTGTTGCATATACAGTATGTTCGGCGAGAGCTTGGTCTTGGGCACACCGTACTTACCCTTCATGCCTAGGGGAATGGCGGCACCGGCGTGGCCCGTGAGCTTCATGGGCATTTTACTGGTGCCCACGATCAGCGACTCGTTGGGCTCGGTCAGGTGATGTGCAGCGAAACCCACGAAGAAGATGTCTGTATAGCCCAGCACACCAGCCGAGAAATCGGCGCCACTTATGCCACCGCCGCGCGGAACGTCATTCGTCTGATAGATGAAGCCGCGCTGCGGATCGATCATATCGCCGAAGGTGAGCTTGTTCCAGTCGAGCGATTTCTGGAAGTAGGAGGCCTGAAAGCCCACCTTAATGGAGAACTTGCGATTGATCGCCTGAGTAAATGAATAAATGCCGCTGGCAGTTGTAGTGGTCAGCGTGCCTTTGCCCGCCTGATCATTGGTCACCAACAGGCCCAATCCGCCCAGGATGCCGCGTACGTCCTGGTCATAACTGGCACTGGTGGTCACGAATGTACCAGAAAGTGCCGGCCACTGGTTGCGGTAATTGAGCACTACTCGGGGGCAACGCGCAGTTCCCGCGAACGCTGGGTTCAGGTACAGCGGATTCGCATAGAACTGGGTGAATTGGGGATCCTGACCAATGGCCAGGAGAGGCCCCCAAAGGCCTAAGGCAAGCCCGAAGGCCGCACGACTAACGGTCCATCTCTTCATGCGCTCAATTCGATCTATTCCCCGTACAAGCGCCAAGTATACGGATGAGTTGGGCTTAGGGTTCGGGCCAACGTTCCCGCAATAAGCGAGAACCGAAGCCGTTGGTCGTGTGTTCCAGAACACGAAGGCCGAAGGTAGTACTTTCGTTATTCCGCAGTTGATAACCTGTTCAAACCGTCCATGACATTTTTTCGCAAATCGCTGATAATCAGCCTGCTAGCGCTTGCCGGACCTGTTCATTCCCAGCAGCTTAGGCCCGCGAGCCCATCGGCGCTCAACACCCCCCGCACCATGTCCTTGCCGGAGGTGAAGGAAACTTCCGCCGATTGGAAACAGGGCTTGATGCTGGACGAGGCGCGACAGGGCCTACCGTTCATTCATGAAATGCGGCCATTGGGCGCGGGAACCACCAGCTTTTCCGTGAGCCTTGGCGACGCTCGATATGTTGCATTGTCCACGGCCGAGCTGAAGGAGCTGCCTGGGCTCGGTAGCCCCGGTCCTGATCCAGAGATCACCATCATGGTCGGCACGGAGCGGCGCCAACCCAGAGCCTTGGTCGACATCTATCCCTATCGCCGCAACTCCGCAACAGGTCAGATGGAACGGCTATCGCATTATGTGCTCAATGTGGTGGAGGAACGTCGTGGTAGTCTGGGTCGACCCAAGAGCGGGGTGTATCCGACAAATTCGAAACTAGCGACGGGTCAGTGGTACCGGTTCCAGCTTTCCAAGGATGGGGTGTATAAACTCTCGTATTCATTCCTTCAACAGTTGGGCGTGCCGTTGGACGACCTGCAAAGCGACCGCCTAAATATCTACGGCAACCATGCCGGCGTGCTGCCCACACAGAACAGCGCGTTGCCGGCCAATGACCTGCTGACCAACGCGATCGAAGTAGTAGATGGTGGCGATGGGCAGTTCGGCCCGAATGACTATATACTCTTCTATGCCACGGGATCCGATAAATGGAACTTTAACAGCACGACCCAACGCTATGCGCACACGAAGAACACCTACACGGATAGCGCGACGTATTTCGTGGGCATTGATGTGGAACCTGCGAAACGCATCGGCGATGCGGTGTTGAGTAGTGAGCCGGCCACGGATCAGGTATCGTCGTTCACGGACCGGCAGGTCATCGACCGTGATCTGGTGAACCTGCTGAAAAGTGGGCGCACTTGGTACGGGGATACCTACGATATCACTACCACGTACAACTACAGCTTCAGTGTGCCCAACCTGCGGCCGGATGTGCAACAGTGCCTCACGGTGGACGTGCTCAGTCGCACCATCGGCACGGGCAGCTCCAGCCAATGGAATATCTCAGCGGCCTCGCAGCCCTTCAGCTTCAATGACGCTGGCGTCACAGGTGTGTATTCAGGTGCCTATGCCGATTCATCCCGTCGGGTCTTCTGCTTCACTGCCTCGGGCAATTCCGTTCCCATCTCCGTGACCTTCAACAAGAACGATCCGATCAGCTCAGTGGGCTGGATGAACTACTTGAGCCTCACTGCACGGCGCGATCTGAAGATGACGGGCGATCAACTAAGCTTCCGCGATCCGGCCACTGTGGGTGTGGGTCGTGTCGCGGAATTCACGCTGGACATGGCCTCCAGTGTGGAGCGCATTTGGGAGATCACCGACCCCGCCAATGTTGCCAGCGTGCCTTACACCACCACGGGCTCGCAAAAGATCTTCCGGGTCGCCTCGGAACAATTGCGGGATTATGTGGCATTCCGCAGCAGCGGCTATTTGGAGCCCACCGCGGTGGGGCCTACGCCCAATCAGGACCTGCACGCCACAGCCGTTCCAACAGATCTCGTGATCGTGTGTCCCGAAGCCTTTCAGGGAGAAGCGCAGCGATTGGCTGAACGCCGGGCGGACGAAGGCCTGAGCGTGGTGATGGTGAGCCCCCAGCAGATCTACAATGAGTTCTCCTCGGGCCAGCGCGATGGCACGGCCATCAAATACTACATGAAGATGATCTACGATCGGGCTGCGGATTCCGGTGCCCCGCTTCCTCGGTACCTAATGCTCTTCGGAGATGGCTCGTACAACAATATGAACCTCTCGGAGACCAACCAGAACTTGATCCCTTCGTTCCAATCGGCGAACAGCTGGGTGCCCTCCTCCAGCTATACCACCGATGATTACTACTGCCTGTTGGATGACGGCGAGGGCGAGGCGCTCACCGACCTAGTGGATATTGGTGTAGGACGCATTCCCGTGAGCAATGGCATCCAGGCGCGGGAGATGGTGGATAAGATCCTCAACTATGACCGTTTCCTGCTGAGTTCGACGACGGGAACTTCGTGCAGCACTGGTTCGGATGGTGGCGCGAACGACTGGCGCAACTGGGCCTTGTTCGTGAGCGACGACCAGACCGGCGATGGATTCGAGGGGTCCATCCACATGCAATACAGCAATGAACTGGCCAGCACAGTGGAAACCGAGCAGCCCTGCCTTAACGTGGCCAAGATCTACATGGACGCCTATGTGCAGGAAAGTACACCGGGCGGGCAACGCTATCCGGAAGCATCCGCCGCGCTACGCGACCGCGTGCAGAAAGGCCTGCTCCTCGTAAACTACATCGGTCATGGCGGCGAAGTGGGATGGGCGCATGAGCGGTTGCTGGACAACCAGACCATCCTGGGATGGACCAACCTGGACCGACTGCCCCTGTTCATGACGGCCACCTGTGAGTTCACCCGTTGGGATGATCCCTCCCGCACGTCCGCCGGCGAATATGTGCTGTTGAATCCGACCGGCGGCGGCATCGGGCTGATGACCACCACGAGGATCGCCTACAGCGGTGCGAACCAGGCGCTGGCCCGTGAATTCTTCGACCACGTCTTTGAGACTGTGGATGAAGAAGGGCGTGCGGAACGACTGGGCGATATCTACCGCCGGACGAAGGCCGCGGTTTCGAACTCGGGCAACAACTACCGCAACTTCTGCCTGCTGGGCGATCCCACCGTGCGACTCGCCTATTCGCGCAGTAGTGCCCGCATAACCGCTATCACGGACACCTTGGGAAGCCCCGTGGACACCATGAAGGCACTGGCTACCGTGCGCATCACCGGTGAAGTGGTGAACGAGCTGGGCCAGGTGCTCACCGACTTCAATGGCATCGTGGTGCCTACCGTGTTCGACAAGACGTCCGTGGTGAACACACTGGCGAATGACGGTGGCCAACCTTACACCTTCAACCTGCGCAAGAACAACATCTACCGCGGAAAGGCCAGTGTGATCAACGGGGTGTTCAATTTCACTTTTGTGGTGCCGCGCGACATCAACTACGAAGTGGGTAATGGACGCGTGAGCGTCTACGCTGAAAGCCTGCAATCGAACGCATGCGGTTATGATGATTCCCGTCTGGTGGGCGGTACTGACCCCAACGCACCTAACGACGCAGCCGGCCCGG
>JBKJNF010000053.1:0-16051 GCA_046596155.1 Flavobacteriales bacterium | reverse complement strand
GCATCGGTGGCGGCGGCGAAAGGTGCGCTGGAAGGGCTTACTCGCTCCTTGGCTGCTGAACTTGCTCCGACGGTCCGCGTGAACTGCATTGCACCCAGCCTCACGCGCACGCCACTTTCCGAAAAGTTGCTCTCCTCCCCCGAACGTGAAAAAGCCAGCGCGGAACGACATCCGTTGAAGCGCGTGGGTGAACTGGATGACATCGCGTCCATGGCCGCTTTCCTGCTTAGCGCACGTGCATCTTGGGTCACCGGTCAAGTGATCGGTGTTGATGGAGGCATGAGCACGCTCTAAGCCCGAACTTAATGCTGGGTGATCAGGGTACCAGTTCGATGGTATCCGGCGATGCGCTTTGGACCCTATGCGAGTTGCCGTTGATCACCGCCATGATGAGCACCGAAGCGAGCATCATGGACAGGATCACCACGGCGATGGTCCGCGCGGCTGGCATATCGTCAGGCGTATCATCATCCAACAGCTCGGGCACCGAGCCGTCGTGTAGGTGAAAATGCTTGTCTGCAGACATGGTGGTTGGTGTTAGGTGAACCGTGCCCCTGAAGATACGGTCGCTTGCAGGGCCGGATGTTGCCTGGCCCGGGTGCATCGGTGGAGGGCAGAAGGGCGTTCTATCAACGATCGCAAGGCTGTTGTTAAGAAGCCCTACAGCCCGCGCCAGTGCAACAGCCGATGTGTTGAAAACCCTGTGTACAGCACGGAGGACACAGTGCTGTGTTCACAATTCAAAGAACCCTCCACCGCTTCCCCGCAAACCCGCGCCGCTACTTTCGCCGCCGTTGTTCACCCGTTGACCCAACGGTTCACCGCACAACGTAACTAACCACAGAGGACCATGGCCAAGATCATTGCCATCGTGAACCAAAAAGGCGGCGTCGGCAAGACGACCACCGCGATCAACCTAGCAGCCTGTCTGGGCGCTTTGGAGCGTCGCACCCTGTTGGTGGATGCCGATCCACAAGCCAATGCCACCAGCGGCACCGGTTACGACCCGCGAGAGGTGAAGGCGAGTATCTACGAAAGTATCATCAACGGCGCGCCAGCAACGGAGGTGATCCGCACTACCGACAATCCGAACCTCGACCTGCTTCCCGGCCACATCGACCTGGTAGGCGCCGAGATCGAGATGATCGACATGCCCGATCGCGAAAAGCAGATGAAGCGTGTGTTGGAGCCGCTGCGCGAGCTGTATGACTTCATCATCATCGACTGCTCGCCTTCACTGGGTCTGGTCACGGTGAATGCATTGACCTGTGCGGATAGCGTGATCGTGCCCGTGCAGTGCGAATACTTCGCCCTGGAAGGCCTCGGTAAGCTGCTCAACACCATTAAGATCGTGCAGCAGCGCCTCAACCCCGAGCTGCTCATCGAAGGCATGCTGCTCACTATGTATGACAGCCGTCTGCGCCTGGCGAACCAGGTGGTGGATGAAGTGAAGACGCACTTCCAACAGCTGGTGTTCGACACCGTGATCCACCGCAACGTGGCGCTGGGCGAGGCACCGAGCCACGGGCAGACCATCATCATGCACGACGCCAGCAGCAAGGGTGCTACGAATTACCTGAACCTTGCGCGCGAGATCCTGCAAAAGAACGACATGACGCGCATCCGCGAGGCTGAGCGGATCATTGCCATCGCCGAGGAACAACCATGACAAAGAAGCGAGGACTGGGGCGCGGGCTCAGTGCACTGCTGGAGGATAGCAGCACGGACATCACCGAACGCATTGGCACTGCGGAAAGTGGCTCGCATCGCGTGGCAGGCGGCGTGGCGAACATCCTGATCTCACAGATCGAGCCCAACCCCTTCCAGCCGCGCACGCACTTCAGTAAGGAGGCGCTGGTGGAGCTGGCCCAGAGCATAAAGGAACTCGGCATCATCCAGCCGGTAACGGTTCGGAAGATCGGTTACGACAAATACCAGCTCATTAGCGGCGAACGCCGTTTCCGAGCGTCGCAGGTCGCCGGGCTCACCGAGATCCCCGCCTACATCCGCATCGCCAATGACGAAGGCATGCTGGAAATGGCACTGGTGGAGAACATTCAACGGGAGGAGTTGGACGCTATTGAAGTGGCCATCAGCTTCCAACGGTTGGTGGACGAGGTGAACCTGACGCAGGAACAATTGAGCGAAAAGGTTGGCAAGGACCGCGCGACTGTGGCCAATTACCTGCGTCTGCTGAAGCTTCCACCGGAGATCCAACTCGGCCTTCGCCAGCGGCACATCGGCATGGGACACGCACGCGCGCTGATCACCATGGCCGATCCGCAGAAGCAACTTGAACTCTACCAGCGCATCGTGGAGAGTCAGATGAGCGTGCGGCAGGTGGAGGAGATCGCTCGCGACAAGAGCCCCATGGGTTTCGGTGCCGGCGGCGGGGGTGGCGAGCGCATGAACGCTGCACGCCAGAAGCATCTTAGCAAGTACCTCGCCGGCATCTTCGGCACCAAAGTGTCGGTGAAGCAGGGCCTCACCGGCAAGGGTCGGATCGAGATCGCATTCAAGAACGACGAAGAACTCGAACGCATCAAACGCCTGCTCGAGAGCCGCTGATCGCCTCTTGGCCCGATCTTCGCGACACCAACGCGCATGTCGGCCCTGCTTCGCATCCTCTTTCTGTCCCATACACTGGCGCTCATCGCCATAGCGTCGCATGCGCAATCGGATACGGCCATCGCAACCCCAGCTGTCGTGGATAGCCTTGGACCTCATGGATGGCGTGTGCGCCACAATCCGCAGAAAGCAGCGCTCTACTCCGCCATCCTACCGGGTGCGGGACAGATCTACAACCGGAAGTATTGGAAGGCCCCGATCGCTTGGGGCGGACTGGGTGCCTGTGTGTACTTCATTCACCGCAACAACGCCGAATTCCAGCGCTACAAAACGGCCTATCTCGCGCAGGTGGATGGCGATCCTGCAACGGTTGATGAGTTCAACGGTCGCTTTTCCCCAGAGACGGTGCGGAGCGTGGCAGACCAATATCAGCGCTGGCGTGACCTCAGTTACATCTTCCTGGCCGGGGTGTACCTACTGAACGTGGTGGATGCCACGGTGGACGGCTATTTCGTACACTTTGATGTGGGCGATGACCTGTCGATGGACCTGGGTCCATCGCTACCCTTGGCCGCGCAAGGCGCCACAGGACTATCACTTCGCCTGCGGCTCTAACTTCGGCGCCGCATGAACATCGCGCTTTATGGGTACGGTAAAATGGGCAAGGCCATTGAGCAGATCGCCTTGGCTCGCGGCCATCTAGTACCGCTGAAGGTGGATGCCGCCAACGCGGGCGCCTCGCCGACAGACTGCGACATAGCGATCGAGTTCAGCCGACCCGATCAAGTGATGGCGAACGTGAAGCTTTGCTTGGAAGCGGGTGTGCCTATCGTAGTAGGGACAACAGGCTGGTATGATCACCTGAACGAGCTGAAAGTGATGGTGCAGGAGAACAATGGCACACTTCTCTGGGCCAGCAACTTCAGCATCGGCGTGAACCTTTTTTTCAAGCTGAATCGCTATCTCGCTGCACTCATGGACCAGCACCCCGGCTATGCGGTGCACATCGACGAGGTGCATCACGTTCACAAGCTCGATGCGCCGAGTGGAACAGCGATCACCCTTGCGCGGGATATCGATATGAAGACGCAGCGGTATTCCGGATGGTCGCCATCAACGCCACCCCAGACACCTGCGCAAGGTGCGGTGCCCATCGCCAGCGAACGCTCGGGAGATGTGCCTGGCAAGCACAGCGTAACGTGGAGCAGCGCCGAGGATAAGATCACGATAACGCATGACGCCTTTGGTCGCATGGGCTTCGCCACAGGTGCTGTGGTGGCCGCAGAATGGCTGGAAGGCCGTCAGGGCCTCTTCACCATGGAGGATGTGCTCGACCTGCCCCGATGACCGTTCATCACGTTCTAGGCACGTCTTCACGCATTTTCACGTTCCAACCCCGATCCGAATCCGCACTTTCGCGCTTCGCCGAACCCATGCGCCCTGAGCGCATGGCCAAATGAGCACCTGACCCCATGATCCCCTGGATCCTCCTCCTCGCCTATCTCGCCGTTCTATCCATCTCCTTGCCGCGCATCTTCGCGAAGGCCGGTGCTCCTGCGTGGGCTGGATACATCCCAGGATACAACCTTCTCGTCTGGAACCGCATCCTGGGCAAGCCTTGGTATTGGGTGATCCTGTTGTTGGTGCCCGGCATCAACCTGCTGATACTGATCATCTACAACGTGAACACGAGCATCGCCTTCAACGAGCGTGACTTCAAGCAGCACGTCATCGCCGTGCTCACGCCGTGGATCACCCTGCCCCGGCTGGCCTTCAAGCCCGAGCATAAGTGGGTGGGACCGATCCCCATCGGTGAGCGTAAGCGGACGGGTCTGGCGCAATGGGGTGATGCCATCCTTTTCGCCGTGATCGTCGCTACCACCTTCCGCGTGTTTACGTTCGAGGCCTTCACCATCCCTACCGAATCGATGGAGAAGAGCCTGCTGGTGGGCGACTACCTGTTCGTGAGCAAGCTGAGCTATGGCGCACGCACGCCCATGACACCGATCACCTTTCCCTTCACGCACCACACGCTGCCCCTCACCGAGCACACGCCCAGCTTCACCAACTGGTTCGCCCTGCCCTACTTCCGCTTGCCCGGCCTGGGCAAGCCCGAACGTGGTGACGCCGTGGTCTTCAACTTCCCCGAAGGCGATACCGTGGTGGCGAACTTTCAGAACATGAGCTACTACCAGCTTGTGCGTAGTGTAGGCCGTAAGTCGCTGGAACAAGGCTATTGGCTCGGTCGCGACCGTAATGGACGTCCGGTGAAGTATGACACTGGTGGCCTACTGATCCGTCCGGTTGACAAACAGGAGAACTACATCAAGCGCTGTGTTGCCATCGCTGGGGACACCATCGAGGTGCGCGATAGCCAGCTTTACGTGAACGGTGAAGCCCAGCCCCTGCCCACGAACGGCCAGTTGGGCTATGAGTTCAAGGTGCGCGGCGAATTCGGGGCGAACATCCTGAAGGACCAGTATGATGTTTCCTTCACCGATGTGCAACACGTGGACTCCCGTACGGACAGCATCACCATCCCCTTGCGCCCTGCCATGGCACCGGATCTGGGCAAGCTTCGTAATGTGGTGGAGATGCACCACCAGAACAAGCCCCGCGGTTATTACAAACCAGATGACGGCCGCGGGATGCCCATCTTTCCCAGCGATCCACGCTTTGATTGGACCGAGGACAACTTCGGTCCGCTATGGGTGCCTAAGGCTGGAGCCACGATCCAGTTGACCCCAGCGAACCTGCCGTTGTATCGTCGTGCGATCCAGGTATATGAGTACAACACGGTGGAACTTCGTGGCAATGACATCTACATCAATGGGGCGAAGGCCAACAACTACACGTTCAAACAGAACTATTACTGGATGATGGGCGACAACCGCCACCGCTCGCAGGACGCACGGTATTGGGGCTTCGTTCCCTTTGACCATGTGGTGGGCAAGGCGGTACTGGTATGGTTGAGCACGGATCCGGAGAAAGGCGGATTCCCCGGCGGTGTGCGCTGGAAACGGTTGTTCTCACTCGTGCGCTGATCTTCCGTGGAACCAAGCATGCGCCCAGTGCAAAATGTTTGGGCCTGGCTCAAGGATGGCACAGTCGGCGGAGCCCAGAGTTGGGTGAAAGCTGGCGCATTGGCCATCACTCTACTTGTCCTCCTCCACTTCTTCGTTGTCCGCTGGGTCAGCGTGCGCAGTGACAGCATGTATGCCACGCTGCTCTCGGGCGACCTTGTGGGCGTAACCCGCTGGCCTTTGTGGACGGGAATCGAACGTGGAGACATTGTGGTATTCCGCGATCCGATGCAGGATGATCGGTCCATGAGCCGCAGGCAACTGCTTGTGAAGCGGATCGTGGGTCTGCCCGGCGACCGTGTGGAACTGAGGGCCGGAGAACTGTTCGTGAACGGACTGACCATTCCACCGGCGGCAACGGAGACCAAGCGCTGGACCGTGCGCTTGAAACGGGATGTTCCGGCCCGCACCTTCCTTGACCTATTGGGCCGACCTCCAGCGTATGTGCTGCCTGATGGCCGCGAGGTGGAGATACCCATGAACGCAGACATGGCCGATGTCATGCGCGCGCGGCCCGAAGTGGAGCAGGTGGAGCCGACACGGCTGGCCAATGATGGTTCCATGAGCCTCTTCCCCTTCGGTCCGGGGAATCGGTGGCGGAATGATGACTTTGGGCCCATTGAGGTGCCTGCTAAAGGACAGCGGGTGAAGGTTGATGCGCGATCAATGGCGATGTACGATCGCATCATCGCCATTTACGAGGGGAACCAGGTGGAAATGGTAGGCGACCAGTTGTGCGTTAATGGTCGTACGGACGGGTCCTATACCGTGCGGCAAGATCACTACTTCGTGCTGGGCGACAACCGCGACAACAGTGCGGACAGCCGTCACTGGGGCTTCGTACCGGCTGACCACATCGTAGGGCGTGTGGGTTTCGTACTGCTCAGCATTGCGCCAAGCGGCGAGCTGCGGCCGGGCCGCTGGTGCAAGCGACTACCTTAGGTCCATGTGCCATTCCCTTGGTCCCCTTCATGCCATGCGCACCTTGTTCTTGGTCTTTGTTTTAATACTGTCCGTGGCCTGTGGCAAGAATGACGACACGTTGTGTAAACGATATTATGTTCCGTATCCGGACCTGGTAGGTCAGCGGCAGCGTACAACACAGAATGCTGCGTTCCTGGATGCCATGGCTGCTTATAGCCGGGCAGACTTCGCCACCGCTGCTGAAGGATTGAAGACCTACGTTGACAAGAACGTGAAGGATGTGACCGCACGTATGTACCTGGCCAGTGCGCTGCTTGGTGCCGGAGAACCTTCGAAGGCCGAGATGCACCTGGACTTCATTGAACGCTCACCGAACATCGGTTTCAAGGACCAGGTGGAATGGTACAACGCCCTTTGCTGGCTATGCAGTGGCCAATACACACGATGCCTTCAGCAATGCATCTGGATATCCGAGCGCCCTGCACATACATACAAACAGCAGGCACAGGCTCTCGTCGACATGCTCACCGACCACTGAGAACGTGTCCATCGACATCGCAGCCATCGAACGTATGGAGCACCGGCCCCTACCGGGCCATGGCGACTTTCTGGAGCTATCAGGATATCAGCGCCCGGATCTGCCCTTGGTGCGGCTGCGTGACCCGGCCCCAAAGGAAAGTGCGGTGCTTGTCCTGCTCTACCCACAAGCTGGTAGCATGCACACCCTGCTCATGCTTCGACCCACATATCCGGGTGTGCACAGTGGTCAGGTCGGCTTTCCGGGCGGTCATCGGGAGGCGTTCGATGCCGACCTGCGTGCCACGGCCCTGCGCGAATTCGGCGAGGAGATCGGCGCATACACCGGTCATGTGCGGGTGATCCGGGAGATGACGCCTATTTACATACCACCAAGCCATTCGGTGGTCACACCCGTGCTTGCGTACGCTCCGGAACTAGGCCCCACCGCACCCGATCCGCGCGAGGTGGCCGACCTGATCCCCACGGCTATTGAGCATCTGTTGCGCGAGGATATCCTCAAGCACACTCGGATGTTCGTGAAGGCCGTGGGCCGCGAGTTGGAGGTACCCTACTGGGACGTCGACGGCCACGTGGTATGGGGCGCCACGGCGTTGATGATCGCGGAGCTACGCGCTTTGTTCCACGAGGACCGATAGTCCGGCCGCCTTTTGGAATCGATCGTTCGGGACAAGCCCTTGCGTATCGGCGCTGTATTCCGGCTTGATGCGGCGGACGAAGTACATGTCGATCTGTCCCTTGTTCTTGGCTTCGATCTGGCCGCGGTGGTCGCACACGAACCAGTTCTTCACCAGTTCATAGGTGGTCTCGCTGATGTTCACTTCCCCCGGTTCACCGCTGCTCTCCATACGGCTCGCCGTGTTCACCGCGTCACCCCAGATGTCGTAAGCGAATTTGCGTTTACCCACCACCCCGGCCACTACAGGGCCGCTGTGCAGGCCAATGCGCAGGATCCATGGATGCCCAGTGCTCCCTCCGGTGGACATGGCCGCTCGATGCATCTCATCCCGTATTTCCAACGCGGCCATCACGGCCTTCGCGGCGTGGTGGGGATCGGCCGCAGGAACACCGCATGCGCTCATATAGCTGTCACCGATGGTCTTGATCTTCTCGATACCGTACTTCCCCACGATGTCGTCAAAGCGTACGAAGCAGCTGTCCAGTTCGTCCACCAGCCTCTCCGGGCTCATCTTCTCGGCCACCGAAGTGAATCCTTTCATGTCGGTGAACATCACCGTTACGTTGTCATACCTGCGTGCAGTGGCCTTGCCTTTCTCGTTGAGCTCGTCGCTGATCATCTTCGGCAGGATGTTCAACAACAGCCCTTCGATCCGCACTTTTTGTCCCGCGATCTCCTCGCTCTGTTCAACCACTTCGGCGGTGCGCTCCTTCACGCGTTGCTCCAGCACCATGTTGCGCAACCGCAGTTGGCGTTCACGGAACTTCAGGTAGCTGAAACCGCTGGCCAGGATCAGCCCCGTGAGGGCCACATAGAACCACCATGTGCGATACCAAGGTGGAAGGATGTGCAGGTCGTAGCCGATCGCTTCGCTCCAAAGCCCCGCTCGGTTCACTGCCCTTACGCGGAAGGTAAATCGCCCGGGAGGAAGTGCGGGATAATAGGCCTCACCGATCGCGGTGATGGGCTGCCAATCATTGTCCAGCCCACTGAGCATGTATTGGTAACGCACCGCATCGGGGTCGCTGAGGCTCACACTGCCGAAGGTGATGCGGATGTTGCGTTCGCTATGCGCCAACTCAATACCCGCCGCCAATGGGCGGTCCATTTGGTCGACACCGAGACTGCGGATGGCCACGACCGGCGCAAGGCTTTTGTCCGCTCCTTTTTCCACGGTGATGCGGGTGGCGCCTGCGTTCGTCCCAAGCCACAGATCGCCACTACGCGTAACACAGACCGCATTGCCTTTAGCCTCCTTGCCCTTGATGCCGCTGCGCTGCGTGAAGGATAGGAAGTTGTCCATCTTCGGTCGCCATTTATTCAGGCCTTCCGTAGTGCCGATCCAAATATGGCCCTCGTTGTCTGAGATCATGGAGCGAATGGTGTTGCTGAGCAAGCCTTGCTCTGTGGTGTAATGCGCCACCTCCTTGCCGTCCTTGAGCACGGTGATCCCTGTTCCATCCGAACCCGCCCATAAACGGCCTTCGGGATCGGAGACGAAACACGTGGGAGTGAAGGACCGTGTGAGGTCCACATGGTGACCGACGCCATCCCTCACCTGCGTGATCCCCCGACCTGTGCTACCCACCCAGAGTATCCCCTGCTTATCCCGGTAGAGTGCAGTGACCGGCGTGGAGGGAACCCCGTCCTCTTCTGTGAACACGGTGGGCGGAACTCCGGGGTCGTAGCGTTTCAATCCGTTGACGGTGCCGATCCAGAGCGATCCCTTCGCTCCTAACTCCAGCGCCGTCACGTGTCCTTCCGGGATCACGGCGGAGAGGTCCGGATGTTCAATGGCCCGGTAGGCTTGCGCATCCCAGTCGATCAGGCTACCCGACTCGGTGCCGATCCAAATATGACCTTGTCCATCCTCGCGGAGGCACCGTACCCGGTTGTTGGTAAGGGCGCCACTTTGCGAAGTGAGGGTACGGGTGACCACATTTGTTGGGTCACGTGCGTCCAGGATGGTGATCCCGCCGTTGGTTCCGAACCACATGCGCCCTTGCTGGTCCTCCAACAAGGCCCATACCTGGGGATCCAATAGGCCATCCTCTTCGACGAAGTTGAGGAAGCGTTCCCCTTTGAAGATGGAGAGTCCTGCATCATTGGTGGCGATGAGCATGTTGCCTTCGCGGTCGGTGGCAAAGCGGCGGATCACAAGGCCGGGCATACCGGTAGTGGGATTGTAGGTGCGCCGCACGCCGTTCATGCCGATCACAGCCACACCACCATCCAATGTGCCCACCCACACCTGCCTCGCGAGATCCTCGCCAAAGCAGGTTACGGTGTTGCTGGGCAGGCCGTTGAAGTGACCATGGTTCACCACTTGCCCGCTGCGCGTATCCAGCACGTAGGTGCCTTCGTTGCGTGTACCCAACCAGATCCGTCCGAGGGCATCTTCATGCACGGCTGTGATCAGCTGCACATCCTGCAACCCGGGCCATTCAAGCGATGTGAAGCGCGATCTGTCCGCGTCCCATTTCTTCAGCGTACCGCCGTCCTCCAGAAAAGCGAGAGTGCCGTTGCGCAACGGTGTTATGCCGGTCACATGGTCGATGATGCCTTGGTCCGTACCCATACGCTCCACGTTCAGCGTAGGGCCCGTTGTTGCATCCCGTGCGCGGAGCACGCCCTGGCCCATGGTGCTGATCCAAAGTCCCCCGCTCCCATCCGAGGCCATGCCCGTGATGTCGGAATTCAAGGAAAGGCCTTCCACCTTGACCACTTCCGGTTTCCCATCAACGATCCTGGCCAGACCACCTCCGCCATAGCCTACCCACAGTCTGGATCCGTTGTCCAGAAATAACGAGCGCGCTGCACCGCCAGGCAGCCCTTCATTCTGTCCGTAGGGCATCACCGCCTTCCCATCATACCGAACAAGCCCAGCATCCGTGCCCAACCATACCATGCCCGTACTGTCCTGGACCAAGGTGTGCACTTTGGTGTTCGGCAACCCCTCGGCCAGTCCCACTGTTTCGAAATAGAAGCGCTGCGCCATCGCGGGCATCGTGGCCAAGAACAGCAGGAAAATGGTCAGCTTGCGCATGGAGGGAGCGTTGGCCATCGTTGATGGATGGGCTGGTTCTTCAGCGCGTGAGGTCGTAGATGCTTGCTTCGGAGCCTGCCGCATCGCTCACCACAAGGGTGTTCCTCACGGTCTCGCTGTAGTTCTGCATCTGGCCTTTGAGCGAGCCATAATTGTAGAATGAGTAGATGTCGTCCTTCTTTCCGTCCACCGGCACCCAGAAGCTCTTGCCCCCGACCGTGCGGCCGTGGCCGGAATACCAGACAAGGATGGTCTCCACCTTGTTGGTCCGCGCCAGATCACGTAGTTCAATGTTGAAGAAGCGCTCGATCTGTTGCTTGGTGAGGTTCTTTTTGGTGATGGTCTTCTGCACACTGTATTTCGAAAACGCCTTCCGCATTTTCTCCAGGTCGGCGGTGGAAGTAGTGAGCGTGGGGAAGTTGCGATAGTCGGCGTTCTCGACATAGACCACCCACGTGGTGCCGGTGGCGCTCTCCACAGGTTTGGACGCTACAGGTTTGTCCACTACCGGCTTGGCGGCCACGGGTTCAGGTACCTGTCGAGCAATGCTGTAGTTGATGTCGCGTCCATTGCCGAACTGGTCTTCTGCCCTTACGGTGAACTGGTTGCGCCCTTTGATATCGAGTTTGATGCTAAAGTCAGTGGCTGTCGTATCCGTGCGGTAGCTGGCCATCACCCCATCCACAGAGATGGACCGAATGCCGCTGGGGTCGCTGGCCAGGCCTTCCAGGAACAGGTCAGTGCGACCTTCGGGCACGGTGATCGTGCGGTTGCCATTGGGCCGTGGCGCGGTGAGCGACAGTTCCGGAGGTGTGCTTTCGCTGCGCTCGACAACGAGGTCCACGCGTGCCGTGTTGTCGTACATGTCGGTCGCCTCCACCGTGATGGTCTTTTCCTCGGGCTTCAGCGGAATGCTGATGAAGAACTCCGGATCCTTGTCCTCCTTGGTGAAATCGGCATCCTTGCCATTCACTCGAATGCTCTTAAGAAGGTTGCGATCGCGCACATGTCCGGTGACCTTCACGCGCAGCAGCTCCGCGCCCACCATCACCACCGGGCTTTCCTGGCGGCGATAGGGTTCCACGACGGTGATCGAAGGCGGATCGCTCTCGCGGTTCTCCGCGAAGATGCGTTTGTCGAGCTCATCCCGCTGTGTCGCGACCTTCCGGCGATCATCGGCGGAATAGACGGTATCCGCCACCATGCTGCGTTCGGCGGCGTCAAGGTCCTTCCGCGCGCCTTCAAGGTCCATGTTGGCCTCGCGGCATTCCGCCCGGAGGAGCAACACGGCAATGTTCGCGGGATCAGCACTTAGCACCTTGTTCAGATCGTTCACGGCATTCTGGTGTTGTCCGAAGCCGTGGTAGTGCGCTGCGCGAAGCCGGTAGACTGCGGCATCAACGCGGCCGAGTGCAATGCACTTGCTAACATCGTCGATGGCCTTTGCATATTCCTTCTGAAGACCAAAGGCGTTGCTGCGCGTGAACAACGCGTCGGTGCTACCCGGATTCAGTTCCAACGCGCGGGTACATTTCTCGATGGCCTTTTCCAACGTGCGCGTCTGCATTGTGCTGCCACTGTATTGCTCGAAAAGCTTCAACTGCGTTTCAGCGAGTGCCACATAGGCCGGTTCATAGAGATAGTTCCACTCGATCACCTTGTCGAAGTCGAATTCCGCCGTCTTGTAGTCGCGTGAGGCGATGCGCGCCAGGCCGTGCAGATAGTAGGTGTCGGTGGTCGCCTTTAGGGCCAAGGCGGCATCAGCGTTGGAGACAGCAGCGTCCACATCACCTTGGGCCAGCGCAATGCGCACGCGTGCCTGTAAGGCTTCCATGCACTTGGGGTCCACTTTCAACGCACGTGTACAGAGCTCTTCCGCAGCGGTCATATCACCCAGCTCTACATAGGATTTCGCAGCGGCTGCCGCGTATTTCGGTTCAGATGGATCCAACTCGGCCACCCTGCGTCGATCTGCGGCACTCTCTTGCTTGCGCCCGAGAAGCTCATACACCTCGGCCCGGGCTTCATAAGCCTTCAGATATTTAGGGTCCACCTGGATCGCCAGACCATATTTCTCCAAAGCCTGATCCAATTGATTTTCTGCACGCAACGCCTCGGCATCCTTGAAGAAGGCTTTGCCATTTTGGGCAGATCCAGATCCGACCAGCAACAACAGGCCGAATGAGAGAAGGAGGGTCCGCAGGTGCTTCATGGAGATCTGCTAAAATAGGGTCAACCGGCTTCTATCGCTGATCGTGCACCTGCCCAGCGGCTCCGCAGACCTGGAATGATGGATGCTTTCGTGCAACGAAGCTCCCGCGTTCGGCCCACTGCCATAGGCCGGAGGGCGAGGAGAAGCCTGCACTGTTCCACGTCCTGTACCCGGTCACCTCGAATCTGCCGATCACTTTTTCGCCAATTCGCTGCATCGCAATTCTGACGGCACCTTATTCCGGCGCATGCGATAGCGCGCAGAGCAACAGGAAAATACAGTCATGCGCGGTTCCTGTGGGCCGTCCTCGAGGCGGTAACGCTTACTCCGTGATGAACTTGTCCATAACCGCCTGTGTGACGCCACTGCTGCTGAAGCCTCCATCGTGGAAGAGGTTCTGCATGGTTACGTAGCGCGTGAGGTCGCTGAAGAGGGAGATGCAATAGTTGGCACAATCAACTGCAGGCGCGTTGCCCAGGGGGCTCATCTCCTGTGCAAAGCCGTAGAATCCGCCGAAACCCTTGATGCCGCTACCGGCCGTGGTCATGGTGGGCGATTGGCTCACGGTGTTCACCCGCACTTTGTTCTTCATGCCATAATGGTAGCCCCACGAACGCGAGATGCTCTCGAGCAACGCCTTGGCGTCGGCCATGTCGCCGTATCCGGGGAATACGCGCTGTGCAGCAATGTAGCTGAGCGCCACCACGCTGCCCCATTCGGCCATGGCGTCCTGCTTAAAGGCCGCCTGGATCATACGGTGAAGGCTCATCGCGCTGATGTCCAAGGTCTGCTTGTACCACTCGTAGTTCAGGTCGTCGTAGGCCTTACCCTTGCGCACGTTAGGGCTCATACCGATGGAATGTAGCACGAAGTCCACCTTGCCGCCGAGGTGTTGCTGCCCTTCGGTGAACAGCTTTTCGAGGTCCTCGTCCTTAGTGGCATCGGCCCCGACGATCGGCGCTTTGATCGCTTCCGCCAACTTGTTGATCTCGCCCATACGCATGGCCACAGGGGCATTGGTCAGCACGATGTTGGCGCCTTCGGCATGGGCCAATTCGGCCACTTTCCAAGCGATGCTCTGGTCGTTCAGTGCGCCGCTGATGATTCCGCGCTTTCCCTGCAATAATCCGTGGGCCATGTGTGCACGCCGAAGCCCGGCGTAGGTGTTGGTGTTCGCTTCCGGGGGTGAAGATAGAAGGCCGCTCCCACTCTATCACGCCGATGGGTTCTTCAGACCGCTCATCAACTTTTCCATGGTGCCTTTCACCCGGGCCGCCCGCGTTTCCGTGCGCTTCGCCCCACCACCCACAACACGTATACTTTTTTGTTGGTGTAGGCCAAGGCCTCATAGCGGAGACGTGCTTCGGCGTTCTTCTGGAAGGCGGCGAACAGGTCATCGGAGATCCGGACCGCCTTTGCGGACGGGTCAACCCATTGGCCTTGGGCGGTCTGGTAGTCGGTGGTGGTCTTGCTCGGCGTTCTCGGCGGAGCGTTCTTCATCAGGAAAGCGCTCCAGTCCTTGTCGAAGTTGATCAGTGTGAGCCATTGCATGGCCAGTTTTTCCCAGCACTCCCACCCCTTGTCGCGTGTGAGGTCTGTCTTTACGCCCTTAGGGAAGCTTATCCACAAAAGTCCCTTGGGAGCAAGCGCCTTGACCGCCCCATCGATATCGCGTTCCAGCTCTGCCTTGTTCCTCGCGAAGAGATGGATGAAGCTGTGCGATCTCGTGATGTCCTTGGTGATGGTCGCATCCTTGGGCAGCGTGCCGATGGTCTGGGCATAGCTCGTCGGTACATTCACCGCGCGGATGGGCGTGCCGGGTGCGATGCGGAGTTTTTTTTGGAGGTCGTTGGGCGAGGGGCCAATATCAGCCGGGGAGCGCGGATCGAGAGGCCAAGGATCAGTTCACCAGCGTTCTCCGAGGTCCATCACCGTTGCTTCAGCAACTCCCGCGCATTCTCCACCGCCGCCTTCGTGGTCTTCTTTCCGCTGAGCATTTGTGCCAACGCGTGCACGCGTTCCTCGTGCGCCAGCGGCCGGATGCTGGTGGTCACCTGCTCCGCCTCGTTATCCTTCGAAACGAGCAGGTGGATATCGGCCTTGCTCGCGATCTGAGGGAGGTGCGTGATGGCGATGATCTGCCGCTCGCTGGCCATGCGCGCCATGAGGCTGCCCACGCGGTCGGCCACTTCACCACTGACGCCCGTGTCGACCTCATCGAAGATCACCGTGGGAAGTCCAAGGTTCTCGGCACTGAGGCTGATGAGCGCCAGCATCAAGCGGCTCAGTTCACCACCACTGGCAACTTTGTCCAAGGCCTCAGGAGCGCGATCCTTGTTCGCGCTGAATTGGGCACGCACCAGGTCGATGCCTTGTGGACCTGGTGCGGTGATGTGATGCTCGAAGAGGAAGCGGGCATGTGGCATGCCCAGTTGTTCCAACAGCGAGGCCACCTCGGATGCCAGCGCGGGCATGGCCTTTTGCCGCGTATTGCTGATCTGCTTGGCGTGGGCTATTACGTTCTGGTGCATGGCATGCTCCTCTACTTCAAGCTCCGCGATGCGAGCGGCCATGGAGCCGATGCGTTGGGTGCGTTCGCGCAGCTCGGCCGCATGCGCGAGCAGCGAAGCCGTGTCTTTGACCCGATGCTTTTGCATGAGTCGTTGCAGCGTGTCCCATCGTTCACGAAGCCGGACTTCCTCCATTGGATCCACACTCGTTCCTGCGGCCATGTACTCCGCCTCCGCGCCGATGTCCTTCAATTCGATGGTCAAGCTGTTCAAACGATCCAGAAGCGTGTTCACTCTCGGTTCATGCCGAGCCGCCTTGGACAGATGCAGACGAAGTGATGCCAGTGTCGTTAGAAGCCCACGTTCGGCGGTAATGACGGTTACTGCGGCCTGAAGGCCTTGCAGGATCTCCCCGGCGTGTTCGGCCCGTTGCAGGTCCTGTTCCAATCCTTCCTGTTCGCCATCCTTTAACAGGGCCTGATCCAATTCTTC
>JBKJNF010000042.1:0-13599 GCA_046596155.1 Flavobacteriales bacterium | reverse complement strand
ATCCCCAAGTTCCAGCGGCCTGTCACCGTCCTTCTTAACATCCACCGCCCCCAGTGCGTCGATGTCCAAGGTGACCGCACCGTTAGAGCCGTTCTGCACCCGGAGGATCAACCGCATTCCCGGTTGCAACGAAGTGGCGCTCGGCGTTAACGAGGCTTGCCAAGCGGCACCGCCAAGTACTTCGGCGTATTGATAGGCTCCGTATTGAAGTGAACGCGCGTTCAGCGCATCGACAGCGCTATCCGCGTTCCGGAGACCGCTCACTTGCCTGGATGCATCATCGGCTCCTTCGAGCATGACCGGTTTGTCCAACAGCACTTGCGACAGCGCGACCTGCGCGACCAGCAGAGACATTCCTATGGACCAGCAGCGCGCGATGGGCATCATCGTAGGGAATAGCAGCACCGGACCCGTGCGTAGTTATTGTTGGTCTCCAAAGCGCCCCAGCTCCGCTCGGAACGACATGCATAGCGGCCGGCCTGCACGGCGGTGTGGGTATGGTCGGCCGTACCATCGATCCATTCCCAATCATCGAACATCCCTTCGAGCTGCCCCTGAAGCACAGTGCAGGCGCTGATGTATTCGTCCCACGAGCACAAGCGTGCACCGCGTGAATAACACCAGTTCGCCGTGTTGTAGATGGACATATTGAGCGTGTCGTTGCGCATCAGACAGAACGAAGTGTTCACCGGCAGATACCCGGCAGGACAGGCCGTGGGGGCACGTCCTTGCAGGAAGAATGCGCTATCCGCATAGATCGCCTCCACCAAGGTGCCCGGTTGTACCAGACCGGCCGTCACGCCCAAACCGTCAGCCCTGTACACCTTTTTCGGCCCCAGCCCGTTCACGTTGAACGTCACCGCTCCAGCCGCAGCGAACGTGGGCAGGAAGCGGACCGCCAGCCCATTCACATAACCTGTGGCCACAGGATCTAAGGTGAGGGTGATGGTGCCGTTTGTTCCTGAGGCCTGTGCCCAGTGATAGGTGCCGCTGCGCGCATCGCCCAAAGTGATCAACGCATGCTCATCGTTCGCGCGGGAAATACCGCCGATCATCCGTTGGGCGGTGTCCGTGGAATTCAGGATGATCGGTCGATCAATATGCACCTGGGCCGCGCAGTTCGCTGCGAGGAGAAGGTGGAGCACTGGAGCAAGGATGCTTCTCATCGATCGTAGCAGCAACGGAATCGTTGCGGGGAAGTTGGCACGCGATGACCACCGGCCCTGCAATCGGGCAACAACGTGACCTCATTAACGCCCATCAACTTGGCCAGGTTCGTGCTGTTCGCGGCCTCGTCCACCCATTCATAGTCCAACACGGTACTGAAGATGTTGTCGAACTGCAGGCAGGCCTGGATCCAATCGGAGAATCCGCAAAGGCGCAGGCCGTCATTCACACATAACGCACTGGCCGAGTACCAATTCGCCGGTTCACGACTGGTGACCTCGATACACACGCTGCGGCCCACAGCCTTCGTGCCTGTAGGACAGCCCGGATACAGTTGGGTGGATATTTGAAAGGATGAGCCGTCGTAAACGAGCTGTACCGGCACACCCGGCCGTAGATCGGCGCTATCCAACGGTGCATTCACATTCTTGTAGATCGTCCGCGCACCCAACCCGTTCACATCCAGCGTAACGGCACCCGTATTGGACACAGCAGGGCGGATGATGAGCCGCATGCCGGGCACCAGTGCGGTGGGGGCCGGTGTCAAGGAAATGACCAGTTCATTGATCCCCAGCGCATCTGCCATGGACACCGTGGAGTTACGGTCCGCAACCGTATTCGCACCATCCGTTCGTTGAACCGGCGAGGCGAGACCATGGACCTGTTTGTCAGCTCCTGTAGGTCCATCCAACACTATGCTTGTTGGTACGGTCCACTGTGCGGAGACACCCGTCCCTACCATCAATGCAAGAGCGAACGGTATGATGACCTTCATGGGCATACCAGTGGCAGTGAGGTGGTACCGTTCACGCGCAGCACGTAGAGGCCATGTATCACCGGGGCAGCGCTGAGCGATTGCCACCCTGGTAGCATTCGTTCCATGCTTGTTGTGAGCCGTCGACCAGAGGCATCGAACAGTTCGAGCAGTTGCACCTGTTGGTCAGCGGGCACTAGGAGCCATGGCGCCCCAGTCGGGTCAGTGCCCAGGACGAACCCGCCGGGTAGTGATGCGGGCAATGTGCTGTTGGGCAGATCCTGGTCGAAGGTGGTGAATAGACCAAGGCTATCCAGACCATTGCTGGTCACCGTGTGGGACGTCGAATTCACACTGCTCGGCAATTGCGACCAGATGCTGTCCTGGGCGCGGATGTGCATGATCTGCGAAAGCTCCGGCACGGTGTTCAGCTCAGCCAGATCGTATCGCATGCTGAACGTCGCGTTCAAACCACTGTTGATCGCGGGCATCACATGTAGCCATCGGGCGATGGAGGTGTGTCCGGAATAGTCGGTGTATGGAAGATGGCCCCGGATGAACATGGTGGGCCCTGTGGCCACAGTTGTCGTGAGGATGCCCCCCAGGCCGCCTGCGTCCAGCGATGCAGTAGGTGAGGTCAGGTCCAGCTGGATCCGTTCCGTACCATTCCCGGTCATCGCCGCGCCGGCCGATTCGTTCAGGACACTCGTTGCGCCAAGGATGATGATCCCGTTGTTGACCACGCTGGCATCCATCGGTATCTGCCAGGTGACGGGTGCGTTCACGCGTAGGTTCGTTCCCGCGTCCAGCAGCATGGTCGTACCAGTGCCCGTGGACATCTGGGCCGCTGCTAAACCAGGCACCAAAACGATGGTCGCAAGGGAATTGAACCGCATTCGTGGCATGGTCAGCGCCAATATTACTCAGGAGCGCATCCATGTCATCTACATTCGACCCCACCAATTTGTTCGGACATGGAACTGAAAGCACTTGTAGCGGACCAAATGGGATACTTCACCCCACCGGATATCGCTACTGCGCTGTTGAGTTTGCTGGCTGCGGCCTTGTTCGGGTTCCTGGCGGCCCTGGTGGCCGGTGCCCACACCGACCCCGGAAAGCGTGAAATGGCCGTGTTGGCAGCCGTGGTGGCTTTCGCCGTGAACCTCGTTCGGGCTTCAGTGCCGCTCAGCATCGCGTTGGTCGCTGTGGCCCTTCTTCTCCGTGGGGAGGTCCGGTCCTCATCCCCCAAAGCGCTTCTGATGCGCCTATTCGCTGTGGCCATAGGCGTAGGCTGCGGAAGCAGCGCCTCCATTATGGTGGCTGTTATGGTACTCCCATTGGGCCTGTTGATGCGTTGGGGCACCGCCGAAAAGAACTGAACTTTCCATGTCCCGCGGCGACCTGCGTTCGCTCTTTGTCCTGTTCCTCGCCGTTGGCCTGGGTTGTTTGCTGATGGCCTACGTTCCGCATTCCAACGTGCGCCGGAAAAGCGTGGACCTGCCTGCCCCTGTGGTCACCATCGATCCATCCGGACAGGTTTTCATACAGGGGGTCGGCGAGGTGCATTACACCTTGGATGGTTCAGTCCCCACCTCGGACTCTCCCCGTTACACAGGTCCCTTCATGCCCGCTACACAGCTGAGCACTTCCCGGCTCGCGGCCATTCCCACGTCGATCCAATGGCGACATCCCTCGGGTGTTCAGCCCTTTGGAGCGGTGATCCGCGCTTGTGTGGTGGACGCGCAAGGCCATGCCGGACGATCGACCACTGCCGCAGCATTGCCTGCCATCCATGGTGGCCTTGCTGTGCTAAGCCTGGCCCTACCGCCGGGTGCGTTCATGGATCCGGATTCAGGCCTTTACGTGCCGGGCAATGCCGTCTTCAACATGGGACAGGACTTTGTGCGCCGTTTTCCAGAGGATCAGAAGTGGTGGAAATATCCGGGCAATTTCCACTACCGCGGAAAACACGCTGAGCGCACTGGTCACCTGGCCTTTTACCAAGCGCGTTCCGCGCTGGGTGCTGCTCCACACTGGGAGGGGGATGTGAAGCTCCGGATCAATGGCAACAACACCCGGGGATTCCCGCAACACGCCTTGCGCGTGCTCTTCGATCCGCCTCTGGAACAGGACCTGTTCGGAACCCCTGCGGCCAAAGGATCTGAGCGCATCCTCCTCCGCAGCTCCGGCAACGATCAGGACCGGACGTTCTTCCGCGATGCATTGCAACATCGCTTGTGCCAAGGCTTGCCATTCGAAACTTCGGCGGCAGTGCAAAGCGTGCTCTATGTGAACGGGGCATACTGGGGACTGCATAACATCCGCGAGCGCTTGGACCAGGAGGAGCTCGGTAGGCGGTACGGCATGCGCCCCAAGGAGGTCACTATCCTGGCCGATCGGCTGGAATTGTACGAGGGCGACGAGCGCGAAGTGAAACGATTCGCCCACCTGCTCACTATGTCCGAGCGTTGGGCTGCTACGTCGCCGGCATTCCTGGACAGCCTGGAACACGGAATGGACGTCAACGGATTCCTGACCTATATGGCTGCGCAGATCATCCTAGGTAATACGGACTGGCCCGACCAGAACGGGAAGTGGTGGCGCTTCACTGGAAAGCCGGACACCACCCGATCACACGCCGATGGTCGCTGGTACTTCATCATGGGGGACAGCGACCTGAGCTTCGGAATGACCACGGGCCCGGAGATGGATATGTTCAAACACATCGATGGGCACGCCTCGGCACCGCTCAGTCGATTGTACAAGGCCTGCATGAGGTGCGATGCCTTGCGTGAAAGATTCCGGCATATCCTGCTGGACCTGCTGGCCGGGCCCTTGTCCGCAGGGCGCATGACGTCGGTAGCATCGGGCATGCGTGATGCGATAGCGGAGGAAATGCCACGCCACATCGATCGGTGGCGACGACCGGTGTCCATGTCCAAGTGGAAGGCCAACGTGGATGTTCTGCTCACCTTTGCACGTGAACGGGGACGCCTTGTGCGGACCCAACTGGACGATCACGTTCCCATCGTCCAACTGCGCTGATGATCGAGTTCCTACAGTCCCGTCGGCAGTTGTTCGCCCTCATATTCCTGTGGGTGGGCATAACGGTGTACTTGACCCCGCTCATCTTCATCGTGCTGCCCTTATCGATGTTCTATTTCCGCAGTCGCGATGCCTGGTCCGACCTACTGATCAGCGTGCTCATGGTGTTGGTGCTTTCGGACATGGACCCCGGCCTTGTGCCGTTCCGGGCCATCAAGAGCGCCAAATACGGAATGATGATCGCCATCGCGATCATTTATTTCCTGGATACGGCGCGCTTCACTCCGCAGTCCAACCTGTTCAGTTTCTTCTTGCCCTTCTTCATCTATGCATTCCTTCCCCTTGTCAAGAGCAGCGAGCCGCTCGAAGGAATGTCCAAGACCATCTCCTATGGTCTCTTGTACATGGTGATCCCCAATTATGTCCTCCTGGTGTTCCGCCGGGAAGGATGGACTTTTTTCAGGCATTACTTCTTCTTCCTGGTCGTTATCCTCACTGTGCCCTATCTGCTGCGGTATATCCAGTATTGGTGGGTGTACCTCGCCGGTCGTTATCACGGCCTCTTCGGAAATCCCAACGGCTTGGGGATCTTCAGCTTCCTGAACTTCATGCTCTTTTCCGTGAGCATGCACCTGAACCGGAAGTTGTTCTCTTTTCGCGAAAAGATCCTCATTTATGTTGTCCTGATCTGGAGCCTCTACATGTCGGGATCCCGAACGGCGGTCGTGGCCTCGGCCATCTTCTTCTTCTTTGGTCGCTTTTTCGCTGTGTCGCCTTTCCTCGGCTTCATTCTGTTCCTGGTCTTCGCGGCCTCCATTGAGTATGCGCAGAGCAACCTCGTGATCATCGTGAAAGCCTTGGGCATGCAGAAGTTCTTCCGCGTGGAAACGCTTGATGATGGCTCCGGCCGCTATTTCGCATGGGCCTTTGCCTGGGAGAAGATCAATACCGAGGGGTACCTGCTTACAGGCGGTGGTTTTGGAAATGATGAGTGGGTGATGCGACACAACTATGATTACCTGCGATCCCAAGGACACGATGGGGGGGTGCACAACAGCTACCTCACCATGTGGTTCAATACTGGGCTCATCGGGATCATGATCTATTTCTATGGATTCATCACCGCCTTCATTACGGCCAATAAGAAGTCACCGATCGCTTTTGCCGTCATGTTCGCCACGCTGTTCTCGGTGTTGTATGAGAGCTGGCTTACCGGATCGCTCAATCCGTATTCCATCGTGCTCCTGACCATCCTCACAATGCTCACCGAGGACGACATCGTCCTGTGGGAGAGCAAGGAACAGGAGCGCTTGGAGCATGGACCGGAAGCGGAGGTTGCCGAGGAGCCCGCACCTCGCCTCATCCTGCCAGCGCGTTGAGCAAGGCGTACTTTCGCGGACCGCAGCCGATTCGCCCGGCGAAATTGCCTCTGCTCTGATGAAACGAACACTGATCCGCTGGGCCCTGCCTGTGCTGCTCTTGATCGGCATAGGCGGTACATGGTTCGCCAACGGTCAACTCAAGCAACGCGGGCATCCCGGGCTGGTCACCTTCATCAAGCAATGGTGGACCAATTACCCGAAGAGCTTCGCCATGGATCCGCCGGTGATCTCCATTACCGTGGATGAGCAGGGTATGGCGCAACTGCAAGCTGTGGTGGACCGCGCATTGGAGCGGGGTGTGATCGAGCAGGAAGGGAACGACTACGTGAAGGGCAACTTCCATGTGGACCTGCCCAAAAGCGACGATGGCAGCGGCGATTTCAAGGGAAAGTTGCGGATCAAGGGAAAGATGACCGACCACGTGGAAGGCCGCAAGTGGAGCTTCCGGGTGATCGCGAAGAAGAGTGGCGGATTCTTGGGCATGCAGCGCTTTTCCCTGCAGCATCCCGGCACACGCAATTACCTCACCGATTGGTTCTTCCACCAACTGATGAAGGGCGAAGGACTCATCGCGTTGCGCTACGGCTTCTGTAAGGTGAAGCTGAACGACGAGGATCTGGGGGTCTATGCCTACGAAGAGCACTTCGGGCCGGAGCTGCTGGAGAACAACGGTCGTCTCGCCGGGCCCATCGTCCGCTTCGACCCCGGCCTCTTCTGGTTGCACCGCACCCAGGGACTTGATGGTGCCGCCAAGGTCGCCGATGCCTACGGTGCATACCAGGCGGCCAACCTCGATGCCTTCGGAAGTGATGAGCTGGCGAAGGATCCCCAACAGCGCTTGCTATTTGAACAGGCCATCGCCCTGATGCAGGATTTCAGGACCGGAGCGTTGAAGGCGAGCGATGTGTTCGATGTGGACCGCATGGGCAAACGACTGGCCATGCTCGATCTGGTGGGTGGCCACCACAGCATGGATTGGAGCGATGTGAAGTTCTACTTCGACCCCGTAGCGCAACGCTTCGAGCCCATCAGCTACGAGAGCTTCAGTGCCGAGCGGATCACGGAGCTTGCCGGGGCCTATAAGGCCACCGGTGCATTCAAGGAGAGCGATGAGCTTCATACAGCGCTGTTCAAGGACCGGCTGATCTTCGCGGCCTATGTAAAGCACCTAGAGCGCTTCAGCCGAAAGGACTGGTTGGACAGCGCGTTCGCTGCGTTGAAAGGATCGCTCGATACGGCCAGTGCCACGTTGTACGGTGAGTTCCCCTACAAGGAATTGGATCGCTCGATCTATTACGCCAACCAGCAGGCTATCCGCAAATTGCTCGACCTGCCCAAGGGTGCACATGTGTACCAGCAAGGCATCCACAGCGATACGCTCGTGCTGGCTTTCATGCCCATCGAAAGCGTTCCAGTGACGATAGACAGCCTGATGCTCGCAAACGGTAAGCGCATTGCGCCGCTTGGCCGCATCATGGTCCCGTCGCGCGAGCGCGGCCGGACCGGCGTTCCTGTGGAGGGCCGGTTCCTGCTGAATGGTTCCAATGGAAATGAACAAGCTTTCGACAGCCTGCTGGCCAACGGATGCGAGCTGACCTATCGCGTGCTCGGGGCGTCGCGCCGGAAGATCATGCCCGTGTTCCCCTTCTCCATGTCGGTGTCCGCTATACAGGACCAGCTGCTCGCTGGGAAGAAGCCCGATCTGCAGGCGTTCTCCTTTCTCGCGGTGGATGAGGTCGCGATGACCATCACCATCAAACCAGGAGCGTGGACCTTGGACCGCACACTGGTCCTTCCGAAGGGATATCGGTGTGTGGCCAGCGCGCCGCTGAAGCTGGATCTGGTGAAAGGCGCCGAATTGATCAGCTTTTCCCGGTTGCTGTGGCGTGGTTCTGAGGATGCGCCCATAGAGATCTTCAGCGTGGACAGCAGCTCGCACGGTATGCATGTGATCGGCGCCGAGGGTGTGTCATCCTTGTCCTATGTGACCTTCATCGACCTCACCCGCTACGCATATGAGCAGGAGCGAAGCGGTGACGTATCCTTCCACGCCAGCGATGTGGTCATGGAGCATTGCCTGTTCACTGGCCGTGGCGCCACGTTGCTTGATGTTTCCTCCGGCGACCTGAGCATGTCCTACTGCCGCTTCGATCACGGTTCTGATCAGCTCGAGACACATTTTTCGAACGTGGAACTGAAGGAGGTCAACTTCGAACTGGCCATGGATGATGCGATCAGCGTGGAAGGGGGTGTCGCGGACCTGAGCCAGATCGCGATCGGTGGCCGGGGTGCTTCAGGCGTGGGCATTAAGGCAACAAAGGGGGCGCGGATCACGTGTTCGGACCTGGTCGTCGACAAGATCTCCGTGGCCTTCGAAGGACGCGAAGGCGCCAAGCTGTTCATCTCGAACGGCACGGTGGAGGACGTGGGCCGACTGGCGGAAGCGAATAAGGCGGAGATGCGCTATGGTCCGGTGAGGATCGAGTTGAAGAACGTGAAGGTCTCCGGTGTGAAAGAGCCGGACAAGTGCGGTGCCGGTAGTACCATCATCATTGATGGTCGGAAAGTGGAGGAGACGAAAGTGGACACAGGGACATGATCAGGTTCCGCAACTATTTCCAAGGCTTCGCGGATGGCGGATCAAGCTTGCGACGCGCGTCCCAAGGAGTGGGGCTGGTCGTTCTGTTGATCAGTTCGGCCGAGCTTCAAGCCCAGGCATCACCGTTCAACGGGCTCGGTGTCCTTCCCGCGGATAGCACTGGCCGCTACCGCATTCTCATCGGTGGTCACTTCCATGGCGAAAGCACCAACCGCAGCGGCTACCCGGCGGCCACGTTACTCGCCAACCTGGATACGATCAACAGCCTCGGCGCTAACCTTTTTCTCAGCACCGGCGATCTGTTCATGGATCCGGTCAAGGATATGCCACGCTACCAGCGTGCGTTGTTCAGCAAGTTGAAGGTGCCCTTCTTCAATGCGCCCGGGAATCATGACGTGATCCAAGGCAAGGCGGATGGCGGCGAACTGAATTTGATGCCTTGCCCCATTGGTGTCATCACCATTGACACTGAGAAGGAAGATGGGTCGCTTGCCCAACGTGACCTGGATCGGTTACGAACAATACCGGCATGCATCGGAGACCTCTTCATCATCTCGCATCGCCCCATCTGGGCCGAGGACGATGCGCCGTATAACTCGCTCTTCGAAGGCAACACGCGGTCACTCACCGGCACCAATTTCAAGAAGGACGTGTATCCGTTGCTGGAGAAGATCGCCGAGCACGCGCACGTCCATTGGATCAGCGGAAGTGTGGGTGGCTTCGCACCGAGCAGCATCTTCTTCCAGCAGCACGCGAAGAATATCACCTACATACAGTGCGCTATCCGCGATGAACCCCGTGATGCCCTTCTGATCGCTGATGTCGATCCGGATACCGTCAAATGGAGCGCGCTCTCGCTTACCGGTCAGAAGCTGCTTTCACCGGAGAAGTATGATGCTATCTGGTGGCGTGAACACCTGAAGAAGGACCAGCCTGGCTTCAACTGGCGCCTGTTGCCCTACCTGATCAAGACCACCGTGTTGCGCCGCGATTTCTGGTGGGGGGTGCTGGGCGGAGCACTGATACTAATGGTTCTGCGGAGGTTGGTGCGTCGCTGAGCGTTCCGCACCGAACGGGGACTTACTTTCGCGTGCATTTTTTCCAAGAACCATGGCCCGGATCCTAGTTACCGGCGGCGCTGGCTTCGTGCCCAGTGAGCTCGCTGCCCGTCTCGCCCAAGACCCTGCGAACGACATTATCGCGGTGGACAACCTGCTGACCGGCGACGTGCGAAAACTCCCACTGGCCGAGCACACCAATCTGCACTTCATCAAGTGCGACGTGAACCACTTCGACGACATCAGCAGCGTGTTCTACGCCTATCGGCCCGAGTATGTCTTCCACTACGCCGCTGTGGTGGGGGTGAAACGCACCACGGACAATCCGGTGATGGTGCTGCGCGACATCGATGGCATCCGCAATGTGCTGGACCTGTGTAAGAACACGGGCGTGAAGCGCGTGTTCTTCAGCAGCAGCAGCGAGGTGTATGGCGAACCCGTTGAGATCCCCCAGAACGAGAAGACCACCCCGCTGAACAGCAAACTGCCTTACGCCATCGTGAAGAATATCGGGGAGGCCTTCTTGCGCAGCTACCAGAAGGAGTACGGCCTGGAATACACCGTGTTCCGCTTCTTCAACACCTACGGCCCGCGCCAGAGCAAGGATTTTGTCGTGAGCAAGTTCATCCGCGCCGCGTTGAATGGGGAGGACATCACCGTGTACGGCGATGGCAAACAGACCCGCACGTTCTGCTACATCGACGACAACATCGATGCGTGCCTCAGCGCCTTCCGCAAGGATCGGGTGATCAATGATGTGGTGAACATCGGCAACGACCAGGAGATCACCGTGATCGACCTAGCGCGGCTGGTCATCGACCTCACGGGCTCGAAGAGCCAGATCGTACACCTGCCACCCTTGGAGGAAGGCGACATGACGCGCCGCATGCCGGACATCGGCCTTATGCGCCAGCTCCTCGGTCGCGATCTGATGCCTCTGCGCAATGGGATCCAGAAGGTACTGGCCGACACCCGCTTCATCCTGAGCTGAACCTGGATCTGATGGGCACCGGATCAGATGATCGGACGATCGTAGCACGCTGATGTGTGGAATTGCCGGCATCGCTGGGTTAAAAGGCGTCGATCGGCCCGAGGCGCTGGTGAAACGCATGACCGATGCCATTGCGCACCGGGGTCCGGATGCTGAAGGTGTTTGGCGTGGCTCCGATGTGGTGCTTGGTCATCGCCGCCTGAGCATCATCGACCTCAGTGTAGCCGGCACGCAGCCCTTCCACAGTGACGATGGGCGCTACCACGTCGCCTACAACGGTGAGATCTATAACTACCGAGAACTGCGTACGTCACTCGAGTCGCAAGGCGTCGTCTTCCACACTGCTACGGATACAGAGGTGTTGCTCGCGGCCTTCGCGCACGAGGGCATCGCCTGTCTGAATAAGTTGCATGGCATGTTCGCATTCGCCTTGTGGGATGCACAGGAGCAGGAGCTCTTCATCGCACGCGATCGCATGGGCATCAAGCCGGTGTACCTGTACGAGCAGGAGGGACAGCTGTTGTACAGCTCTGAACTGCGCGCGTTGCTGGCCACGGACCTTGTGCCCCGCGTGCTAGATCCCGATGCACTTGTGGACTACCTGCGCTATGCCACGGTGCACGCCCCGGCCACGCTGGTGAAGGACGTGCGTATGCTGATGCCGGGTCATTACCTGCAATGGAAGAACGGGCGTTCCACATTTCAGCGCTGGTGGCACCTTGTGGCCGACACCCGTTCGGAGGCTGCGCAACTGCCGATTGCCACGGTGAAGCGCGAGGTGCGTGATCGCCTAGCAATGGCAGTGGAAAAGCGACTGGTGAGCGACGTCCCCTTCGGCGCCTTCCTCAGCGGAGGTATCGACAGCAGCGCCGTGGTGGGCCTGATGGCTGAAGCCAGTAGCACCCCAGTGCATACGTTCAGCGTGGTCTTCGACGAGGAGAAGTTCAGCGAGGAACGCTATGCAAAGCTGGTGTCGAAGAAGTTCACTACCGAGCACACTGCGATCCGATTGAAGCCGGATGACATGTTGCGGCTGCTACCCAACGCGTTGGAGGCCATGGACCACCCCAGCGTGGATGGACCAAATACCTATGTCGTCAGTAAAGTGACCAAGGAGGCCGGTATCACCATGGCCTTGAGCGGACTCGGTGGTGATGAACTTTTTGCAGGGTATGATGTGTTCGCGCGCACGCTGGGCCTGTTGAAACAGAACTGGATAACCGTGCTACCGAAGTCACTGCGCGCTGCGGCCGGCGCGGCCTACCAGAGTGCCCGCCGCACCGCTGCCGCAACAAAGGCCGCCGAGCTGCTGAAGGCGCGTTCCTTCGCCATCGAGGACACTTATCCCCTCTCCCGGCTCACCTTCACGAATGCTGAACTGCGCACGTTCACGCGACTGCCGCAGTTGCCTTCCAATGCGGTGCAGCACATCATCAGCACATTGCTCCACGAGGAGCGCGGATCGTCATTGCCGCTGCTGTCGGAGGTGTCCATCGCCGAATTGAGCACCTATCTGCAGAACGTACTGCTGCGCGATACTGACCAGATGAGCATGGCCCATGCGCTGGAAGTGCGTGTGCCCTTCCTCGATCATGAGCTCGTGGAGTTCGTCCTCGGTGTCGCCGACGCGCAGAAGTTCCCGCACACGCCGAAGCAACTTCTCGTGGATTCGCTCGGCGATCTGCTGCCGGGTGAAGTGGTGGACCGCCCGAAAATGGGCTTCACACTGCCATGGGAGCACTGGATGAAGCATGAACTCAAAAGCTTCTGCGAAGCGCGGCTGGCAAGGCTTGGTCAGCGCCCGGAATTTGATCCGCAAGCCGTGCAAGCACTCTGGCAGCGCTTCCTCGGTGGCGACAAACGGATCACGTGGAGCCGCGTGTGGTACCTCGTGGTGTTGGCCGACTGGATCGAGCGGAACGGGATCGAATGATCGCTATAATGCGCAATCATAGTCATACCCGCGCTCGTGCCAGTAGTCCGGTGGGCGCTGGTCGCTGAAGCCCATGAGTCCGATACGCTTAAGGTTCTTTACACCGTATTTGGTGGGGATGATGAGCCGAAGCGGAGCGCCGTGGTTCGCGGGCAGAGGAGCGCCGTTCATCTCGTACGCGAGAATTGTTTGCGGGTGCAACGCGCTCCTCATATCAATGCCCACGTAATACTCACCGTCCGGCGTCCGTAGGCTCATGTACTTGAAAAGGTCTTCCAGCTTTTCGTTCGTATGTGCCTCACCGTTCTTGGCGCCCACTCGGAAGTGCTGTGCGAAGTCGGTGAAGCGCACACCGCCCCAATGGCTGATCTGGCTCCAACCTTCTATGCATTTAAGATCGTACACGATCTCCGTCTTCGGCAATTGGCGGATCTGGTCCAAGGTGATGTGTAGAACGCTGTCCGATCCCGGATAGCCAGTCGCTACGGTCAAGGTCCAAGCGGCGTTGTCTAAAACGGGATCCAGGCCGTAGGTCCCGTTCACGCGCACCTGTTCCACGGCCATCTCCTTGGGATGCTCTTTCACCAGATGACCATCACTTTCGAGCACATCATTCACGCCTTCATTGAACTCCAGCGCTGAACGGAGCGGCGCTGCCGCGCCAGCTACT
>JBKJNF010000319.1:0-4428 GCA_046596155.1 Flavobacteriales bacterium | reverse complement strand
TTGCGGCTGATCTTGTCGATCTCGTCAATGAACACGATACCGCGTTCGGCCTTGCTCACGTCGTAATCCGCGGCTTGCAACAAACGGCTCAAAATGCTCTCGACATCCTCGCCTACGTAGCCCGCCTCGGTGAGCACGGTGGCATCGGCGATTGCGAAGGGCACATTCAACATCCGGGCGATGGTGCGGGCCAGCAAGGTCTTGCCCGTGCCTGTTTCACCAACCAGGATTATGTTGCTCTTCTCGATCTCCACGTCGTCGTGGGTGATGTTCTTCTGCACAAGACGCTTGTAGTGGTTGTACACCGCCACGCTCAGCACCTTCTTCGCTTCATCCTGCCCGATGATATACTCGTCGAGGTGTCGCTTGATGTCGCTCGGCTTCTGCAGGATCACATTGCCCTCGAGCTCCCCCTTGTCACGCTGGCTCAGCTCCTCGGATATGATATTCTGCGCTTGGTTGATGCAGTTGTCACAGATATGCCCGGTGATGCCGGCAATAAGCACATTTGTGTCCTGTTTATCGCGGCCGCAGAAGGAGCACTTGATCTCTTTCTTCTCCATGGAGGGAAGCCTTCCGGGAATGGTGTTCCCTCTAAGGCACCGCAAGATACGGTGAAGGCCGGGTGGACGTCCACCCGGCCTTCATTGTTGTACTTGAGATCGACCAGCTATGGCCCTTGGACCAACGCATCGCCCCGCCCCGTTCGTGGGGGATGTTGACCTTACTTGGTGTTACGGACGAGCAACTCGTCGATCATGCCATACGCCTTCGCCTCATCGGCCACCATCCAGTAGTCGCGGTCGCCGTCCTTCTCCACACGCTCGAAGGTCTGGCCGCTATGGTTGGCGATGATCTCATACAGTTCTTTCTTCAGCTTGAGCACCTCACGCACGGTGATCTCCATGTCGCTGGCCTGGCCCTCGGCGCCGCCCATCGGTTGGTGGATCATTACGCGTGCGTGCTTCAATGCGCTGCGCTTGCCCTTGGCACCAGCGCACAACAACACGGCGCCCATGCTCGCGGCCATACCGGTGCAGATGGTGGCCACATCAGGGTTGATGTACTGCATGGTGTCATAGATGCCCAGACCCGCGTAAACGCCGCCACCGGGGCTGTTGAGGTAGATCTGAATGTCCTTCTTGGCGTCCACGCTCTCCAGGAACAGCAGCTGTGCCTGAATGATGTTGGCCACCTGGTCGTTGATGGCCGTACCAAGGAAGATGATGCGGTCCATCATAAGCCGACTGAACACGTCCATCTGGGCCACGTTCAGTTGGCGTTCCTCAATGATGTAAGGGGTCATGCTCGCTTGGTAGTCGTGCAGGACCATGCTATTGATGCCGCGGTGCTTCACCGCATATTTCCGGAACTCGTCGTGGTGGATCATGAATGCGTTTTCTAGGGGGTGATGATCAAGCCGTGCGGGCCAAGTTTACGAACTCGTCGAAGGTGAGGGTCTTTTCCTTCGGGCTGAGCATGTTCTTGAAGTGGGTCATCAGCTTTTGCTCCACAATGGTGTCGCGCATGCGCTTGATCTGTTCCCGGTCGCCCAGCAAACGACCTGCCATGCGCTGCAGCTCCTCGCCTTCGGGTGCGGGCATGCCGTATTGTCCGAACTGGTCCGTGACGTAGCGCTTGGAGAACGCATCCAATTCCTCTCCCTTCGCCTCCAGTCCGTATTTCTCCACCACACGCTGTTCCACCAGCTCCCGCTTCAGTCCCGTGGCATAGCCCTCGAAACCCTGTTCGACTTCCTCGGGCGTCACTGGCTTCTGGCTAGTGTTCTGGATCCAACGTTTCAGGAAGCTCTCGGGCAGCTCGATGTTCGCCTTGTCCAACAGCGTCTTCATCACCAGGCGCTTGAACACGCGGTCGCTATCGCGGCGGAAGGCGCTCTCGAGCCCTTCCCGCACCTTGCTGCGGAAGGCCGCTTCGTCCGCCACGGCATCCTTGCCGAAGACACGGTCGAAGAGCTGTTGATCTACAGGCACGGGCATCATGCGCTTCACTTCAGCCACACGGAAGAGCATAGGTCCGCTCAAGCGCTGCACGGTGTCGGCATCAGCGTTCAGCATACGTGCCAGATCGTCGTAGCCGTCGCTGATCGTACGGGGGTCCATCCTCACCTCGGCACCGTTGCCCTGTCCAATGAATGGCTTCCGGGCTTCATCGCTACGCAGGTATTCCAGGCTAATGGTCGTACGGTTCATCAGCCCACCCGGCTTGATGCTACCGTCCTCGTCGAGTTCGATGAGGTCGCCGATCACCATGTCCTTCTCCTCGGCCATGATCGAATCCGTCATGCTGCCGAATCGGCGCTGCATATCGGCGATCTCCTTGCTCACCAGTTCATCGTCCACGTTCACCAAGGGATATTCGACGCCAAGCTTTTCATTCAGCTCCACCTCCACCTGCGGCTGAAGCGCCATCTCGTACTGGAAGTTGAACTCGCCGGGCTGCTCCCAGTTGTTATTCGCCATACTGTCCGGCGTTGGCAACGGCTGTCCCAGAGGGCGCAGCTTGTTCTCCTGAATATAGCCGTTGAGACACTCGCCGATGATGCGTTCCACCTCGCTCACCAGCAAAGCACGTCCCACCCGCTTGCGAATGATGGACATGGGTACTTGCCCGGGCCGGAAGCCAGGGAAGGTGGCCGTTCGGCGCTGCTCCTTCAAGGCCTTCTCTACGCCGGGGTTGTAATCTTCCGGTGTGAGTTTCAACTTCAGGGTGGCCGTAAGTGCCCCCGTGTTCTCGCGTTCGATGTTCATGCTCGTTCAGATCGGGGCGATGCACGCATTGCCCTCGCGCTAGGTTGTCGTTCTCGTATCTGTACGGACGGGGGGACTCGAACCCCCACGCCGTGCGGCACTGGATCCTAAGTCCAGCGCGTCTACCAATTCCGCCACGTCCGTAAGTTTTGGGGTGGCGAAGATAGACGGGCGGACCGTTTTGTGATGTGCCAATGCGGGCATGGGTCCGTGTGCCCTTTCTGGGCCCGGTGCGACAAGTCGTGCTCATGGCGGCGCTGGTCCTGCTTCTATCTTCGGCGCCCCGATGAAGACCTTTGTGCTAAGCGAGCTGACCATCCCGCAACGTCACGGGATCCTGCTGGGCGGTATTGGCCCTCGTCCGGTGGCATTCGCCAGCACCATCGACGGCGCGGGCCGGCCCAACCTCAGCCCATTCAGCTTCTTCAATTGCTTCGGCAGCAACCCGCCGATCCTGATCTTCTCCCCGGCCCGCCGCGGACGCGATAACAGCACGAAGCACTCGTTGCACAACGTGGAGGCCGTGCCCGAAGTGGTGATCAATGTGGTCACGTACGCCATGGTACAACAGGCCAACGTGGCCAGCGGCGAATATCCCGCGGACGTGAACGAATTCGAGAAGGCCGGCTTCACGCCCATCCCCTCGGAACGTGTGAAGCCCTTCCGCGTGAAGGAAAGTCCCGTGCAGTTTGAGTGCGTGGTGAAACAGGTGATCGCCACGGGAACCGAAGGTGCCGCCGGCAACCTGGTGATCTGCGAAGTCCTCGTGATGCACGTGGATGAAGGTGTCCTGACTACGCAAGGAACGATCGACCAACAGAAGATCGACCTGGTGGGCCGCATGGGCGGCAACTTCTACTGCCGGGCTCACGGCGAGGCGCTCTTCGAACTGGCCCAACCCAACACGCACCTCGGCATCGGGGTGGACGCGCTGCCTGCGGATATCCGCACGAGCTGCATACTCACCGGCAACGACCTGGGCATGCTCGCTATCAAGGAGCTGGTGCCCGATGAGACGCGCGTGAACGAATACAAGCTCACCGAGCTCAGCGACCTGTTCATAAAATACATCGCGCACAAGGACGATCTTCGCACCGAATTGCACCAACGCGCCCACCGCTTGCTTGAGCAGGGTCGCGTGGACGAAGCCTTCATGACACTGCTCGCCTTCAACGACCGATAACCAACACCGCGCCGGCACCCGGCGATCATCACTATGGCACAAGTAACCATCTCCGGCAGCATCAAAGTGGTCGGCAAAACCCAGCAGGTAAGCGACAAGTTCAGCAAGCGCGAACTGGTGATCACGGAGCCCAGCGGACAGCGCCCGCAGCACATTCCCGTTGAATTCACGCAGGATCGCACCAGCATGCTGGACAGCTTCAAGCCGGGCGACGAAGTGACCGTGACCTGCTTTGTGAACGGCCGCGAATGGCAGGGCAAGGATGGCGTAATGAAATACTTTCTTTCGCTCAGCGGCAACCGCATCGAGCGCGTGGGCTCTGCGGCACCGGCTTCAAGCGGTGGTGGTTACCAGGCTGCTCCGCCACCTTCCATGGCCGACATGCCCGCTGCCTCCAGCGCGGACGACGACGATCTGCCGTTCTGAGGTCTGGAAACCGGCAAGGGTCTATCGAGGTCTAAGCTGCTACCGCTT
>JBKJNF010000283.1:0-4806 GCA_046596155.1 Flavobacteriales bacterium | reverse complement strand
CCGTAATGCTCATGTCACGTGCCTGCGGCACTTGGGCAATGAAGGTCAGCGCAGCAGTGCTGCCTAACAGCTCGGAGAAGGTCGTCGTGAGGATGCCGTTCACGAACACCTGATAGGTCGCATTCCCATCGCCCCAATCGTCCACTGCCCAGATGATATAGGTGGCCCCATCGGTAAGGCACCAGGGCCCGGCGGGATAGGTGATGTTGTTGCCGTAGCCGCTCAGGTCCTGCACTTGTGCACCACCGCTTGTGCAGCCCATGGTGGGATTACCGCCTTCGAAAATCGTGTTTGTACCGCAGGGATCGGCGCTTGACGTCAACTGCCAGTAGGTCTCGTAACCGTAGTCATCCGTGCTGATCTGAATGGTCACTTCCACTTCGCCAGGACCGCATTGGGTTCGCTCAACTTGGGTGCCAACACAGTTTTGGGCCGTGCCACAGGCAGCGTCCGTATTCCAAGACGGGAACAGGTCTTCATTGGTGGGCGCCACCACGGTGACCGGTGAATATCCTTGGCCTAGGACCGGACCGGTACTCGATCCCCGATGGACCGTGATATACGAGCCATCGCTTATTGTGAAACGATAGCCCGCGAGTGCGAAAATACCCGTCACCCTGGAGAACTCATCTTGTCGACTACAGTTGCTGATGAAGGTACTTCCACCGGCATTGTCAACTAAGACCGCAACGCTCGGGTTCTGGAAGAGATTGACACATTGGGCCTTGGCTGGAGCAACGGGAAGGAAGGAAAGCAGCAGTGCACAGGCGAGCAGGAGAGTGGTGGACGTTGGTCGCATTGGAGTGATCGTTGAGAGCGGACCGACAAGGTACCTATGCCACCCGCCAATGATCGACATCACGACGAACGAACGTGGAAAGCCACCAGCAGTGTTGCGGATCGGACCGATGATGGTTGGCTTGTCTATTGAGGGGGTTGGAAGAGCAACACCCGCTCCCGTTTTATCGGCGGCGACCAACTCACCCCGAAGCGCTCTGCGTATTTCTCAAGCGGCTCCAAGCCAACATTACCACGGCGTTCGTTCACGTGCTCTTCATCCATGATCGCGCGCACGAATGGCTTGCCGTCCTTCCAGCCGATCTGAGATCCATAGATCTGTTGCCGGCCGTGGTTCACTGCCACACGATCCTCCAGCATGGCCAATTCGTTCGGGATCGCGTTCCCCAAGGGCACGGCCTCGCGCATAATCAATAAGTATTCCGCCTGTAACTCCGGCTTCGCGTCCGCATGCTGGATCACCAGGAACAGGGCCTGGTTCGCCTTTTGGCCGATCTCCTCTTCGCCAAGCCATCCTGCACTATCGAGGATCGCTGTCACACGTACCAGATCCAATGAATCCTGCAGCACCATGTGCGCGATCACACTGTCCTTCTGCGGCCCCGTGATGTAGTTGCCCGCGTTCAACCGGTCGCGTTGATCGAGGGTATGTATTTGCTCCAGTTCTTCACGAAGGCGCGCAGTGGCCGCTTGGGCCTGCAAAGCGTTGCTCAAGAGCAGGCTGAAGAGGAATGGGGCATAGCGCAACTGCATAGTGCAAATGGCAGATGCGTCATTCAACCACGAAGCGAGCGGTCCTACCGCTTCGTCCATCCCGATCCACGGTGCGGATCAAGTGGATTCCCTGAGGCAAACCTTTAGTGTCCAAGGTGAGTTGCTGTGCACCCGCGGCCGGAAATTCAGTGCGCAACAAACGCCCGTCCGAGGCGATGCACTCTACGCGCGTTACATCCTTCACTTCGCTCAGGTCCACGGAGATTGCCGTGCCGGCTGACACAGGGGACGGGTACACGCGGAGCTCCTGAGAACGTCCGTGTTCAGCAACACCAGTCAGCGATGCACAGAGCTCCCGAGTGGTGAAGGTCACGTTGGAGACAACGACGGGGAACGTCGATCCGATCAATAGCTCATCCATCGACGAACATCCAGGTACCGGAGGTTCTGTGAGCGGTTGATCTACGGTCCAGGCGCCGGAATTGGCACGTAAGCACGTCATGCCTAGATCCGCATTCAGCTTCAGCAGCATGAACATATCCTGAAAGCCGCCGTCCACTGCCGCCATGGTCCGCCCCACCATCACCACCTTATCACCCAGCGATCCGATCACGTTCGCTGTTCCATTGCCATCGATCAGCGCCACCTCCACTGGATCGCCCGTAGCTGTGATGCGCACGCCCATGACCCCCAGAGAGGAACGGGACGGACTGAGGAGGAAGCCGCCGTTGGGCAATGGCTGTATACCGTTGAACCACTCGATCCATCCTTCATCGAGGTTGTATTGCTTGTTCCAGACCAAATTTCCGCTGATATCGAGTCGGGCGGCGAAGGGCAGGGTCCCGCTTACGCCAGCCACCATGAAGCCTCCGTCAGGAAGGCTCAGTGCTGTTTTGGTATGGGTATAGTGTCCAGTGGGGTAGCGGTTCGACCATTGAACGCTGCCGGTCCCATCGATCCGCACGAGGTACATGTCGTTCTCCGCTTTTGCCGTGATCAGCGCGCCCCCGTCCGGAGTGATCGCCGGCTCGAATCCCGGATTCTTACCCGTGGGGTTGTCCGTGGTGATGAAGTTGCGGCACCAGTCCACATTTCCATCAGTATCAAGGCGTACCATGATCGCCTTGCTCTCCAGACCAATGCTCATCACCACTCCACCATCCTCGAGCATTTGTGCCGTGCTGGAACCATAGTCATTGCCGCCGCCAGCGGGCATATAGTTGCGGTTCCAGACCAATATTCCATCGGAGGTCATCCGGAGCAAGAAGTAGGTCAGTCCGCTACCCGTGCCCAAGTACCCGAAAACGGTGATCTGATCATTGGCATCCACCATCACCTTGCGGGCCTCCATGCCAAGGTCCGGTGCGGTGGTTTCCACTTTACGGCTCCAGATAAGCTGACCCGTTGCCGTGAACTTGGCAAGCGTGAATGCGCTTTCCGGAACGTTCTGATACCCCCCAAGGAAGTAGACCTCCCCAGTGGCCGTCACGGTGCCATCGATATAGCTGGCATACTGCATATCTCCCGGCGGATCGATCAGCAACTGGAGATCGCCGGCGCTTTGGGCATGCAACAAGACATCACTCACAAGGAATAACAGGGCGGCAAGTGTTCGCATGTGTGTTCGTTCAGAGAGGAAAGATAGCCGGAGTTCCCAGGTCACGGTGAACCAATGACCGGTGTCAACCACAAGGACGATCCAATGATCAGAGGAACAAACGCTCCAGCATCACGTAGATGTCGGCGGCCACGATCATCCGCGTGTCGCCGTGTAGGAAGCCTTCGTTCCGCATGTGCATGGATTGCTCCAGCAACGCGTCATAAAAGCCGAATGCGTTCAGCAGGCCGATCGGTTGATCGTGCAGTCCGATCTGCCGCCAGGTGAGCAGTTCGAACAGCTCGTCCATGGTGCCGAATCCGCCGGGCAGAGCGATCACTGCGTTGCTCAGCTCGTGCATCTTCATCTTACGCTCATGCATGGACTCCACCAGGATGAGTTGCGTTACGCCTTTGTGCGCCTCCTCGGCCTTTTCCATGAAACGCGGGATCACCCCGATCACTTCGCCACCGGCCTTCATCGCGGCATCGGCCACAATGCCCATCAAGCCCACGTGCCCACCGCCATAAACGATGCCGTAGCCGCTTTGGGCAATGACGCGCCCGACCTCCGCCGCCATTTCAGCATAGTGCGGATGGTGGCCCGCACTGGCCCCACAGAATACCGCGATCCGCGCCATGGGCGGAAGGTAGCGGAAGTTCAGAGCACGAAGGGAAGACGGCGCACGGACGAAGCTTCATCGGAGTAAACGTAGAAGGCGTACCGACCCTTGGGCCAGTCCAGCACGTGCGCGGTCACCGGCATGGTGTATTCACCGGGCACCATTAGCTCACGGTCATACATCACTTCCATCAGGCGGCCCGCATCGTTCTTCACGATCACCGTAAGGCGTTGCGCACCGCCAGTGATGAACTCGATCACGCGGGATATGGATTCCGGTCGTCCGCTGCACGCGGCATGTTCTGATGGGGCATAGCGCACTGTGTACCGAGGCGCGGGTTGCCCACTGAGCAGGCTCAACTTGTTTCGCAGTGTATCCTCACCTGTGCCATCCAACGCGCCGAGCGAAGCGATGTCGTGACCATTGCTCAACACCCACACGGCGCTCTGCACAAGGTTGTCAGCATAGTCGCTGCTGTCGACCATCTGTGCGAGGGCGAGCAGCTTTTTCGCAGCCGGATGACCTTTCCGATACGCCTCGCCCGCATCGGGACCTGCATTCTCTGCCTCGCAGCAGAAGGCCCGGCAGGTAACGGTGGCCTGCCCGTGCGGTGCAAGGGCGATGGCCTCTTCGCGCACCACGATCAGGTCCTGCACATCGGGGATTTCGCTCACGAAGACCCACCCGGCGGGAATGCTCGTGCGGAGTGGAGTGGACGACGTGCTCCTGACATCCACGCTGAGACAATCACCGCTGTGGCCGCCGAGTCCCTTGGGCTGCAACGTCACCTGCCCGCGTTCGAGCAGTTCGACCAGCGGGGTGAAGTCCACGGCCATCGCGGCCTGGAACGGAAGAGCCAGCAGGAAGGAGGAGGCGGATGCGCGCATGGTGGTGCTCTTTGGAGTTGAACGAAGGTGCATGACCGATCCTTGCGCACGCGCTCACCAGCGCTTCCGTTCGCTCCATGCGAAGGACCATTCAGGTGTGCGCAGTTCATCTCCGTCGTTCACCTTGAACCACGGGGTATGATCCCGGTCCTCCAAGTTGCGCAGCACGTGGATGTCCTGCGCCGGCA
>JBKJNF010000251.1:0-46785 GCA_046596155.1 Flavobacteriales bacterium | reverse complement strand
GACGTGGAGATCGAGAAGAGCAATATCATCCTGGTGGGTGAAACAGGCACGGGCAAGACCTTGTTGGCCCGCACCATCGCTCGGATGTTGAACGTGCCCTTCGCCATCGCCGACGCCACCGTGCTCACTGAGGCGGGCTATGTGGGCGAGGACGTCGAGAGCATTTTGAGCCGCTTGTTGCAGGCTGCGGATTACGATGTGAGCAAAGCCGAACGCGGCATCGTGTTCATCGACGAGATAGACAAGATCAGCCGCAAGAGCGATACGCCGAGCATCACGCGTGATGTGAGTGGTGAAGGCGTACAACAAGCATTGCTGAAGTTGCTGGAAGGGAGCACGGTGAACGTGCCTCCCCAAGGTGGGCGCAAACATCCGGAGCAGAAGTTGATCCAGGTGGACACCAAGAAGATCCTGTTCATCTGCGGAGGTGCCTTCGATGGGATCAACAAGATCATCGCGCGCCGTGTGAAGAGCAGCGCTGTGGGCTACAGTGCCAGCCGCGAAGCGCGCATCATGGAGGAGAACCTGTTGCAGTACGTGAGCCCTATGGATCTGCGCGCCTATGGCCTCATCCCAGAGCTCATTGGCCGCTTCCCGGTGCTTACCTACCTGGATCCCTTGGACCGCGACACCCTTCGCCGCATCCTCACCGAGCCGAAGAATGCCCTGATCAAACAATACGTCAAGCTCTTCGAGATGGATAAGGTGAAGGTCACCTTCGACAAGAAAGTACTGGACTTCATCGTGGAAAAGGCCATCGACTACAGGCTTGGTGCACGTGGGTTGCGAAGCATTTGCGAGGCCATTATGACGGATGCGATGTACGAGATACCGGGTTCCGCAGAGAAGCAGGGCGAACTTCGAGTTACGCTCAGTTATGCGCGCGAGAAGTTCGACCGAAGTCGCGTAGGTCAGTTGAAGGTGGCCTGATCCAGTGTCGAACAGGCATTGTTGTCCCGGATGGGATGCACCTCATTGGCGGATGGTCTTGGCATCCAAGACTGTCCTATCCTGCTATATATTCGTGACCCGTTCAACATGACCATGACCATGAAACATCTCCTCGCGCCCCTGGCGCTCGCTGTCCTGCCGCTATTCACGTTAGCCCAGGACCTTCCTGCTCCCAGTCCGAGTGCGACCGTGAAACAACGCATCGGGATCACGGATGTAACGATCACGTATTCACGTCCTTCGATGAAGGGCCGCCAGGTTTTTGGAGGCCTCGTGCCCTACGGTGAGATCTGGCGCACGGGCGCGAACGGAAGCACCATCTTGAGCACCACGGGCGCGCTGGTCATCAACGACCAGAAGCTACCGGCAGGTGATTACGCTGTGTTCACCGTTCCCAATGATGGTGCTTGGGTTGTCATGTTCAACAAGAATACCAAGCTGTGGGGGGCCACCGGGTATAAGCCGGAAGAAGATGTGCTCACGATCAAAGCGGCTACCCGCGAAGTGCCGATGACGGAATCGTTCACTATGGGGTTCGAAAATTTGGGCCAGGACCGTGCGGAACTTGTGTTCCGATGGGAAAAGCAGGAGGCGTTCGTATCGATCGTGGCAGATGCCAATGACCAGAGCATGGCCAACATCAAAGCAGCACTTGCGGATCCCAAGGCCGACTATAGTACTTATTACAAGGCCGCGCGATTCTACAAGGACCGTGATCTGGGTATGAAGGAGGCGCTCGGCTATGCCACGAAGAGCGTGAGCATGACGAAGAAATACTGGAACACCTTCCAATTGGCGGAGATCCAGGCTGCCATGAACATGTATGCAGAGGCTGCGGCCAACGCGCGCGAAGCCATGGCCTTGGCCGGTCAAGAAGGCGAGAAGTCGACTGTGGCGGAATACGAGGCCAATTTCAACGAATGGACGGCGAAGGCCGCAGGCAAGTAGTTTAGTAACGCATTTTGAACAACGCCCCACCGCATGCGGTGGGGCGTTGTCATTACATGCCGAGCGCCAGGAAGCCGCCGTCCGCCACGATGCACTGGCCCGTGATGAAGCTGCTCTTGTCCATGGCCAGGAACGTGATGGCCGCGGCGATCTCCTCGGTTGTTCCCACGCGGTGCATCGGCGTGCGGGAGAGGATCTTCTGCATGCGCTCCGGCTGCGACAGCACAGGCTCGGTCAACGGTGTGCGGATGTACCAAGGCGCCACGGAGTTCACGCGGATGTGCATCGGCGCCCATTCCACGGCCAGGCTACGCGTGAATTGAAGCAGGGCGGCCTTGCTGAGCGCATAAGTGGCGCCGCTGCCTACATCCACCATGCCGGCCACGCTGGCGACGTTCACCACGGAGGCGTTCACACCCTTTCGTAAGAGGGGGAGTAACTGCTTGGTTAGGTCCATCGGTCCCAGCGCGTTCGTATTCATCACCAGGTCGCGTTCGGCATCAGTGATCTCCGCCCAGGTTTTACGGATGTTCATACCGGCGTTGTTCACCAATACATCCAGACGGTCCCAATGCGTGGTCAGTTCCTTTGCAGCACGCGCGCGATCCGCTAGGATGCTGAGGTCGGCGTTGATGGTGATCACACCAGCACGCTTCGCCAAGTTGCGCGACAAGATCGCCACTTCAGCGCCCAGCGCGAGGAACTCATCAACGGTGGCTGCACCAATGCCGCGTGTTCCCCCTGTGATCAATGCGCGCTTACCCTTGAGGTCCCATGTGGTCATACCTGTGATCTTCGTTGGTCATGAAGGACGATCTGTAGCAGAATGGCCAGCACCACCAGGATGGCTGGGGCGATCAGGTTGTACCAAAGGAACGCGATCTCGATACCGGAGAAGTGGATGAAGAGGATGGCGGCCTGAGCGATCAACGCAGCCATGAATACGGCCATGCCCTGAACTCGCTTGAGGAAGAAGGCCACCAGGAATATGCCGAGGATGGTGCCGTAGAACAACGAGCCCAGGATGTTCACGGCCTGTATCAAGTTCTCGAAGAGTGAGAAAACGGCAGCGAAGCACAAGGCCAGGATACCGAAGACCACCGTGGCCCACTTGGTGGCGACCACCAGCTGTTCACCGGTGCCTACAAAGCGGAACACGTCCACCACGCTGGTCGTGGCCAGCGCACTGAGCTGCGAGCTTGTGCTGCCCATGCCTGCGCAGAAGATCATGGCTAGCAGCAAGCCCACGACGCCCACCGGCATATGGTCCATGATGAAACTGATGAAGATGTAGTCCTTGTCATTCGGCTCTGCGGCAGGCAATGCATTTCGCACGAGCGTGGTATAATCCGTCCGGAGTGCTCCGTCGCGGGCCAAGGCCAGTTTCAAGGCTTGTTCCGCCTGGGCCGCGCCGTCAGCGCTTCCATCGCGCTCAGCCATTACCCAGCCGGATGCCGCCGCGGCGATGGCGGCTGCATTCTGCGCATGCATGGCTTCGAGCCCATGGGCGCGCCGTTGGGCTCGTGCGTCCGACATTCCTGAAGGCCGGTCTTCGACGCTGATGCCTTGCATTTCCATCCGGCCACTCCCTGTGTTCTGCGACTCTGACGTAACGGCGCTCAACAACTCCACGTTCGCTGCGTTCCAGTGCACCGGTGCTGCATGGAAGAGGTAGAACACGAAAACCATCACGCCGATCAGCAGGATAAAGAACTGCATGGGGATCTTTACAAGGCCGTTCATGAGCAAGCCGTTGCGGGCCTGCTGCGCGGTCTGTCCGCTTAAATAGCGCTGCACCTGGCTCTGGTCCGTACCGAAGTAGGAGAGCTGCAGGAAGAAGCCACCGATCAGGCCACTCCACAGCGTGTACCTGGCTTTCGGGTCCCAGGAGGTATCGATCACGTTCAACTTGCCAAGAACTCCTGCGAGGCTCAGACTTTCACCGAAGCTCACGGCGTCCTTCAGGTAAAAGACGATGAAGCCGAACACCACGAACAGCCCACCGAACATCACGGCCATCTGCTGCTTGTGTGTTACTCCCACGGCCTTCGCGCCGCCGGTGGTCGTGTAGATGATGACCAGCGCACCGATGAACACGCAGGTCCAACCCAGAGGCCAATGCAGCACCTTGCTCAGGACGATGCTCGGCGCATAGATCGTGATACCGGTGCTGAGCCCACGCTGGATCAGGAAGAGGATCGCCGTGAGGAGGCGCGTGCGGTGGTCAAAGCGTTTGCCGATGAATTCGTAGGCGGTGTACACGTTCCACTTGTAGAAGAGAGGAATGAAAACGTAGGCGATCACTACCATGGCAAGCGGAAGGCCGAAATAGAACTGCACGAAGCCCATACCTTCGAGGAAGCCCTGCCCTGGCGTACTCAGGAAGGTGATCGCGCTGGCCTGGGTCGCCATCACACTGAGCATCACGGCCCACCATCGATCCTGATTGTCGCCGCGCAGATACCCATCCAGGGTTGTGGTATGTCGCGTCTTCCAGCTCCCGTAGCCTACGATGAAGCCGAGCGTGCCGAGTAGTATCGTCCAGTCAAGCCAGTGCATCAGCGTACCTATCAGCTGATATGTAGGGACCAGCGATGGCGCATTGCCTCATGCAAGTGCATCGATGGCGCGGCGGATCCCGGTGACCACGCCATCGATATCCTCCATGCGTGTTGTGCCCACTGACAAGCGGAACCAGTCGCTGTCGTCGGATGACCCGAAGGCCACGAAGGGGACAAGTCCTACGCGGGCAAGTTGGATCAGGTAGTAGGTGACATCCGTCGCATTACGCAACACATGGCCTTCAGAGGTGGTGCGGCCCACGATGCCGATGCGCACCGTTAGGTACATGGCCCCTTGCGCGGGAATAGCATCGACGGGATAGCCCTCGGACTTCAGGCGGGTAAAGCCGCTGTAATATCCGTTCACGCGTTCGGAGATCATGACACGGTGTTGGTGCACGGCCGCTTCAAATGTTGGGGCGTCATCGAGGAAGCGGGCCGTGGCCACTTGTTCCGGTTTCGGCGCCCATGCACCCACATGACCAAGAATGGCCCGCATCTTATTAAGCACCTCGGTAGGTCCGAAGGCCCAGCCCACACGAACGCCTGTGGCAGCAAGCGATTTGGAGATGCCATCGACGAAGATGGTATACGGCCGCATCTCCGGACGGATCGAAACGGGATCTGCATGTTCAGTGCCGTCCAGTGTGAGTTCCTGATAGACCTGATCGTACATCACGTACAAAGGCTTATCGCCATTGCGGCGTGCGTTCTCCTCCAGCACCAGGTCGCAGATGGCTTCCAACTGATCACGCGTGAACGATGTGCCGGTGGGATTCAGCGGCGAGCAAAGAGCCAGCAGTGCTGCACCTGCCAGGTGTGGTCGCAGATCTTCGGCAGTGGGGAGGAACCTGTTCTCCCGTGTGGCGGCCACTTCCACCTTTTCCGCGCTGTGCAGGTATGTGTAGTGATTGTTGTTCCAGGACGGCACTGGGTAAACGACCTTCTCACCGGGGTTCACGATCGCTTTGAACGTGGCGTAGATCAAGGGTCGGGCGCCGCCGGCCACCAGCACATCCTCGGCGCTGTAGTCGAGGCCTTGACCGCGTTTGATGTAGCTGCTCACCGCTTTGCGCAGTTCCGCCACGCCATTGGCCGGCGGGTAGTTGCTGTGGCCCTCTGAGTAGGCCTGGCGGATCAATTCGCGCAGCTTTTCCGGGAGCGGGAAGATGGCCGGGCTGAAATCGCCGATCGTGAGGTTGTGGATCAGTTCGCCCTGTGCGATGCGCACGTTGATCTCGCCCCCGATCCGGATGATCTCCGAGCCGATCAGGAGCTCCGCTAGGTCAGAGACATGCGATGCCATGGCGACGTTCGTTGTGTTGCTCATGAACCAGAACGTATACTGAAGTCGAAGGTATTGGAAGCGATCATTGGCGTTTGCTGATCAAGTTCGCGAACAAGCGATACGCTCCGGGCACCCCCGCGGGTAGCTCCCGGAAGAAACTGATGCCTGTGTAGATATAACGACCCTTACCGTAGTCGCAGGTGATCAAGCCACCAGTGAGCGGTTGCTCACCTGGATCGTTCCATGCGATCAGTGGTGTGTAATGCGGATCAAGACTTCCACAGAAGTAGAGACCGCGCTCCTGCACCCAGCCATCGAAGTCGGCCGTTGTGATCTTGTTCGGTGTGTTCAACAGTGGATGGTCCTTCGCAAGGAAGGTCGGTGGTGCTTCCTCCACGGTGACGCGATCGCGCGTGAGCTTGAACGGATAAGGCCCGAAGAGGGAATCCGGCAGCATCATATCGCTGCTCTTGGTGTTGTATTGGCATACCAGCGTGCCACCTTGTTCCACGTACTTCATAAGCAGTGGGTTCAAGGTCTTCATCGCTTCCACCGTGTTGTAGGCGCGGATGCCGGTGACGATCGCGTCGTACTTCGTTAGACTTTCCAGGCTGGCGGTGGCCGGATCCACGAGGTCCACCTTCACACCCAACTGCTCTATGCCCTGTGCCACATCATCGCCTGCACCTTTGATGTAGCCAACGAGTTTGGCGTTCGCTGAAACAGAGACAGGGATGACCCGGAAGAAAGACGGCGTGGAATACCGTTGTGTTGTGATATGATCATAGGTGATCGTACGTTGGGTACGTTCTATCATTCCGTTCTTGGTGCCGATGGAAACATCCACGTCGCTGCACTTGCTGCCTTTGTCTGCTTTCACTCGGACGGAGGCACCGATTCGGTCCCCCCTTACTCCGGCGAAGGATTGGTACATCGGCTCCAGGATGCAGTTCTCAGGTCTCGAGCACACGATACCGCCCTTGAGCGAATCGGAGAAGACATCCACCCCGAGCGGAACATCAACACTGTCAGCGGTCATGAGGATGATCGTTTTTCCCGCGTGAACGGATGCCGGTGGAACGACGGCGCACGTCTGGGTAAGTTCACCCTTCACGCGATCCACCCATCGGTGCTGGACAGGTATGACCCTCCGCAGGACCGTGCGTTTGTCGAAACGGATCCGAACGGTCGTGACGAGCTGGCCCAGAATATCAGGTTGACCGATCAGGGTGGGATCACCGATGGTATAGAGGGTATTGTGCGGAAGGCGCAGCCAGAAGGGAATGTCAGTTTCCATAGTGGCCTGCTGGGTGATCTCCTGAATGACGGGCATATTGGTTCCGAGTTCCTTTTCGGTTCCATCGGACAGGATCCATGCAAGCGCGTTCTTGCCCCTGTTGGTCGCTGTAAGTTTGAAGGTGTACAGTGATCCCGTTATCGCAACATCGGCATCGCACAACGCCTCAACGACTAGCCCGTTGCAAGCCATCAACAGGTCTTCTACCTGACGCGTCTTTACGCTGAGCCACCCTTGCTCATCAATGTTCTTGTCGTGGTTGTTGAGTTCGTTGTTGAGGAGGCAGAGCAGGGAATCGCTGGCTGCAGGCATCGCGGGAGAGTAGGTGTCGATCAATTCACGTACATGCCGTTGGATGGATGTTGATGTAGAGACCTTCCCCCACGTCATATCGATCCCCTCAAAAATGTCGCTCGTCTTCGGCTTGTCGCCGGCGATGAGTTTCAGGTACTCGATCATCTCCCCGCGTGTTTCCGCCGCACCGAAACCCTGGCTCTTGTGCATGCTGCGACTGCGCCCGGCGATCTCCGTATAGCTTAGTCCGAGCAACGGGTCGTAGCCCCCCACGTCCACGGTATACCAACCAGAATCGGGCTTCGCGATCTCCGCGAGGTTCTTTTTCCACCAGGTACTGCCGTTGAAGAACAGGCGGCGTGGTTGCCAGACCTCTACGCCTTGTGCCAGTTGTTCGGGAAAGGCTTTTGGATCACCGGCAAGCTTGAACGCTTCTTCCGCAAGGATCGCGCTAGCCTCGTGGTGTCCGTGCCCTGCTTCGCGCGTAGGCGGAAAGCGTGTAATGATGATGTCGGGTCGGAAGGTGCGGATCACGCGCACCACATCGCTGAGCACTTCGTCGTGCCCCCACTTCTCAAAACTCTCCTTCGCGCTTTTGCTGTAACCGAAGTCCACGGCGCGGGTGAAGAACTGTTCGCCACCATCGATACGCCGCGCCTCCAACAACTCCTGCGTGCGGATGATGCCGAGTGCATCGCCGAGTTCCGGGCCGATCAGGTTCTGACCACCATCGCCACGCGTAAGGCTGAGGTCGGCTGTGCGCACCTTCTTGCCATTGGCGAGCCAGGCGATCAGCCGCGTGTTCTCATCATCCGGATGCGCTACGATGTACAGCACGCTTCCGAGCACATTGAGTTTCTGCATTTTGTGCAGGATCTTCGCGGCGTCAGGCTGTTCCGGCGGGCGTTGTGCCGAGGTATGCAGCGTGAATGGTGAGGTGTTAAGGATGATCAGCAGAGCGATCGACCGGCAGGACAGGTCTCGGAAGGGCATGCGACGAAGTTACCCGTCAACCGCCTTCGCGAGCGGCGCGCTCTGGCGCCGTGAAGCGATCTTTCATTTCCAAGCCTGAATTAAAGATCGCGAGGGTCCGTTGGCTGCACGGACCCCTCGCGAAGACGGGACGGTGATATCGGTCACACCACCTGCTCCTGCAAGGTCTTGGCGATCTGCTCCTTGTAGCTTCGGCCGCTTACGATGCGCTCACCGTTGGCCATGGTGAAGATGAACTCGTTGTTGCCACTGTAGCGCTGGCCGCGCACATGGTTGATGTGCACGAGGTAGCTGCGGTGGATCCGCAGGAAACGCGCCGGGTCCAATTCGGTCTCCACAGCGTTCATGGTCATCCGATACAGGTGGTGGCGCTCTGTTAGCTGCAAATGCAGGTAGTTGCCCTCCGCGCGCAGGTAGATGATGTCGTCCACCGGCACCTTGTATTCGCGCCCTTTTTCCTTGATGATGAACTGCTCGGTGTGGTCGCTCTTTGCTTGCATGTGTTCGCGCATCAGGTCGAGCAACTTGCCGGTGAGTTTGTTGTTCACCCGCATACCGATATGCTGCTTCGCCTTCGCGAGCGAGGCTTGGAAGCGGTCATCATCGTAGGGTTTCAGCAGGTAATCCACGGCGTTCACGTCGAAGGCCTTTAAGGCATATTGGTCGTGTGCTGTAACGAAGACCACGAAGGGCATGTGCTGGCTGCCAACGCGCGTGACCACCTCAAAGCCGTTGACCTGTGGCATCTCCACATCGAGGAAGACCAGATCCGGCTTGTGCTTGCCAATCGCCTCTACGGCGTCGACCCCATTGCGGCATTCGCCGATCATTTCGATCTCAGGGTCCTGTGCCAGCAGTCGGGACAAGCGCGCGCGCGCAGCGGGTTCATCATCTACGATGAGAGTGCGGATGTGTTTCATACGGTCATTTGTCGGCGCGCAGGTACAGGCTGTTCCGCGTTGCTGCGCAGTGGAATGGAGAGTTGTACGATGAAGCCCTTGGCTTCGGGTGATGAGATGGAGAACGTGGCTTCGTCGCCGTAGAGCAACTGCAACCGATCGCGCACATTGCGCAGTCCTATGCCACCGCGTTCCATTACGGTGGTGACATAGGAACAGCCTTTCCCGTTGTCCGAAACCGTAAGAATTAACGTTTCGTCCCTACGCTGGGCCCGGACGAGGATTTCCACGCGCTCACTGGTGGCATCCGGTCCATGTTTGATGGCATTCTCCACCAACGGTTGTAGCACCATGCTGGGAACTTCAGCGTGGAGCAAGGACGGCGGAAGGTCGTACTCCACGTGTAAACGGTCCTGAAAACGGACCATCTCGATGCCGAGATAGTTGCCGATAAGCTCCACCTCACGGCTCAGGGGCACCAGGTCACGCTGGTCCTGGTCCAGACTGGCGCGTAGCAGTTGGCCAAGACGGCTGAGCACCTTACGGGCACCGTTCACATCCGTGTCCATCAGCGCGCTCACAGTGTTCAGCGTGTTGAAGAGAAAGTGTGGTTGCAACTGCTTCTTCAGCGCGTTCAGCTGGCTGATCTGCAATTCGTTCCGCAACTTGAGGAGCTGCGTCTGCTTTTCGCGTGACTGGTTCGCGAACTCCACCGCGATCAACACGGCCAGCAGGGTCCAGTACTCCATGAAGCGCTGCAGGATGGCGGGTGGCAAGGCGTTCACGGCAAAGTGCAGGTATTCTCCATTGAACTGGAAGTCGCCGATGCGATAGAGGATGTAGTAGTAGGCCGAACTGGTGACCACTTCGTGAACGGAGCCGATCATCAGGCCCAACGCCAGATGTGCGCCCACGTGGCGCCAGACCGGCCGAACGTTGAGCGGCCAGCGCTGGTAGATGATGTACACCAAGGGGCATAGCAATGCCCAAAAGAGGAAGTTGAGGTACGGGACGGGGGCCTCGCGCCACCAGTTGAACTCGCCCATGTCCTTGAGCTCGGCATACACATAATGGTGCATATACGCCTGCAGCAGGAAGAGCGTGGCCATGACCAGTGCGGTGCCCAGCACAACGCGGTAGGGTATGGGCGAACGACGGAAATAGATCATACGCTGGAGAAAGGCCGGAGCCGCCTTAACACGAAGTACGAGGTGTTCGTGGCCCTGGGCCAAACGGTTCGTGATGAACGGCGGATCGGGGGATGGAACGGCTGAAAGAGCCACGCAGACCGGCAGGATGCAACAGAAATCTGCTGAGCCAGGGATGCCCAATGAAAAAGCCCCTCGCAACGCGAAGGGCTTTTTCGTGGAATGCTTTGCGGACTAACCGAGCGTTATGGTGAAGGTCTGGCCGTTCACGGTGATGGAGATGATGCCATCGCATGCGCCGTTGCCATAGTCGATCGTACGGACGGGGCGGTCCTGCGGGGTGATCTGCACGGTGCCGGCGGTTATGAAGGGGCACCCCACCTGCACGCGCAATGCGTTCAGGATGCTGATGGTGTAGGCCATTCCATTGCGGTTCACGCCATTGCCCCCACCGGTGATCAGGTATACATCGTCGGTGATGATCGGTGTGTCCTGCCCTTCGATCCAGGTGCGCGTGCGCTCGGCATGGTGCGTGGCGGTCCAACTGCCGTCACTGGCAGTGAGCGTTCCATCCACCAGAACGCTGTAATAGAGGTGACCGTTCTGGTCCTCACCCATGTTGGTCACTGTTTTCAGTCCCTGCACGTGGTTGTCGTTCACGTAATAGTTCTGTGGCGTGATGATAATGACCGTACCTGGATCGCGGTAACGACCGGTGTAGGACACTAGGATCTGCCCACGGCGCATGCGACCATTGGCGGCCGTGCAGTTCACGGTGCCGAAGTCGATCGTCATGGTGCGGGGGCTGGAGAGGGTGTCGAATGTGACCGTGGGGTCGCAAGCGTCATCGGCACTGCGTAGGCCATTCTCATCCACGGCCTTGTCCACCTGCGTAAGCATGTCGCTGAACGCATCCTCGGCGCGGGCGTTGTCGCTGGCACTCGTGTAGTCCAGGTCCAAGACCTCTTCCTTGTCCTTCTTGCAGGCCACCAGTCCAAGCAGCGCGATCGCGGCGATGGAGAGCAGTTGTTTGTTCAGCATGATGAGGGGTGTTTCGTGCACCTATGACCATTCAGCGGGCATAGGGTTTGATCGGATGCGGCTCCGGGCATCACAACCTCTTGTGCGTAGTGATCCGCTCAGCGTTGAAGCACTTTGAAGGTGAACGCGAAGGCATGCCGCTCATCCTTCTCGTGCTTTTCGGTCCATACTTCCTTCCAGCCCTTGCCGATCTCGGGGAAATACACATCGCCCTTCGGCTTGGCATGCACGGTGGTGAGGTACAGCCGCTTCACGAGTCCCTTCTCGAACGCCTCGGCATACAGCTGTCCACCGCCGATGATGAAGACCTCTTTCTGTTCCGCCACGCGTGCTATACCGATGGCGGCCTCAAGGGAGGCACACACCAAGGCACCCGGTGCCTCATACCCCGGTGTGCGCGTTACCACCAGGTTCATGCGGTCCCTCAGCGGTCGATAACGCTCGGGAATGCTCTCGTAATTCTTGCGACCAGTGATGATGTGGTGGTTCAGCGTGGTACGCTGGAAGAACTTCATGTCATCGGGAAGGTGCCAAGGCAGATCGCCGTTGGACCCGATCACTCCGTTCTCTGCCACGGCGGCAATGGCGCTGATGATCATACGCTGACGGCGGCTTTGATGTGCGGGTGTGGATCGTAGTTCTCCAGCGTGAAATGCTCAAAGCGGAATGCGAACAGGTCTTTCACCGTGGGGTCGATGCGCAGGGTGGGCAAGGCACGCGGTTCGCGGCTCAGCTGCAGACGGGCCTGCTCAAGATGATCGGTGTACAGGTGCACATCGCCAAAGGTGTGTATGAACGCTCCCGGCTTCAGGTCGCAGACGTGGGCGATCATCAACGTCAGTAGCGCGTAGCTCGCGATGTTGAATGGCACACCGAGGAAGGTGTCCGCGCTGCGTTGATAGAGTTGGCAGGAGAGCTTACCATCGGCCACGTAGAACTGGAAGAGACAGTGGCAAGGGGGAAGCGCCATGTTGGGCACATCGGCCGGATTCCACGCGCTCACGATCAAGCGGCGGCTGTCGGGGTTCTTCTTGATCATGGCCACCAGGTCGCTGATCTGGTCGATCGTACGGCCATCTGGGGCGGCCCAACTGCGCCATTGTTTGCCATAGACAGGGCCTAGGTTGCCGTTCGCATCGGCCCACTCGTCCCAGATGCGCACACCGTTCTCCTTCAAGTAGGCGATGTTGGTGTCGCCCTGTAGGAACCATAACAGTTCGTGGATGATGCTCTTGGTATGGAGCTTCTTGGTGGTGACCAACGGGAATCCGTCGGCCAGATCGAAGCGCATCTGGTAGCCGAAGCAGCTGATGGTACCGGTGCCCGTGCGGTCGCTCTTACGCGTACCGTGGTCCAGGATGTGCTGAAGGAGGTCGTGGTATTGTTTCATGGTCTCTCGGGGCAAAGATCGGCACAGAAAGGTCGATCCCTTATCGGCGCGGAGCCGACTTATCCCAACCCGAAGCCGGCCATTTTATCATCCTCTGGCGACTTCTTTGTGACCCCCACGCCGATGGCCTTCAGCAAACGCTCCTTCATGCGTTCGTAGTACGGCTTGCGGTCGATGCCATTGGCGATGAGATTGGCCACCATCGCAGCATACATCAGCTGGAAGATCACGCTGTGGCGGTCGGTCATTTCCAACACGAGGATGGCGCTAGTGAACGGTGATCGCGATACGCCGGTAAGGAAGGCCACCATGCCAGTGAGCATCAGCAGCCGCAATTGTCCGGGGGTGGGATCGAAGAATTGGCCTACCCAGCCACCGATGATGGCGCCACTGCTCAGCGAGGGCCCGAAGATTCCGCCGGCGCCTCCGGCGCTGAAGGAGGTGAGCGGTGCCAGCAATCGCGCTGCGATGTCGCGCCACGACGGATCTACATGGTCATCGAAGAGGTAGGTCTGTAAAATGCCGCGACCGCTGCCCAGCACATGTTCGCCCAGCACTTTGTAACAGGCGAAGAAGGCGAGGGAACACGCCAGGCACCAGGCGGCCTGCACGGGAAGCGTCTTCAGGCCGCGCCGCCACTTGTCCAGGAAGAGCACCACTTTGCAGAACAGCGCGCCAGCGGCGCCAGCGGCTAACGCGATCACTAGCACCTTGTACATGAACGAGCCGCCCACGGTCTCGGTCTTTGGATAGCCTAGGAAGGGACCGAGGTAATTGCCTAGGAGCTGCTGGGCGGTCATACCCGCTATGATCACGCTGGTGAATACGGCCGTGCGGAAGTTGGCGAGGTGGGTCTTGGTGAGCTCTTCCACGGCGAATACGATACCACCCAACGGCGTGTTGAAGGCTGCGCTCAATCCGGCGGCGCCTCCGGTGATCATCATCACGCGCCGGCTCACGGCGGGCCAGAACGGAGGCAGCAGTTTGTGCACCACGCGATACACGCTGCCGGCGATCTGCAGCGTGGGGCCTTCGCGTCCCACGGCGCCGCCGCCCACCACCATGGCCAAGCTGCTCAGGATCTTCACGCCGATGATGCGCGCGTTCAGGAACTTCCAGCTGCGGTCGTTCTCGCTCTTGTCGTCGGCCACTTCGATGGCGGCCATCAACTGTGGAATACCGCTTCCACCGGCGAAGGGAGAGAACTTCTTCACCAAGAACCAGCTGGTAAGGAAGCCCACAGGCACGGTGACCATGATCCAGTCCGGGTGGTGGTGCAGTACCCAATGCTGTTGCACTTCCATCCAGTCGAAGAGCTTGGCGTAGCCCACGGCGATCAGTGCGGTGATCACCGCAGCCACCTGATAAGGGAGGGTCAATAAGGTGAGCTCCTTTAGGCGACTCGTCATCACCTTGTTGCCCAGCCAAGCGAAGGCCGCCGTGATGCGCAGTTGCAAGCGCTGTTGCCAGCGGGTCGTGGGTGGGGGCGAGGAGCGCGGGCTCACGGCCGCAAAAGTGAGTGGCAGTAGGGTCCGCAAGCAGTGCCAGTAGTGCGCAGTACCAACAGATCAGGCCTCACAACGGGCCGTTGGGCATGCGGGGGTCAGCGCAACGGCACTTCCACGAACTGGTGCTGCGTGCCCTTGTCATATCCCTTGATCCACGCTTTGTCCATGGACCGGCCGATCACCATGGTCATGGGGCACAGGGTGAAGCCATTGGTGGGACGGCCCAGAGAACGTTCCTTCGGCGCCTGACCAGTGGCGGGGATTAAGGCCATGTGCAGTTCGCTGGCCTCAACCGGCGCACCCTTGTCCTTCTTTTTCTTGCCTTCATCACCAGCATCGGCATAGCTGGCGTTGATCGCATTCAATCCTCCGGGGGTGTGGTTATACATGAGCAACAATCCATCAGGCGAAAGCTTGATGGCCGCGGATCCATAGGCTTCCCCCGCTGTGGTCATGAACGCACGGTCCACGGTCTGTTGCCAGCGTAGCGAATCATGATCATCGAAATAGGTGGCGCGCAATGCGCCATGCAACGTGCGGATGGCGATGGCATCACCCATGGTCACTTGCAGGTCCTTGTCGCGGAAGCCTTCGAGCAACACATGGCCACCGTTCCAAGCGGGCATCAACTCGACCACCTCATCAGGCACCTTAGTGGCGCGGTTGCCGGTGACCTTCTTGCCCGTTTCCACCTCCGGCACGCCGAAGGTGCTCAGCTTGATCTTGTGGATCGTCGCAACACGCTGGTCAACAAGCGGTGTGTTCTTCAGCTTGCTGATGGCAGAATCGATGGTGAGCACAAGTCCGGGATTGCCGGTGAGCGATCCGTAACGCATCGCCACCATCAACTGCCCGTTATCCTTCGGCATCAGCCGCGCGCTGGAAACGAAGTCCTTGTCCAGCAACAGGTCCCTCACGCTCCGGCCTTGCGAGCGAAGGAATGTGATGTGCGTCTCGTGGCACATCTTGTCACCTGCAAGCGATTGGTCGGCGCATTTGAAGACGTAGGTGAGCAGCACGATGCGGCCGTCGTTCGTGAGGGTGATCTGGTGCACATCGCTCTGTACATCCTCGTAGGGCAGTTCGGCCATCCCGCTCCATTCAGCGTTCATCTCGCGGTCCAGGCAGGCGAACCAGAACTTCTTCGGGCCTTTTTCCTGGTGGGTGTAATGGTTCACCAGAAAGTGCTGACCATCGGGTGAGGCGACGAGGCGGTCGGTCTGGTCATAGGCGGCACCGCTGTCGAAGAGGATCAGATCGGGCAGGGTCTTGCGGCAGGTGGTGGTGCTGGGGTCGAAAGGAGCTGGATGGTCGAAGGTGGCCACCTTGTGGAAGCCGGTAATGGATAAAGCGCCATCCACATTCAGCAGGCCGATGCCATAGTCGGCCGTTTTCTTCCCGTTCGACACGAACAGGATGTGTAGGCCCTGATCGGTGAGCAGGCTGGTGATGGCGTCCCACTTCAACCCGTCGAAACTCTGTTGGCGCAGGGACAATTCCTCCCCCGGCTTCATGTCCGCACCCAGCCGCACGGCTTTGTAGCCAGCGCCTTCCATCACCATCAGCACGGGACTTCCCGAGGCATCGGTGGTGCCATTGGTCACCAATTGCAGGTCGCCTTCCAGGCCTTTGACCACTTTGGGATAGGCTGTACCCATTTGCATCAACGCATCCTGCGCAGTGATGGAGAGCACAATGAGCGTGGTGCAGACAAGAAGTGAGTAACGTATCGTCATGGCAGGTGCTTGGGCCGTGAAAGGTAGTAAGCCAACGGAACCCAGCTTCAGCCTACGGCGTCCATCATCGGAAAGGGGCAGGTCAGCAAAGGAACGCGCCCCCTGGTTCTGGGCTGGCATTTACCTTCGCCCGTCAATCGTAACTGATCCATGCGCACCATCCAATTCCGCGAAGCACTCAATGAAGCGATGTCCGAAGAGATGCGTCGCGACCCGAACGTATTCCTCATGGGCGAGGAAGTGGCCGAGTACGACGGCGCGTATAAGGTGAGCAAGGGTATGCTAGCGGAGTTCGGCGAGAAGCGCATCATAGACACGCCGATCAGCGAGCTAGGCTTTACCGGGATCGCGGTAGGTGCGGCCATGAACGGATTGCGCCCCATTGTCGAGTTCATGACCTGGAACTTCGCTGTGTTGGCCAGCGACCAGATCATCAACCACGCCGCCAAGATGCTGCAGATGAGCGGAGGGCAGTTCCATGTGCCTATTGTGTTCCGCGGGGGCAATGGCAGCGCCGGCCAATTGGCCGCCACGCACAGCCAGAGCTACGAGGCGTTCTACGCCAACATCCCGGGACTGAAGGTGATCACCGTGAGCACACCCTACGATGCGAAGGGCCTGCTGAAGGCCGCCATCCGCGATGACGATCCAGTGCTGTTCATGGAGAGCGAACGCATGTATGGCGATAAGGGCGAAGTACCTGATGGCGAGTACTTGCTGCCCATCGGTGTGGCCGATGTGAAACGTCCAGGAAAGGATGTTACCATCGTGAGCTTCGGTAAGATGATGAAGGTGGCCCTCGGCGCTGCGGAGGAACTGCAGAAGGAAGGCATCAGCGCCGAGGTGATCGATCTGCGGACGATCCGCCCCTTTGATGTGCCCACCATCGTGAACAGCGTGAAGAAGACCAACCGCCTCGTGGTGGTGGACGAGTGCTGGCCCCTGGCGAGCATCGCCAGCGAATTGGCCTACCGCGTGCAGAAGGACGCCTTCGACTTCCTCGATGCCCCCGTGGTGCGCGTCAACCAAGCCGACACGCCACTGCCGTTCAGCCCGCCGCTCATCGATGCCAGCCTCCCGAACGTGGCCCGTGTGGTGGCTGCGGTGAAGGAGGTGATGTATGTGGTGAAGTAGACCTGCCATGGCCCACTGGCCCTGCTCAGGCGAACTTTCCTATTTTCGCGCCCCTCTTTCCTTCAATGGGAATGAAAGACGCTGAAAGACAACGAGATATAAAACAAACGTAGACGACATGGGAAGTGAACTGATGTACTTCATCCCCGCGCTGGGCGTGGTGGGATTGGTGGTGATGGTATTCAAGGCCATGTGGGTCACCAAGCAGAACGCGGGGGAGGCTAACATGCAGGAACTGGCGGGTTACATCGCTCGGGGTGCCAGTGCCTTCTTGCGAGCTGAGTGGAAGGTGCTGGGCGTGTTCGCCGCGATCACCGCTGTGCTCCTCGCATGGAGCTCGCAGCTCGCCGCCGTGAAAGAGCATACCGATTGGCTGGTTGCCGTCGCCTTCCTCATTGGGGCCTTCTTCAGCGCCTTCGCCGGTTGGATCGGCATGAGCATCGCCACCAAGGCGAACGTTCGGACCACGCATGCAGCGCGCACCAGCCTCGCACAGGCACTGAAGGTGAGCTTCACCGGTGGCACCGTGATGGGCCTGGGCGTGGCCGGCCTGGCCGTGCTCGGTCTCAGCACCCTATTCATTCTGTTCTATATGAAATACGCCGCACCTGGCGTGGTGGGTGCTTCCATGGAAAAATGCCTCGAAGTGCTTGCGGGATTCTCGCTGGGTGCGGAGTCCATCGCGTTGTTCGCACGTGTAGGCGGTGGCATCTACACCAAGGCCGCCGACGTGGGTGCCGACCTCGTAGGCAAGGTGGAAGCTGGCATCCCCGAGGATGATGTACGCAACCCCGCTACCATCGCCGACAACGTAGGTGACAACGTGGGCGACGTGGCGGGCATGGGAGCCGACCTCTTCGGAAGCTACGTGGCCACCATGCTCGCCACCATGGTGCTCGGTCGCGAAGTGATCAGTCACGACAATTTCGAAGGTCTTGCTCCGATCCTGCTGCCCATGGTGATCGCTGGCCTCGGCATCCTCTTCTCCATTGTGGGCACCTTCTTCGTGCGCATCAACAAGGACAGCGACAGCGTGATGAACGCACTGAACATGGGCAACTGGAGCGCCATGGTGCTCACCGCGATCGCCAGCTTCTTTCTGATCCGCTGGATGATGCCAGCTGAAATGGAATTCGTGCGCGGGGATGTGCACCTTGTGATCACGAGCATGAACGTCTTCTATGCAATTATCCTCGGCCTGGTGGTGGGTACGCTTATGAGCATGGTCACGGAATATTACACGAGCATGGGACGCCGTCCGGTGGATAGCATCGTGCAGAAGAGCGGCACAGGACACGGCACCAACGTCATCGGTGGACTGGCCATGGGCATGGAGAGCACAGTGCTCCCGATCATCATCCTTGCAGCTGGCATCTACGGTTCATTCTACCTCGCTGGACTTTACGGAGTCGCTATAGCTGCAGCTGGCATGATGGCCACCACGGCCATGCAGCTGGCCATCGACGCCTTCGGTCCCATCGCGGACAACGCGGGCGGGATCGCTGAAATGAGCCACCTGCCGAAGGAAGTGCGGGAGCGCACCGATAACCTGGATGCCGTGGGCAACACCACCGCCGCCACGGGCAAAGGCTTCGCCATCGCTTCCGCAGCGCTCACCGCGCTGGCCCTCTTCGCTGCCTACGTTGGCCTCGCCGGCATCACCGGCATCGATATCTACAAGGCCGATGTGCTGGCCATGTTGTTCGTGGGCGCCATGATCCCCTTCTTCTTCAGTTCGCTGGCGATCAGCGCCGTGGGCAAGGCCGCCATGGACATGGTGAAGGAAGTGCGCCGTCAGTTCCGCGAGATCCCCGGGATCATGGAAGGCACGGGCAAGCCGGAGTACGAGAAGTGCGTGGCCATCAGCACCAAGGCATCGATCCGCGAGATGATCGCCCCGGGTGCATTGGCGTTGTTGTCACCCGTGATCGTGGGCTTCGCCTTCGGCCCCGAGGCCTTGGGTGGATTGCTCGCCGGCATCACCGTGAGCGGTGTGTTGATGGGCATGTTCCAGAACAACGCTGGTGGCGCATGGGACAATGCCAAGAAGAGCTTCGAGAAAGGCGTTATCATCGACGGTAAGGAATTCAAGAAGGGCAGCGAGCCGCACAAGGCCGCTGTTACGGGTGATACCGTGGGTGATCCGTTCAAGGACACCAGCGGACCATCGATGAACATCCTCATCAAGTTGACGTCCATCGTCGCGTTGATCATCGCTCCGCACATCGCCATCAACCAAGGTGATCGCATGGTGGTGCCCACCAAGACCATGGAGAACATGCCCGTAGGCAGCAGCGATGCCAGCCTGCAAGTGAAGCCGACAGACAACACCGTTCAAGTGAACACAGTTGAGGTGAGCGATCGTTTCTGATCCGCGGAACAATTCATGGAGAGGCGCGCCGATCGGCGCGCCTCTTTGTTTTCCACAGATGGCGCAGATGACACCGATGGGAACCGGTTGGATGGGGCAGCATTTATCTGTGCCTTCTGCGCCATATGTGGATCAACTATGGAAGTAAGCACGGGGAACGCCGACCCCCATCGTAGATAACTTGGCACCCGCAATGTCCATCCTCATCTTCTTCGTCGCGCACTGGTACCTCTCGCTTTTCGTGCAGACCTTTTACCTGCACCGGTATAGTGCGCACCGCATGTTCACCATGAGCCCGTTCTGGGAGAAGTTCTTCCATGTGTTCACCTGGATCTGCCAAGGCAGCAGCTACCTCAACCCGGCGGTGTACGGCATGATGCATCGGGCTCACCATGTTTATGCTGACACCGAGCAGGATCCGCACTCACCGAAGTATGATGAGGATCCTTTCAAGATGATGTGGAAGACCGCAGGTCATTACAATGGTCTGCTCTACGGCACCGAAAAGCCGGAGGATCGTTTTACACGTGACCTGCCGCACTGGAAGGTCATGGAGCGTATCGGTGAAAGCTGGATCAGCCGCGTTGCGTGGGGACTGCTCTATGGATCGTTCTACTACTTCTTCGCCACGGCTTGGTGGCAGTGGCTTTTTCTGCCTCTGCAGTTCGTCATGGGGCCATTGCATGGCATGATCATCAACTGGTATGCACACAAGTATGGCTACGTGAGCTACCCCACGGACAACACCAGCAAGAACATGATGCCGTGGGATGTGATCATGATGGGCGAGGGCTTGCACAACAACCACCACACGCATGCGGCCAGTCCCAACTTCGGTCAGAAGTGGTGGGAGTTCGACCCCACTTGGCCGGTGATCTGGCTGCTGAACGCAACGGGCGTGATCAAGCTGAGGTTGGCGGATTGATCGGGTGACGCGGCTACCTTGGCCGCATGTCCTCGTTCCACCTCCAGACGAACCTTGTCGACATCCGCGCTCGCCGCATCTTTCCGGCGGAGGTCGGGTTGATCGAAGGGCGCATCTCCTCCATCACGGAGTTCTCCGGTCCGGTCGTAGGCTACCTGTTACCTGGTTTTGTGGATGCACACGTGCACGTGGAGAGCAGCATGCTCATTCCCTCTGAATTCGCGCGGCTGGCGGTAACGCATGGCACGGTGGCCACGGTGAGCGACCCGCACGAGATCGCCAACGTGCTTGGGGTGGAAGGCGTGGAGTTCATGATCGCCAACGGCAAACAGGTGCCCTTCCATTTCTGTTTTGGTGCGCCTTCCTGCGTTCCCGCTACCTCGTTCGAAACAGCCGGGGCCCACATTGATGCTGAGGCCACCGGCCGTCTTCTCGCCAACCCCGACATCGGCTACTTGGCCGAGATGATGAACTTCCCTGGGGTGCTCAACGCCGATCCCGAGGTGTTGGCCAAGATCGCCCACGCCCATCGCCTGGGTAAACCGGTGGACGGTCATGCCCCCGGACTTCGAGGCGAGTTGGCCAAGCAATACATCGCTGCCGGCATCAACACCGATCACGAGTGCTTCACACGCGAAGAAGCCTTGGACAAACTGGCCTGTGGCATGAAGATCCTGATCCGCGAAGGCAGTGCCGCCAGGAACTTCGACGCGCTGATCGGCCTGATCCATGACCATGCCGAACACCTGATGTTCTGCAGTGACGACAAGCACCCCGACAGTCTCGTACTGGGCCACATCAACGAGCTCTGCGCCCGCGCGGTGGCCTTCGGGCATGATGTCTTCGATGTGTTGCGCGTGGCCTGCCTGAATCCAGTTGCACATTACAAGCTTCCGGTCGGCCAGTTGCGCGTGGGTGATCCTGCCGACTTTGTGCAGGTGAAAGACCTGCAAGGCTTCAAAGCGCAGCGGACCTGGATCAAAGGGCAATTGGTGGCCGAGGAGGGTAGGAGCCTCATCACCAGCGTCCCGTCCCTGCGCCCGAACCAATTCAACTGCCTGCCGAAAGAAGTGGCGGACTTCCACGTTCCTGCCCGGACGGAGGCCTTGCTCGTGATCGAAGCGCTGGATGGCCAGTTGATCACGCCGAAGAAGTGGATGCCGCCAACCGTGTTCGGTGACGCTTGTATCGCGGATACCGAAAAGGACCTGCTGAAGATCGCCGTGGTGAACCGCTACCACGATGCGCCGCCTGCTGTGGGGTGGATCACCAACATCGGCCTGAAGTGCGGGGCCATTGCGGGTAGCGTGGCGCACGACAGCCATAACATCGTGGCCGTCGGCACGAACGATCAGGACCTATGCGCCGCCATCAACCTGGTGATCCGCGAGCGGGGCGGCATCAGTCTGGCTGATGGCGAAAAGCACCGGGTGCTTCCCCTTCCCATCGCCGGCATCATGAGCGACGCCGATGCCTACTTGGTCTCCGACGCCTATGCCGAAATGGACCGTGAAGCGAAGGTGTTGGGCAGCACCTTGGGAGCGCCCTACATGACCCTCAGCTTCATGGCCTTGCTGGTGATACCACACCTGAAGATGAGCGATAAGGGCCTCTTCGACGGCGATACGTTCCAACTCCTCACCTGATCCTTCCTGACCGCATTCGCGAGGAGGTTCTGGGACGAAGCGATCTTTGATCGTCCGATCCAGAGGAGGTTCTGGGACGTTGCGATTTGTCATAACCCACCCGTGCGCCCGCAATTCCTGCTCCTCCTCCTGCTCCTGCTTTCCTCCTGCGGCAACCAACGCGCCTTCTCTGGTGATGAGCGCTTAGCGAAGCGGCATTACCGGTCCGGTTGGCACGTCGACTTGTCCCAGAGGGATCATGGAACGCATGGCACCCGCGCACAGCGGATCGGTTCAGCGCGAACGGAGTGAATTCAGGCCGCAGCCCCAAGAACGAGCTGCAGCGATCCGTGGAACTGTCTGATGGTCAAGCCTTCAGATCCGATGCAGAGCCGATCGCCGAGCTCAGCCCACTCCAGCGATCTCGCAATGGATCGCAAAATGCCGGTCGAACGACCATCGCTCCACAAATACGCGCTCCACGAACCGTTCAGGACGAACCGGAGTCACCCCGGAAATGGAACTGGTTCGCCCTTGCCATTGATCCTCGCCCTAGCGTTGGCCATCCCGGCTCAGAGCACGGAGTTGCTCTTGCTGGGTTGTCTCGGGGCCCTTGCGGTCGCCTACGTCGGTTCCCGCCAATGTCGAGATCGTGACGAGCGCGGCGCAGGTGTGGCGATGATCACCATGAGCCTTGCAGCGGCTGGGGTGTTCATCGCCTTACTGGCCTTGCTGAAGCGCTTGTAACTAGCGCTGTAGGGGGGCGGATCAAGTGGCGATGGGCTCTTGAACACGGCGCTCCGAAATAGGAAGTGACATTTGCCAACCGCGTTGTACCTCGGAATGGACAATGACCTGTTCATGGTAAACCTATTCAACACATATTCAGCGGCTTCTGCGGACATCACCTTTGGACAGCCATGCGGACATACGAGCAGACATATCCTTGGATCAGTTATCGCTGGGAGCCACGTCGCGTACCGTATCCAACATGGCTATTGTTAGGTCAGGCGGCTACCTCCGGCCACTGCATCGCCGAGGCGCCGCTAACCCCGGATGCTGCCCTCAGCTTGCATCGTTCCCACCTCGCCCAAGGGGTGCACGCCATGGCCGTCATGGAGGGCAATACCTTGTCCTTGCTCCAAGTAGAAAAGCATCTTCAGGGTCAACTCGTATTACCGAACGGCCAGCTCTACCTCTCCCAGGAGATCGACAATTTGATGAAAGCGGTGGCCTGGACGGATGACCGGCTGCAAGCCGGAGACCGACAGCTCAGCCCATGGAGCATACAGCTGCTCAATACCCAAGTGCTGAAAAGCCTGCCATGGGAGGATGACTCCCCGCCGGGTGACTATCGGACGGTGCGACAGGCGGCCACGGCCACGGGTGGTGCACCCGCCCAGGACATCGGCTTTTTGATGGAACGCCTATGCGAATGGCTCGGCGCGGACCGCTTCCTACCCGAACACGAGGAGGAACGCATGGCCTTTGGCCTGGTACGGGCCTTTCTGGCCCATCTCTACATCTTGTGGATCCGCCCGTTCGCCGAAGGCAACGTGCGCACGGCCTGGTTGGTGGGCTACCAACTGCTCCGCGAAACGGGGGTGCCACCGATGGTGGCCTTCCAATGGGTCGAGCAGGCGTCCATCGGTCGCGCTGGGCATTTTCGCGAAGCAGCCCACGCCGCCAAGGGTGTGGGCGACCCGATCCCCTTCGTGGCCCATCAGGCCAGGCAACTTTGCGAAGGGTTGGGCGCCTTGCGGAAGGAGGTACATCACGCACAGCAGGATGTGTTGCTCGATGCTCATCTCCGCCAGTTGCTCGATCCCGACCATTCCCCGAGCGGTGCACGCCGGATGCAACTGCTTCAAGCCTTGCGACAGCAGCCTGAACCGGTTCCGATGAACAAGGTCATCCTCCTTACACCCGAGTTGGCCAGCACTTATGCCCGACTGAATCCCAAGACCTTGCTTCGCGATGTGGAGCTACTGCGGGAGCAAGGCTTGCTTGAGCGCAGCGACGAAGGCCTCGTTCCAGGTGCGTCTTTGCACTGGGTTCAGTGACCTCATTTTCCCGGAACTCCTATCATTGCCGGACGTAACCGCCGAAATGAGTCTTCCCGTCCCGATCTTCCTCGCCGCCACGCTTGCCGCTCCTTTCGAACAGCCTGACTCCCAGGACTCCGCCGCGGTGGGGTTGGACAGTGCCCAGGTGCATGCCCTCATTGAGCAATACCAGGACTCGGCCACGGCGGGCTTCACCTTTCAACACGGAAGCGTGGAACTAGAAGGCGGTGTAGCCATGCTGAACCTGCCAGAAGGATTCAAGTTCCTCGACAAGACCCAGAGCGAGCGGGTGATCGTAGAACTCTGGGGCAACCCCGACGCGAATGGCGTGCTTGGCATGATCTTTCCGGAGGCCGATGATGTGCTCGCGGATAGCTCATACGCCTTCGTGGTCCAGTATGACGAGATCGGCTACGTGAAGGACGACGATGCCGATGACTTGGATTATGATGACATGCTCAAGGAGTTGCAGAAGGGCGAGAAGGAGGAGAACGATCAACGCGTAAAAACCGGATACGATCCAGCATACTTGATCGGCTGGGCAGCCAAGCCGTTCTACGATAATGACCGCAAGATCCTGCACTGGGCCAAGGAGATCAAATTCGGCGATAGCGCTGAGGTGAATACCTTGAACTACAACGTGCGAGTGCTCGGTCGGAAGGGCGTGCTGATCCTGAATGCCGTGGCCAACATGAGCGAATTGCCTCTGGTGCAACAGCATGTGAACGACGTGCTGGGCATCGTGCAGTTCAACGAAGGCTATAAATACGAGCAGTTCGACAGCAAGGTGGACGACGTGGCTGCATGGACGATCGGCGGCCTGGTGGCCGGCAAGGTGCTGGCCAAGGTGGGCATCTTCGCCATCCTGGCCAAGTTCGGGAAAGTGATCATCCTGGGCCTTATCGCTGCTGGCGGTGCGGTCTGGCGCTTCATCACGGGCAGGAAGAAGGACGAACAGCCACCTGCGCCTCCTGCGGCCGTCTCCTAAAAGATTATCGGTCTCCGCGCAGTTCGCTGGCCAGTGCTTCGGCACGTGCGCGCATTAGGCTGGCGTCCAAACCCTTGCTGCGCAGTGTGGACAGTGCTTCATCACCGGCGGACTTGCAGAGCTTCCTTCCCTGGGGATCCGTGATCAACTCATGGTGAACGAACCGCGCCGCGAGGAACTTTCTCAGTCCTAGTATCGAAGCCAAGTGCAGTTGCAACGCCGTCGAGGGAAGCAGATCCTCGCCGCGAACGATCAGGTCCATGGCGAAGTCCTCATCATCGGCGAGCGAGGCGATGTGGTAAGCGGGCCGTCCGTTGCGTTGCCTCAGAACGGGGTCCGTTATTATACTGTGCAGCTCGACCTGGCGGATCTTACCGTTCAATTCGGGCACTTCGATGTTGACTGCGGGAAGTCGCGATCGCCAGGCAACGCGGCCGTTGTCGAAGGGCAGCCCACGCGTGCTGCATCGGCATTGAGCTAGCAACTGGCGCGAACAATCGCACGCGTACAGTTGGTCCATTTCGCGGAGTTGCCCGAGCATGGCGTGGTAGCGGGCCAGCCGCAGGTGCTGCGACCAGCGATCAGCGAGTTCGGTCGGGTTCCGTGGACCCTCCTGCCAGCGGATGCCCAGCCAGTGAAGCGAGTCGAAGATGTCCTGCACATATTCAGGACGCACCCGCGCTGCATCCAGATCGTCAATGCGCAAGAGGATCGTACCGCCGGCCCTTCTGGCCAGTGCCTCGGTCAGCAGAAAGTTCAGGGCGTTGCCCACATGCAGGAAGCCGCTGGGGGTGGGGGCAAGGCGGGTGCGAAGCCCGCGGGGCAGCTCAATGGCCACGGAAGAGGAGTGGGTGCCCGGGGCGGGACTTGAACCCGCAAGGCCCTTGCGGACCAAGGGATTTTAAGTCCCTCGTGTATACCATTTCACCACCCGGGCAGAGTCCGTTGTTGAAGCGCAACCGCGGACAGGCTCGTCGAAAATAACGATGCCTCCCGTGTGGGGAGGCATCATTCGGAGCGAGAAACGGGACTCGAACCCGCGACCCCGACCTTGGCAAGGTCGTGCTCTACCAACTGAGCTACTCTCGCTTGGATCACCGCAGCGAACCCGCTTTGGCGATTAAGAGGCTGCAAATATAGAATGTGCGCCCGGACTGACAAGCTGGAAAAAACGCTACCGACGATCAGACGAGGCGCGAACGGCGCTTTCCGGCCCCGCTCATACGCTTGATCTCGTTGAGCTTCAGCAAGGCGTCCACCGGTGTCAACGTGTCAATGTCCAAGGCCTCCAACTGGTCGCGGATGCCTTCCAGGGCAGGGTCATCCAGTTGGAAGATGCTCAGCTGAGGCGCACGGTCCAACCCACCCGTATCGGGCTTCGAAGCTTTGCTTGGGCCCGACTTCAGTGGAACCAGGTCTGTTTCCGGCATGGAGTCGTCCCCCAGATCGCCAGCATGGCTGCGCTCAAGGTGATGCAGCACTTTCTGTGCGCGTTCGATCACGCTGGGCGGCATACCGGCCATGCGCGCCACATGAATGCCAAAGCTGCGGTCCGTGCCCCCCGGCACCAGTTTGCGCAGGAACAGGATGCGGCCGTCCACCTCGCGCACCGCCACGTTGGCGTTGCGGATGCGCGGGTAGCTCTCGCACATTTCGTTCAGCTCGTGGTAGTGGGTGGCGAAGAGGGTCTTCGGCCTACCCGGATGCTCGTGCAGGAATTCGGCGATGGACCACGCGATGCTGATACCATCGTAGGTGCTGGTGCCGCGTCCGATCTCATCCAGCAGCACCAAGCTTCGGTCCGTAAGGTTGTGCAGGATGCTGGCCGTTTCGTTCATCTCCACCATGAAGGTGCTTTCACCCGTGGAAATGTCGTCCGAGGCACCCACGCGCGTGAACAGCCGGTCCACGATGCCGATGGTGGCCGAACGCGCTGGAATGAAACTGCCGCTTTGCGCCATCAGCACATGCAGGGCCGTTTGCCGCAGCAGCGCGCTCTTGCCGCTCATGTTGGGCCCGGTGATCACCACCATCTGTCGGTCGTCCGGGTCCAGCACCAGGTCGTTGGCCACGTATGGTTCACCGGGTGGCAGTTGTTGTTCGATCACCGGATGTCGGCCATCGCGGATCTCCAAGCGTGCGTCGTCCGTCAACTTCGGGCGCACGTACTTCCACGTGATGGCGGTCTCCGCGAAGCTGATCAGCACATCAAGCTGGCTCAGCGCCGCGGCCATCACTTGCAGGGTCTGCGTGTTGGCGATCACCGCCTCCACCACGCGCCCGAACAAGTGCAGTTCCAGGGTCTGGATGCGTTCCTCCGCGCTGAGGATGCGCTCTTCCAGCGACTTCAGTTCCTCGGTGATGTAGCGCTCGGCCCCGGTCAAGGTCTGTTTGCGCGTCCACTCGGGCGGCACTTTGTCCTTGTGCGTGTTACGCACTTCCAGGTAGTACCCGAAGACGTTGTTGTAGCCCACCTTCAGTGAGGTGATACCGGTTCGCTCCGTTTCGCGCTGCTGCACCTCCATCAGCAACTCCTTGGCGTGCGTGGTCACATGCCGCAGATCGTCCAGATCCTTGTTCACTCCGGTACGTAGCACGCCACCCTTGGCCACGTTCACCGGCGCTTCGGGTTCGATGGAAGCCATGATCTGCTGGGCCAGGTCCATCGGCGGCGCCCACCCTTGTGCAGCATGGGACAATGGCTCACCTGCCGATGATAATGCTCGATGAATGCGTTCGGCCTCTCCGATCGAGCGCCCCAATTGCAGCACTTCACGCGGATTGATGCGGCCCACAGCGGCCTTGCCCACCAAGCGTTCCAGATCGCCGATGCCTTGCAACGCCTCGCGCAGGCCGGTGCGCAGGTCGTTCGCCTTCAGCAACGCCTCCACCCGCGAATGGCGCTCTTCGATGTCCGCGCGGTCCACCAGGGGAAACAGCAACCAGCGCTTCAGCATGCGGGCGCCCATGGGCGTCACGGTGCGGTCCATGCAATTCAGCAAGGTGCGCGCGCCTTCGTGCAAGGGGGCGACCAGTTCGAGGTTGCGCACAGTGAAGCGGTCGAGTCCCAAGTATGTACCCGCGTGCAGTCGACCGATCCGATTGATGTGCCCAAGGCGTTCGTGACGTGTTTCGCCGAGGTAGTGCAGGATTGCGCCTGCCGCCTGTTGCGCAAGCGGCAAGTCCTCGATGCCGAAGCCCTTCAAGCTGTTGGTGCCGAACATGGCGAGCAGGCGCTCACGGGCCAAGTCGCTGTTGAAGGCCCAATCCTCCAGTGCGAACGCGTATTGCCGCGTGATGGACTGGGTGACGAACGGGTCCTTCTCCCCGCGGGCGTAAAGCAATTCGGTAGGCGCGTGGCCATCGATGAACTTACTTACGGTTGCCTGGTCGCCTTCGCCCACGGCGAACTCACCTGTTGTCACGTCCACGAAGGCCACCCCATAGCGCTGGCGGTCATGGCAAACGGCGGCCAGCCAGTTGTGGTGGTTGTGGTCTACAACACGGTCGCTGAAGGACACGCCGGGCGTCACTACCTCGGTGACGCCGCGTTCAACCACGGTCTTGGCCAGCTTGGGGTCCTCGAGCTGGTCGCACACCGCCACACGATGTCCGGCGCGGACCAAGCGAGGCAGGTAGGTCTCTAGCGAATGGTAAGGGAAGCCCGCCAGGTCCATGTCCGAGGCGCCTCCGTTATTGCGCTTGGTCAGCGTGATGCCCAGAATGCGACTGGCGGTGCGAGCATCGGCATCGAAGGTCTCGTAGAAGTCACCTACGCGGAAGAGCAGGATGGCATCGGGATATTGGGCCTTGATGCGGTTGTATTGCAGCATCAGGGGGGTGGTGGCCCCGGTGCCGGGTTTGCCTGATGTGGTCTTCATCGCCGCTACTTTCGCCCCGCCCTGTGCGGCGTTCAGCCCGGAAAAATAGATCCTCTCCAGGGGCGTTCACGCGCTCAGTTTTCAACATTACCCCCCATGCCCAGCAACGATCGCAAGCTTTCCATGGAGGAATTGGGACGCGTCGGCCTGCAGCAATACCAAGGGATGGTGAAGGTGCCTGTGCGGGTGGTGCTGGACAATGTGCGCAGTCGGCACAATGTGGGCAGTATCTTTCGCACAGCGGATGCCTTTGCTTTGGAAGGCCTGCAGCTTTGTGGTTTTACACCATGTCCCCCGCATCGCGAGATCGAGAAAACAGCATTAGGGGCCACCCTGTCGGTCCCCTGGGAGCACCACCCAAGCACCTTGGAAGCTCTGCAGGAGCTTAAGCAGGCGGGCTACCAGGTGTGGTGCGTGGAGCAAACGGTCCATGCCGTTCCGCTGCATGAATGGACCTGGATGCGGGAGCGCCCGCAAGGCCGTGCGGCGCCCCTGGCCATCGTGTTGGGCAATGAACTGAGTGGCGTTTCCGATGCGGTAGTGCAGGCCAGCCATGGCTGCGTGGTCATCCCGCAAACCGGTACCAAACACTCGTTGAACGTCTCTGTATGCGCCGGCATCGTGCTGCATCATGTCGCTGGAACCGCTGCGCCGGGCTTGGATCGATGCGTCGAAGGTCCACGCCTGATCGTTTGAAAAAGAAGTGGGCCACCCCTAAGCAACCCCGTGGTGAAAGTCCTGTCTTTGAGGAAACAGACGGGGCACTTGCTTCGTACTGGTCCTGTCCTCCTATATTTGGCGACCATAGCCCGGTATTGCTCTTGAAGGTACGTCTACCCCAGTTATTGGTATTGCTCTTTGGACTGCTCTCCCTGCAGTCCTCTGGACAGTATTTCCGCAACTCAGGCTACTGGAAGACGCACCGTAGCGAATACATCATCGGGCTCGGTATCTCCAACTTCTTGGGTGAGCTCGGTGGGAGGGACCAGATCGGGTCGCCTTTTGTGTGGGACCTGGAGTTCAGCCAGACGAAGCCTGCGGTCAGCTTGGGTTATCGCTATCACATTGCCGAGAGGCAGTCCTTGCGGTTGAACTTCACCTATGGCATCCTAGCGGGTAATGACAACTTGACCCAGGAGACCTTCCGGAATAACCGGAATCTCAACTTCAAGACGGACATATACGAACTTCAGCTCTGCTACGAACTTCACCTTTACAAGGAGGAACTCGGTCACATCTATGACTTGCGCGGTGTCAAGGGAACGAAATCCTCGCGGGTAGGGTTGTACTTGTTCGCTGGTTTGGGTGGCTTCTACTTTGACCCCAAGGCGTTGATCAACAATGCCTATGTCCCTCTGCGCCCGCTAGGCACGGAGGGGCAGGGATTGCCCGACGGCCCCAAGGAATACAGTCAATTTCAGCCCTGCATCCCCATGGGGGTGGGCCTTCGCAAGGCCATCACAAAGCAATGGAGCGTCGGCTTAGAGATACAGTACACCAAGACCTTTACGGATTACATCGATGATGTGAGTACCAGTTACTATGACCCATCAGCGTTGGCAGCCGCGCATGGCGACCTGGCGGCCTACCTGGCCAATCCTGCGCTGGACTTGCCAGAAGCGGGTGGTCCCTATGCCACCGGAACGGGTGCACAGCGCGGTGACCCGACCGATCTGGATGCCTATCTCTTCTTGAAGTTCCAGGCGACGTACAAGGTCTTCAAGTACAAGACCCAGGGAGGCCACAAGTACCGCACACGCATACGCCGTCAGAAGATCGTGTTCTAAGCGACGGTCCGATCGAATAAGCGCGACAAGGCTTCCGGTAGCGGAGGCCTTGTTCCGTTCAAGGCGCCTTCGAATTGCATCACCGCTGGTTCCGTGCGTTCACGCCGAGGACCGCTGCCCACTCTGGCCCACTCTGGCGCGATACTTCCGCCGCTGATGAGCTGTGTTCCAGCGCGTGGGTATCCTGTTGAAGGGATTGTTCCCGATCTTCTGTGGACGTAGCGCGGCCTACGCCAAGCGCGCGTAGTTCCGGGTTGGGTCCGAGTGGACGGCCTTGCCCACCCGCAGCCCCGCTCAGTCCTCTTCGGAGATATTCGGGAGCAAGTGTAGAGTCGCGCCATGTGGGGCGTGCTGATCACGGACATCGACAAGCAGCCCACTCTTGCGCGAGAGTTCAGCCTCCGGTAGAGTGCACTCAGCCGAGCGGGTCTCTCGTGCCATTTAACCGAATGTATGTGATCCACCATTCCGCAGCGACTTAGTCTCCTCGTACAATATCCGTTTTCCTGAAAATGTGTGGAACAGAGGAGGCCCGAGCACCGGTGCGGCTGGAACTTCTGGCTTTTTGGTCATCGTGAACGACGAAGCCCCCGACGTATGTCGAGGGCTTCGGTGATCGTTGCTCGGATCCGGCTTAGAGGCCGAGGTTGTCCTTGAAGGCGCGGAACTCGAGGTCCTTCATGGCCTTCTCCTTCAGGCTTGCATCGCCGCGAACAGCGGCAGCCAGCTCATTGCGCACCAGGTCGCCGTTGTTCTGTCGGGCACCGATGATCGCCATGAGGTAGTGGCCTTTGGGGCTGTCCTTGTCCGCGCTCTGCTGCAGGATGGATTGTGCACCAGCTGCATCACCACCAAGCACTTTTGCCAGTGCGGCGTTGTAGTCGTTGGTGCCGCTCATGCTGCTGCTGGCGTTGGCATAGTCGCCGTTCTGGATGTGAATGAGGCCCATGTTGTAGCTCACCTCGCTACCAGCGCTGGTGCTCTTCTTCAGCATCTCCATCGCCTTCTTGCGATCACCCTTCTGGCGGGTGATGGCGGCCAAGTTATTCGTGCTGATGGGGTTATCCATGATGCTGTTCGCCTTCTGGAACTGAGCTTCAGCTTCGGCCATCTTGTTCTGGCTGTAATAGATGCAGCCTACGTTGTTGGCAGCGCGGTAGTCGGTGGCGTGCACGCGCTCACACTCCTTGTAGATGCGCAGTTGCTCGCTCATGTCGGTGCTATTAGCGGCGGCTTTAAGCAGTTCCTCCACGTTCAGACTGTCGGGCGAGGTCTTGCTCATTTGGCTGAGCTCCTCATCGCTGTAGCCCACCTTGTTGTAGTTCAGCTTGATCTCCGAGCGGCGCAGTGCGGGCAGTATGTCTTCTGCCACTTCCTTGTAGGTGGCGGCCATGTTCTTGATCTCGCTTTCGCGCTTCTCCACGTCTGGATACATCTCCAGCACGCGCAACACAAGGTCCTTGTCCTTGAAGTTACTGGCCTGCATAGCGATGCGGAAACCATCCCAGTCCTCACCACGCGCGTTCAGGACGAAGAGCGAATCGATCATTCCCTTACGGAACTTGTTGCGGCTGAGCTCGCCAGCGAGCCAGGTCTTGGCGGTCTTGGCGCGCTTTTCGGCCAGGCCATCGTTCATGAGGATCTCACCTTCTGGGGAAGCATAGGCATCCACCGTAACACCGGTCAGCGCGATCCGCTCGCTCTTGGCATTTGCCTTAACGAAGGCCGCCATGGCCTTCAGGTCGGCGTCCTTCAGCTCGGTGGGGCGGACGGTCTCCGAGGCCACCAGATAGTTGATCGTGGAAGCCATCATCTGGCTAGTGATGCGCTGGAAGTTGTCCTTCGCCATGATCACCTTGTCATCGTTCATCATCAGATAGGGCGTGGTGATCACACCGTCGGCCAGTTTGATGGGGGTAAAGGGTTTCTCCTTCTTACCCTGCTTGCCCTGCATCTTCAGCATCAGCTGGCTCTGCTCCATGGCGGGGTTGTAGGCCACCTGGTCGCTGTAAGAGAAGCTCTTGCCGGTCTCGTAAGGCACCACGGTGTAGTTGCCTGCGGCCTTTTCCCCCTGGAAGCCGACCATTTTCAGCGGGGTCTCGGTGCCGTTCTTGGGCGCCCAAACACCGTTGGTCTCCATCATGCCTTCCATACCGGTCACGATCGTGGGCGTAAGCTCCACTTGGGCCTTCTTATAGAAATACTTGCCGGGGAAGTTCCCGTTGACGTTCACATGCACAGTATCCCCTTTCACGATCAGCGGATTGGGGTCCACCGTATATGTGATGGTCGATGCATACTTGTTCATTTTGCCGAGGCCACCGCAGCTGGTCATCACCAGTGCCGCCCCGAGCACCAGGCCGAGGCCGTGTAGGTGCTTTTTTTCCATGTGTTCGATCTTTAGGTCAGTGTAACTTGCGGCGAAAGTAACCGCCCACATTCGCTGATACCCGTTATTACGACGAACATTTGTCCACAGTCGACGTGTGGATCACAGCCGGATGACCTTATAGCCTGGTCCATGCCGAGTTCCGAGTAATCGCTGTACCTCTTCATACGCCCCTTGGTCCTGCAATAGGTCGTTCTCGCCAAGGTCGATCACCAGCGAGCTTTGGCTAGCGGATTTCTGCAGGTGATCCAAATAGCCTTCCTGCAGTCGTTCCAAGTACGCCACCGGGATGGATTGTTCATAACTCCTCCCACGAGAACGGATCCGTTCCCGAACACGACCCATCGGCAGATGCAGGTACACCAGCAGTTCCGGACGCGGCAATCCGCCGTACATGATCATATATAGATCCAGGAACAGGGCATATTCGTCAGGCGGCAGCGTTACCTTGGCGAATACGAGTGATTTTCCGATGGAATAATCAGCCACGGTGACGGTTTCGAACAGACTGCGTTCGCCCACCCGCTTCAGTTGGTGGTAGCGTTGCGCGAGGAAGGACAGCTCCACACTGAAGGCGTATCGCTGCTGGTCCTCATAAAAGCGCGGTAGGAAAGGATTGTCCTCGAACTCCTCCAGTACGATGCGGCCGCCCCACTGCTCAGCCAGCCGCTTGGTGAGGGTGGTCTTTCCTGCGCCAATGAGCCCTTCGATGGCAACATAGCCGGGCGCGGTAAGGCTGGCGGAGGCGTCAGCGTCCATGATCAGGGGTTCAGGCAAGTTGGACAACATCGTTCAGCAGATCGAGCACGGTGCGATGCAAGGTGGGATGGAGAAGGGCCGGGGCAATGTCGGCCACGGGAGCCAGTGCGAACGCACGTTCGTGCACACGCGGATGGGGAACGTGGAGTCCTGGTTCGTCCACTACGCGGTCGCCGAAGAAGAGCAGGTCGATATCGATCTTGCGCGCCACATAGCCGGGCTCCGCGCTACGCATGCGGCCCAGTGCGCGTTCAATATCCAGGCATGTATGCAATACAAGACGCGCATCGAGATCCGTGGACACCAGCAATGCGCGGTTGAGGAACAGCCGGTGGTCCACAAATTCCCAAGGTTCTGTCCAATGATCGCGGCTGCGTGCCAGCACCTTTCCAACGCGTTCGCCGAGCAATCCCTCCGCGCGTCCAAGCGTGGCGACCGGCTCGCCCAGATTTCCGCCCAGAAGTAGGACAACGTCCATGGAATGCACGCCGATACGCATGATCGCAATGGCGTGGCGGCGAAGCTATTGGCTCCGCACGGATCATTTTTTGCACAACGGGCCCACCCGACGACCGTTACTTCGGCCTCAAGCCTGGGTCGCGTGCACTTCCAGGTCGGGCGTATTGTTGAAATATAGTTCCGTTCAGAGCAGGCGGCACGAGCGGTTGCCCGCTGCAACTTCCGCCCACCATACCCCTTGCACCGTTCATGTAGTCCAAACAGTAAGCCCTCACCGGCCCTTCTACTTTCGCATCATCGCTCGGGCAGTCTCCGGCGTTATCGCAAAACACCTTTCGCCTCATGGGACAGTTCTTCAAATTTATGTTCGCCTCCATGCTCGGGTTCATCTTGGGCTCGGTGATCATCGGCCTCATTTTCGGCATCATGATCGTAGGTGGCATTGCCGCCGCGGGCAGCCAATTCTCCTTCGAAGGCAAGGCCACCCGTGTAAAGGACAACTCCGTGTTGCACATGGACCTCAGCCAGCCCATCGTGGACCGGGGCAGGAAGGATAACATCATGCTCGACTTCGGTCCGTTCAAGAACGCGGGGGACCTCGGATTGAACGACATCCTCGCCGATCTGGAAAAGGCGAAGACCGACGATCGCGTAAAAGGCATCTTCATGGACCTCGGATTCAGCGTGGATGCGCGCATGGCCACCATGAAGGAGATCCGCGACAAGATCATTGAGTTCAAAAAGGAGAGCGGCAAACCGGTAATTGCGTATGGCGAAATGTTCACGCAGGGTACCTACTACCTCGCCAGCGCGGCCGATCAAGTGTACCTCGTTCCGGAAGGCGATCTGGACTTCCGTGGGCTGCGCACGGAGATGATGTTCTTCAAGGGCATGTTCGACAAGCTGGGCATCGACATCCAGTTCATCCGGGGCAGCAATAACCAGTTCAAGAGCTATGGCGAAACGTTCATCTACGACCACATGAGCGATGCCAACAAGAAGCAGACGACCGAACTGCTCGCCGGCCTTTGGGATCAATACCTCACCGCCATCGGCGATTCGCGCAAGCTGGACAAAGCCAAGCTGAACGAGGTCGCTGAGAACATGTTGATCCGCCATGCACCCGATGCCGTTACACAGGGCTTTGTGGATGGGGTGAAGTACCGCGACGAGGTGCTGGCGATCGTGAAGGAAAAAATGGGCCTACCAGCGGACAAGGACATCAACACCACGAGCATGGCCAACTACACCCGGTCGTATGTGTCGAAGTCGGCTGGCGGCAAGTCGGATGAGAAACGCGGTCGCTCGTCATCGAAAACTAAGGTGGCCGTGGTGTATGCACAAGGCGATATCATGAGCGGCGAGAGCGAGGACGGCAGCATTGGTAGCACCACCATCGGAGCGGCCATCCGCGAAGCGCGGGAGGACAGCACGGTGAAGGCCATCGTGTTGCGCGTGAACAGCCCTGGAGGTAGCGGCCTTGCCAGCGATGTGATCTGGCGCGAAGTGGCACTGGCCCAAAAGAGCAAGCCCGTAGTGGTGAGTATGGGCGACCTCGCCGCGAGCGGCGGATATTACATCAGCTGTGCGGCCGACCGGATCTATGCCCAACCCAATACCATCACCGGCAGCATCGGGGTGTTCGGCATCATCCCCAACATGCAGGGCTTCTTCAATGACAAGCTCGGCATCACTTTCGATGGCGTACAAACGAATAAATACGCCGGGATGATGACCACCAGCCGCCCTCTCACGGCGGAGGAGAAGAGCATCATCCAAGGCTATGTGGACCGGTTCTACGACACCTTCAAAAGCCGCGTAGCCGAAGGCCGGCATCTGACGTTGGCCCAAGTGGATAGCATCGGTCAGGGGCGGGTGTGGACCGGCATTGCGGCCAAGAGCATCGGCCTGGTGGATGAGATCGGTGGGCTGGAGGTCGCGATCAAGGGCGCCGCTGAACTCGCCCACCTGGAAGAGGGCGAATACCGTACGCGCGATTATCCCGAGCAGGAGGACCTATTGAAGGAGCTGGTGAAAAGTCTCAACGGTGGAGCCAAGGCCTGGTTGCGTGAAGAAGCCTTCGGGGCCGATGTGGAGCTGGTGCAGCAGTTCGACGCCGTGCGGAAAGCCCGCGGCATGATGGGCGTGCAGGCGCGGATGCCCTTCGATCTGCGGGTGTATTGAGTTGACGGGTTTCTATCACAAAGGGCCCCCGATCACTCGGAGGCCCTTTGCTTTAACCCTAACGAACCCTGTTCGTCGACCAAAACCTGGATACTGTAACGGGGGTGGATCGAAAAGGTTACATGCTTGTTGCGGGAGGTCATCCTCCAACACCGCGGCCGCGTCAACCGAGCTTGAAGCGCTTGGCTGCGCCCTTTTGCCAAACACAACGATCCCACCAACTTCACCCCAGCTCAACGTGATACCCCGTATGGTTCCGCACGTTGAACACCCGGCCATCCTTGAACAGGAGGTACTGTCCTTTGATGCCCAGCAACGTACCGGTGATCTCCGGAAGCTTCTCGAATGAGACGCTGGTGATCTTCGGGAGCGTTTCGCGCAGCGGATAGACCAGTGTTCGGGGTGCTTCCGTCGGCAGCATGAACTCCTTCAATTCGGCGGCAACGGAGCTCGCCGCCGTATCGCGCGCAGCGATCAGGGCATCGGGGTCCGGAACCACCTGCTTCAGCATCTTACGCCAGTCCGTCCTATCGGCCAGGGAGCGTTTGAGGTCCACTTCGATGGCGCCAGCCAGTTGGCGATAGGGTGTACGCGCGATCAACACCGCCAGCACCGCGCCCTGATCCACCCACCGCACAGGGATCTGCGTGGCGCGTGTTACGCCCACCTTGACCCCACCTGTTTGCGAGAGGTACACGAAATGCTCCGTCAAGTGGTGCTCCTTTTCCCAAACGGGATCACGTCCTTCGCCCCAATGCGCGCGGCACAATTCCGGACGTACGATGCACTCGCTGGCCTCTGGAGCATTCATCAGGCACGGATAGCAGAGGCCCTGCCCATAGAACTTCTTCACGCGCTTGCCGCAGCTCATGCAGGTTCGCGCGCCAGTAAAGCGCAGACTGAATTCATGGCCGATACGCTCAGCTAGGGGTACTGTGGAGGAACCCATGTGCAGCGCGTAACTCACCTCGCCGGCCTCTACGCCAACAAGCATCTTCTTCAGCGGTTCTCCGTCCATGGTACCGGTATGTGCAAACGGAATGTTGACCTTCGTTGAGGGCGCATGCGCTAACTTGGCGAAGGTAGACGCGATATTCGCCGAGCACGCCCTCCCCAGATGCCCGTCAACGCCCTCTTCTCCTTCCTTATCAAAAAGCGGCTGCAGCAGATCGAGCTGTTCCGCGAGCACCCCCATGAGGCACAGCTGGAAGTGTTCCATCGACTCATCAACCATGCGCGCTACACCGAATGGGGACACGAGCATGAGTATGCTGACATCACCACGCCCGACCAATTCCGCGAGCGGGTGCCCTTGCAGGACTACACCAGCCTGAAGCCTTATGTGGACCGCTTGCGCGCAGGCGAACAGAACCTGCTTTGGCCTACGGACATCAAATGGTTCGCTAAAAGCAGCGGCACCACGAACGCCACCAGTAAGTTCATCCCTGTTAGCCGCGAAGCCTTGGAGGATTGTCACTACAAAGGTGGCAAGGACCTCATCGCGCTGCATTACGCCCACCGGCCGGACAGTCGGTTGTACCAGGGTATGAACATGGTGATCGGCGGCAGCAGCACCATTGAGACCTTCCGCGGAGATGCCTATAGTGGCGACCTCAGCGCCATCATCATCCGCAACCTGCCCATCTGGGTGGAAGTGCGCCGCACGCCGGTGATCGAAACGGCGCTGATGGAGAACTGGGAAGAGAAAACCGAGCGCATGGCGCGCGAGACCATGCGCGAGGACGTGCGAAGCATCGCCGGCGTTCCATCATGGACCTTGATCATCCTACGGCGCATCCTGGAGCTCACGGGCAAAAAGCACTTGCACGAAGTGTGGCCGAACCTCGAGCTCTTCATGCACGGCGGCGTGAGTTTCCGTCCGTACCGCGAGCAGTTCGCCGAGCTGTTCCCGGCGCCCGGCATGAACTACCTCGAGAGCTACAACGCCAGCGAAGGCTTCTTCGGCATCACCGATGAGCGCGGATCCAATGACCTACTGCTGATGCTGGACTACGGCATCTACTTCGAGTTCATCCCCGTGGAGGAATTGGACCGTGAGCAGCCGCCCACAAAGCTGCTGCACGAAGTGGAAGTGGGGAAGCAGTATGCCATCGTCATCAGCACCAACGCCGGTCTCTGGCGCTACGTGCCGGGCGACACCGTGCGTTTCAGCAGTGTGAGGCCCTACCGGATACAGGTGAGCGGACGAACGAAGAGCTTCATCAATGCCTTCGGTGAAGAGCTGATCGTGGAGAACGCGGACCGGGGTATCGAAGCGGCCTGTGCCGCAACGGGCGCCGTTGTGCGCGAATACACCGCCGGTCCGATCTACATGGACGTTCACGCGCCTGGAGGGCATGAATGGGTGATCGAGTTCGAACGCCTGCCATCCGATCAGCACACGTTCAACGAGGTGCTGGATCGTCGCATGCGCGAGCTCAACAGCGACTACGATGCGAAGCGACGCGGCAACATGGCCCTGCAACCCCCGCGTGTGCACCCTGTGGCCGATGGCACCTTCTACCAATGGATGAAGGAGCGCGGCAAGCTGGGTGGACAGAACAAGGTGCCGCGCTTGTGCAACGAACGCACGTGGTTGGACCAGTTGTTGCAGCCGGTACACGCATGATGCGCCTCCTCGCCTTCCTCCTCTTGGCTCAAGCACTGGCACTCTGTGCACAGGAACCATCGCAGCATGTAGTGATCAAGGGCGCGTATGATCTGTGCACCACGGATGAACTCGGCCATGTTTATGCGTTAAAGGGGGATGAGCTGCGGCTTTACAATGCCGCTGGCAAAATGCTTGTGCACAACAGCCTGAAGAACTTCGGCACGATCACCACCATTGATGCCTTCTCTTCACTGAAGCCGATGATCTTCTCCGCGCCACAGGGTATGCTGGCGTTGCTGGACAACACGCTGGCCATCCAGGGCGCACCGATCGATCTGAACCGCGCCGGATTCCCGCAGGTGACGTTGGCGTGCATGAGCGTGCAGAACGCCCTTTGGTTCTTTGATGAACGACTGATGCAGCTGACGCGCGTGGATGCACAGCTCCGTCCCCTCGCCACCACCGGCCGACTCGATCAGCTGCTCGGCTTCATGGCGCGTCCGGCATCCATGCAGGAGTTCGACAGCTGGTTGTACGTATGCGATCCCGAAGAGGGCGTGCTCGTGTTCGATCTGTTCGGCGGGTACGCGAAGACGATCCCCATCATCGGTGTACACACGATCCAAGTGCGCGATGGCTTCATACTGTACGTCAAAGATGGTGTGCTGCACAGCTACAACATGATGAAGCAGGAGATCGAGCTGCCCATTACGTGGTTGATCGGGAATAAGGACGCACAGCCGATCGATGCGCGCATCGACGCTGGCAGGCTCTTTGTGCAATACGCTGAACGCATTGAGAGCGGTGCGCCAACGATGCCGCGTTAGACGCGACTTGTCCCGGCGCGTCACCGCACATTCTACTTATCCACATACCGCACATCGTTCGCCGTGGCGAATAATTTCGCGACCCGTCAACGGGCACCTATCACATCATGCACATTTCGATCGCAGGCAACATCGGAGCAGGTAAAACCACCCTTACACAGCTCCTCGCCAAGCACTACAAGTGGGACCAGCTGCAGGAGGCAGTGGACAACAACCCCTACCTGTTCGACTTCTACAAGGACATGCAGCGCTGGAGCTTCAACCTCCAGATCTTCTTTCTGAACAGCCGGTTCGAGCAGCTGCTGGAGATCCACCGCAGTGGTCGCAATGTGATCCAGGACCGCACGATCTATGAGGACGCGTACATCTTCGCGCCCAACCTCCATGCCATGGGCCTGATGACCACGCGTGATTTCGAGAACTACTTCCGCCTGTTCCAGAACATGGACAGCGCCATCACGCCGCCCGATCTGATGATCTACTTGCGCGCCAGTACGGAGAACCTGGTGAGCCAGATCGCCGAGCGTGGGCGCGATTATGAAACAAGCATCAGCATCGATTATCTCAAGCGCCTGAACGAGCGCTACGAGGCCTGGGTCAGTACCTACGACAAAGGCAAGCTGCTCATCGTGGATGTGGATGACAACCGCTTCCACAAAAGCGCCGAGGACCTAGGTATCATCATCAATGCGATCGATGCCGAGGTCCATGGCCTCTTCCCTGCGGAAAGTAACGGGAAGCCCGGCAAGCCGGCCATCGTTCGCAAGAGGAAGTGAGCGAACGCTCCCTGCGTTGATCTCTTACCGAGGGCTCATCACTTAGGCAATTCGCTACGCAACCGATCGCGCAACACGCGGAGCTCCTTGACGCTCTCGATTAGCTGGGCTTCCGAAGGCATCGCCGCGGCCTGATACGCTTCCATGGTCCGGAGCGTACGGTCCAGCATCACTACCTTCTGTAGTTGACCGGTTTCCTGCTCGAGCGCATGGAATGTGGTGAGGTGGTCGCGTTGTGCTTGAACCCGCAGGTCGTAGCGCGTGCGACTCTCCTTCAGCAGTTCCGTCCATGCGCGGCGATCGGTGCTGTCGGCCAGGCTGGCTACATGTCCTTCGGCCGAGGCGTAGAAGGCACCGTTGTGCCCATCGAACCGCAGGAATGCGTCACTGCTATCGGGGAAAACCGAACGGGCACGCTCAATACGCTGAAGCAGGTGGGCAAGCGCGGTGTCGCGTTCCAACTCCTCCGCGAACATGGATCCCACCACATCGCTGTTATACTTGCCGCGCGAGGATTTCATGGCATCCAGCACATCACCTTTCTCTTCGAAGATCGCGGGTGTCTGGGGCGCGGGTCCGGGATCAAGGGTGGGCCTGTTGGTGCACGCGAGCAGCAGGAGCAGAGTGGGGAGGAGGATGCGCATGGTCCGAAACTATGGGCCAGCGCTTCGGTCCAGGTCAATGCTCAATGAACGGCGCAGGGGCTGTATGCCCGGCGCTTTTAGGCACCGTGTTATCACCTGGACGCTACAGCTGCGGACGCAATACGTTGTTCCGGGTATTACCCGAACATCTCCTTCACGCGCTCGAAGAAGCCGCGGTCCTTGGCCGTGGGATTGGGCTGGAAGCCGGGACTGTTGCGCAGCTTTTCCAACGCCTCGCGCTCGGTCTTGCTCAGTTCCGTGGGCGTCCACACCATGACATGGACCAGCACATCGCCGTGTCCATGGCTGTTCACGCTGGGCAGCCCTTTCCCACGCAGGCGCAGGGTATGGTTGCTCTGGGTGCCAGGTTCGATCTTCACCTTGGCCTTACTGTTCACTAAGGGGATCTCCACGCTGGTGCCTAACGCGGCATCCACCATGCTGATAAAGGCCTCGTAGTGCAGGTCCTGTCCATCGCGTTTTAGGTCAGGGTGCTTTTCCTCCTCGATCACCACCAACAGGTCGCCGGGCACACCGCCCGCGGGCGCATCGTTACCCATGCCACTGATGTTGAGCTGCATGCCTTCCTCCACACCGGCCGGAATGCGTACGCTCACCACTTGCTCCTCGCGCACCAGTCCGTTCTCATCGCTACCAGGCGCGCGTTTGCTCACTGTCTGGCCCATGCCACCGCAAGTGGGGCAGGTGCTCACCGTCTGCATGTGTCCGATGAAGGTGCTTTGCACCCGCGTCACCTGGCCATTGCCTTTGCAGGTGCGGCACTGGCCGTACTCGCTGCCCTTGGCACGCACCAACTTCGTCAGCTTCAGCTGCTTTTCCGCGCCTTCGGCCACTTCCTTCAGGCTCAGTTTCAGACGCACCCGCAGGTTGCTGCCTTTCACCACACGTTGACCGCGGCCGCGACCACCAAAGCCGCCGCCGAAGCCACCACCACTAAAGGAATCGCCGAAGATGTCGCCGAACTGGGAGAAGATGTCCTCCATGTTCATACCCCCTCCTTGGAAGCCGCCACCACCGCCCATGCCTTGACCGGCGTGGCCGAAGCGGTCGTAGCGGGCTTTCTTCTCCGGGTCGCTCAGGATCTCATAGGCCGAAGCGGCCTCCTTGAAGCGCTCCTCCGCGGCCTTGTCCCCCGCGTTCTTATCCGGATGGAACTTGATGGCCATCTGGCGATAGGCCTTCTTGATCTCGTCGGCGGTGGCGTTGCGGCCCACGCCCAATACGTCGTATGGATCGCGCTTGCTCATCTGTTCGTCAGCGGGGTGGAAGCCTATTCGCCCACTACAACCTTGGCGTAGCGGATCACTTTATCGTTCAGCGTGTAGCCGTTCTCTAGCACATCGATCACCTTGCCTTGTAGATCCGGCGTGAGAGCAGGAGCCTTCGTGATGGCCTCGTGCCGGTCCACGTCCAGCGGCTGGCCCATTAGGTCGGCCATTGGCTTCACGCCCTGCGAGCCGAAGATGTGCAACAGTTTCTGGTGGATCAGGGAGAAGCCTTGTTTCACTGTAACGAGGTCATCGACCTGCTCGTTGTTGCGGATGGCGCGTTCCATGTCATCGAGCACCGGAAGGATGTTCTTCAGCGCGTTCTCGCTGGCGAACTGCAACAGTTCCACCCGCTCCTTGGCGTTGCGCTTGCGGAAGTTGTCGAACTCGGCCAGCAGGCGAAGGTGCTTGTCGTTGAGGCTGGAGTTCTCCTGCTTCAACTTATCCAGCTCCTGCACGAGGGCATTATCAGGGTCCGCCGCAGAATGCTCGGCCGCGGCCTCATTCGCACGGAGCATCTCCTCACTTTCCGCCGCATTGGCAGACGCGGGCCAGCTGGCTGCAGCGCCAGTTGAGTTCTCAGGCATATCGGGCATGGTTTTTTTCTTCTTTCCGAACACGGCCGCAAAGGTCAATGAAAATGCCACGACGCGCTCCGGGACAGAATGGCAGAAAAAAGTGCTCGTATTCAGTGGTCCGGCGGAAGGGCACCACGGAGCTTCAGCAGCTTCAAGACCGGTTCTCTCCGCACGGCACCGAAGTTCCTTTACGTGACGGAAGGTTCATAGGCATCTGATGATCCCCAAATGCGGAAATGAGATCACTGGACGTGCGCTGGGATGCTGAAAGTGACTGGCAAATGGCAAGGTTCACGAACAACCGGCCATGAGGAAGGTGCGCTAGCTTTCAACGAAAAGGCCTCCGCGTGAACGGAGGCCTTTCCAGCACGCATGTGCTTACTGGGAGATGAGCAACGATGATCAAAAGCTCTTTACATACTTGTCCAACTCCATGTCCAGCGCGGGACCGCGGAGGTTCTTGGCCACGATGATGCCGTCTGGGTCCACCAGGAAGCTGGCGGGAATGGAGTGGATACCGTAGAGCCCGGCAGCCTTTGAATCCCAGCCTGCAAGGTCGCTCACGTGATTAGGCCACGCGAGTTTATCCTTCGCGATGGCGGCCTTCCACGGCTCGGCGGTCTTATCCAAGCTTACACTGAACACATCGAACCCTTTGCCCGTCTTGAATTTGGCCTTCGTGTACTTTTCATAGGCTTTCACCACGTTGGGATTCTCCATCCGGCAGGGACCGCACCAGCTGGCCCAGAAGTCGATGAGCACATACTTGCCGCGCAGGTCAGCAAGCTTTAACGCCTTGCCGTCTGGGCTGGGAAAGGCCAGATCCGGAGCACGATCACCAATGTTGGTGCCCACTTTCGGAGCCGCTGGTTTTTGAGCATGGACCGGAGTCGCCATAAGGCCGAGGACGCTGAGGGCGAGGATGCTGGCGAAGACTTTCATGCGTTAGGGTGCTATGGTTGCGAATGTAGCGGGAAGCTGTGTGCCCACCCAAGTCAATCATCGTGCCGGAAGGGATCCTGGTTGGATCGGAGCTACTTGCCTGCGTTCCGTTCGGCGCGCTTCCGAGCTTTGGCCTCAGTTTTTTCGCGCGCTTTTTCAGCCTTGCTCTTCGCCGTTGTTCCGGTACCCTTCGCCTTCAGCTTGGCCGGGTCCTTCTCCAACAAGCCTTCCAAGAGCTCGTCCAGCTCCGGACCGTGGACGTCCATGGCGATGATCTTGCCGGTGCCGTCGATCACCACGTTCGTTGGAATGAACTTCACCCCATATTCATTGGCTGCGGTGTTGTCGCCATCGACCACCGCGCCCACATGCCACTTCCAGTCCAGACTGTCCTTGGCAATAGCGCCTTTCCATGCATCCGCACCACCTTGTCTGTCGAGGCTGACGCTGAACACGGCGAAGCCATCACCGTTCGTGAAGAGTTGGTCCTTGAATGCTTGATACACGTGCCGCACATGCGGATTATCCATGCGGCAGGGACGGCACCAACTGGCCCAGAAATCCAGCAGGATCACTTTGCCTTTCAGTTGGGAGAGCCGCAGCACCTCACCATCCGGAGAGCTCATCACGACCTCTGGCGCTAGATCGCCCACCTTCACATTGGTGACACGGTCCTGCGCGAAGCAGAATAAGGGAAGGGCCGCACAGGCGATTGGCAGCAGTTTGCTGAAGATCATGGATCGAATGTAATGAACCCGGTCAAGAGGGCGAGATCGCCTCAATCGATCCGCTCGATCCGAGCGCCGATGGCGTTCAAACGGGTGTCGATGTTCTGATATCCACGGTGGATCTGTTCGATATTATCGATGGTGCTGGTGCCATCTGCGCCAAGTGCGGCGATCAGCAGCGACACACCGGCGCGGATGTCCGGGCTGGTCATGCGGATCGCGCGCAGAGAGTTTTGGAAATCGTTGCCGATCACCAGCGCGCGATGCGGATCGCATAGCGTGATCTGCGCACCCATTTCGATCAGCTTGTCCACAAAGAATAGACGGCTCTCGAACATCTTCTGATGGATCAACAGACTGCCCTTGGCCTGGATCGCGGTCACCAGCACAATGCTCAGCAGGTCGGGGGTGAATCCCGGCCACGGTGCATCGGAGACCACCATGTTGCTGCCGTCGATGAACTTGGTGATGGTGTAATGCTCCTGCGCGGGGATGTGGATGTCGTCGCCATTGCGTACCACGGCGATACCGAGTTTGCGGAACACCTCGGGTATCACGCCCAAGTGATCGTAGCCGGTGTCCTTGATGGTGATCTCGCTGCGTGTCATGGCCGCGAGGCCGATGAACGAGCCGATCTCGATCATGTCCGGCAGCATGCGGTGTTCAGTGCCACCGAGTTCCTTCACACCATCGATGTGGACGAGGTTGCTTCCGATACCGGTGATCTTCGCGCCCATGCGCACCAGCATGTTACACAACTGCTGGATATACGGCTCGCACGCTGCATTGAAGAGGGTGGTGCGCCCCTCGGCCAGAACAGCGGCCATGATGATGTTGGCGGTACCGGTGACGGAGGCTTCATCCAGCAACATATACGCGCCTTTCAGCTGCTTCGCCTCGGCACGATAGAAGCCTTCCTTCACATCATACTTGAACTCGGCACCGAGCTTTTCGAAGCCGATGAAGTGCGTGTCCAACCGGCGTCGACCGATCTTGTCGCCCCCAGGATTGGGGATGTAGCCACGGCCGAAGCGGGCGAGGGAAGGCCCCACGACCATCACGCTGCCACGCAGTCCGCCACCCAGTTTTTTGAACTCAGGATCCAGGAAGAACTCCAGGTTCACGGTCTTGGCGGTGAAACGGAACGAGCCCGTATCGAGCTTCTCCACTTGCACGCCCATCATGCGCAACAACTCGATCAGCTTGTTCACGTCCACGATGTCGGGCACGTTGTGGATCGTCACCGGTTCGGCTGTGAGCAGCACGGCGCAGAGGATCTGCAGCGCCTCGTTCTTGGCCCCTTGCGGGATCAGCTCGCCCTTCAACCGGCGCCCTCCTTCAATGCGAAAACTTCCCATGCCGCGAAGCAATAGCGCGAAAACAACCCTGCACCTTGCTTGGCCGAAAGGCTGTCAACAATGCGATGTCATCTGAATGCGATGCAACGCCATCGCCTAACAGGTACCTGCGGCCTGCCCACTACTTACTGCCTGCTACTTGTAGCCTCCCGACTTCTCCGGGACCTGCGGCCTGCCACTGCCACTGCGCCTGCTCTAATACCGCTTCTTCTTCCGGTTACGGTGCCGCTTCTTACCGCCACCACCACCACCGCCGCTGTTGCCACCGCCCTGGTCGCCATAGCGTTGCTTGCGTAGATCGATCTCGTTCCGTGGACCTTGGCGTTGGGTATTCAGCAGTGCATCCGTATTAGCCAGCTGTTGTTCCGGCTTCAGCCGAAGGCGTCCCTTGCTCAGTTCCAGCATGTCCT
>JBKJNF010000071.1:0-6311 GCA_046596155.1 Flavobacteriales bacterium | reverse complement strand
TTTGTGGCCGAGGCGATCATCCGCATTGCAAAGCACGATAAGTCCATTCAACTCGAAGCGAAGGAGGCGATCTTCCGTATCAATCGGGACATCCGTTTCAGCAAGGACAAGACGCCTTACAAGCTGGAGACCTCCGCCATCATCTCTCCGGCCGAGCGCAAGGATCACAGCATTCCCGGCATCTATTTCGCCCTGGGTCCCGAGAGCGTGAAGATCTACGGCGGTGCGTACATGCCCGAGAAAGACCAGTTGAAGCGCATCCGCACGGCGATCATGCGCCATGGCAAGGGCTTCCGCAAGGTGATCGAGGCGAAGGCCTTCCAGACCCTGCTTGGCGAGGTGCAGGGCGAAGCGAACAAAGTGCTGCCAGCGGAATTCAAAGCGCATGCGGCCAAGGAGCCGCTGATCGCCAACAAGCAGTTCTACGTGGGCGTGGAGAAGCCCGCCAAGTTGGTGACCGACCCGAAGCTGTTGGATGTACTGATGGACCACTACATGGCGATGCGGCCGTTCAATGCGTGGTTGGCAGGGGCGATGCGGTGATGTTCCCCGGCGTGAAGGGCTGGAGGAATGCTAGATGGAACGACATTGGGAAGTCTGCGTTTCATCAGCTGCGAATAACAACCTGGACAGCCCGAAGGCGGGCGTAGGACTCCGACGATACTTCCAACGAAAAAGGCCCCCACCTTGCGGCGGGGGCCTTTTCGACTTTGCACCAAAGGGGTTCTTACTGGGCTTTGCCGGTAAGGTCCACGTTCAGTTCGATGTTGTCCTGCAGCACCATGTCCTTCATGGTCGCTTTCCAGGCTACGCCATACTTCTGGCGATCGAATACCAATTTTCCGGTAGCGTGCATTGTGCCGTCAGCGTTGGGCAACAGCATGATGTCCGTTATGGTCTCGGAATTGGTCTTGTTACGCACGGTAAGCTCAGCCTTAGCGGTGTTGCCCTCCACGGAAACCAGCTTCAGGGTAGCGGTAGGGAAGCTGTCTACCGCGAAGAAATCTGGGCTGCTGAGGTGACCTACGAGGCCCTCAGGGGTCTTCTTCTCCTTTGCGTTGTAATTGCTGTCGGTGGGGGTGATGGACTTCATGTTGATCACGAAGCTTCCGCCGGTGAGCATGCCTCCTTTGGTCATCAGGCTGCCTTCGTTGATACCGATGGTGCCCGAGTGGGTGTAAACGCCCACCATGGTGCCAGCCCAGTTCACTTTGCTGGCAGCGGCGTCGATGGTCCAGGTCATTTCCTTGCCAGCTTCAGCGGCGAGGCTGTCTGCAGTGGCTTTGGCCTTGGTGGCAGCCATCTCCGCTTCTGTGGGTCCGCACGAAGCGAACGTAACAATGGCCGCAGCTGCGGTAAGTACTAGGAACGGTTTCATTGGATAGGTCATGGTGTGTTTTGAGGGCGCGAATTAAAGCAATACCGGGAATCACACACTTGAACCAGTTCAATAAATCGTCTGACGCCTCTGGACCAAGCGCCGGAGTAATGAAGAAGGGCGGTAGCGATCCTCGCCGTACTCAGCCTGTAGCTGTTCCAAGCGGGTGAGCACCTCTGCCGGACCGATCTCATCGGCCCATTTCAGCAATCCTTTCGGGTAGTTCACGCCCTGGGTCATGGCCACGTCTATGTCCTCCCGCGATGCCACGCCCAAGTGCAACGCATCCACCGCTTCGTTGATCAGCATCGCCACCACACGGTCCACGATGGCCTGCATGCTATCTGGTGCCCACTGCTTCCCTACTTCGTCGGGACCTGCGGCCTGCCTAATGCCAACTGCCCCAGCCTCCTGGTCATACCGGTAATACCCACGCCCGGTTTTTCGCCCCAGCCAACCAGCCTCCACCTGGCGCTGCTGTGTGAAGCTGGGCTTGTAACGCTGATCATAGAAGAAGCTCTCCCACACGGTCTTGGTGACGGTGAAATTGATATCGTTGCCGATGAGGTCCATCAGTTCGAAAGGCCCCATCTTGAAACCACCGAGTTCCTTCATGGCCCGGTCGATGGTGGGCATGTCAGCCAAGCCTTCCTCGTAAATACGGATGCTTTCGCCGTAGAACGGACGGGCCACGCGGTTCACGATGAAGCCGGGGGTGTCTTTGCAGATCACGGGCGTTTTGCCCCAGGCCCGCATCAGGTCCGTGCATGTTCCGGCCAGGTCTGGGGTGGTCTGCAACCCGGGCACCACTTCTACCAACGGCAGCAGGGGTGCTGGGTTGAAGAAGTGGAGGCCGATAACGCGCTCGGGCTTTTTGCACGCAGCTGCGATGGCGGTTACGGATAATGACGATGTGTTTGTGGCCAGTATCGTGGTGGCCTGCACAATATCCTCCACATCCTGGATAACCTTCTTCTTAATGGCGAGGTTCTCCACGATCGCTTCAATGACCAACCCGCAGCCTTGGAGCGCCGTGAGACTGTTCACGGACTTGATCCTGCCAATGATGGTCGCCGCCTCATCGGCCGTGAACTTTCCCTTATCGACCAGTTTGTCCAAGGTGATCCTTAGGCCGCTCACGGCCCTCAATGCCATCTCCTGTTGCGTGTCGTACAGCACCACGGAATGCCCGGCCTGCGCGGCCACCTGCGCAATGCCAATGCCCATAGTGCCTGCGCCGATGATACCGACCTTCAAGGATGTGCTCATGGTGCGAAGATCGTCGGTGCGGATCAGATGATCAGGAGATCGGGTAGAGGGTGTTCGACGAACATACGGGGAGACAGGGCAACTCTAGTCCAGCCTCTCCCTCCATGCTTTCTATCTGCGTCCATCCGTTTTGATCTGCGGTCCGTGAACACGGCTTAGCGCGCAACGATCATAGGGGTCATTCCCCTTTGTACACCGGCTTCCTCTTCTCCAAAAAGGCCTGAACGCCCTCGTTGTAGTCGTGGCTCTGGCCGGCGATGGATTGCAATTCGTTCTCGGTATCGAGCTGTGTATCCAAGATCCCGGAAAGGCCGCGGTTCAATGCTTGCTTGGTGAGGGCGATGGCTTTTGTGGGCAGTTGCGCGAGCTTCCTGACCAGAGCAGAAGCCTCGTTCATGAGCTCGGCATCGGGCACGGCCTTCCAGATCATGCCCTGTGCTTCCGCCTCCTTCGCACTCACCTTGGGCGCCAGGATCATCTGTCCGAAGGCACGTTGCATACCTACCAGACGGGGTAGCGTGAACGTGCCGCCGCTATCGGGGATCAGGCCGATGTTGATGAAGCTCTGGATGAAGTTGGCACTTTCGGCAGCAAGTGTAAGGTCGCAAGCGAAGGCTATGTTGGCTCCGGCACCTGCGGCCACGCCGTTCACAGCGGCTACTACGGGTTTGTTCAAGGCCCTGATACGCCGCACGATCGGGTTGTATTGCGTGGTGAGGATGTCCTCGATCTTCGTTCCCGGTGCGATCGCTTCGGCCAGGTCCTGCCCGGCGCTGAATGCGCGCCCTTCGCCGGTGAGTAGCACAGCCCTGACATTGGTGTCAACGTGCACGGCATCCAAGGCATGGATCACCTCCAAGGACATGGCCCGGTCGAAGCAGTTGAGCTTGTCGGGCCGGTTGAAGGTGATGGTGGCCACGCCTTCGGCGATGGCGAGCCTGATCTTCTCGTAGGTCATTGGACAGGGAAAGTGTTTGTGCGAAGGTCGTTGCTCAGCCCTTGGTCTCGTTCCAGGTCTTGTAGCGCGCGGTGATCGGCGGTTTGCTCTTGTCCACTTCGCGCAGTGGCTCGCACGCCTTCAAGGTGGCGTGAAGTTCCGCTGGCAACTGTTGATACAGTTTAGTGCCTTCCGTCTTCCACGCGAGCATATCGTCGCTCACGTCCTTCACCACGCGGGCCGGGTTGCCCACGATCACCTTGCGGGCCTCCCACACGGTATCCGCGGGCAGAAATGAAAGGGCGCCCACGATGCAACCGTCGCCGAGCAGCACATTGTCCATGAGCACCGCGTTCATGCCCACCAGGCAGTTGGCCCCGATGGTGGCGCCGTGGATGATGGCCCCGTGGCCTATATGCGCCCCCGGATGCAGCACCACCTTCACGCCAGGGAACATGTGGATGGTGCAATTCTCCTGCACGTTGCAGCCGTCCTTCACCACGATCTCGCCCCAATCACCGCGTAGGGCCGCGCCTGGGCCGATATACACATCGGCGCCGATGACCACGTTGCCGGTGACCGTGGCTTGCGGATGCACGAATGCAGAAGGATGCACCACAGGGCGGTAGCCATTGAACTCGTAGAACATGCGCTGAGACCGGTTTGGGCACGAAGGTCGGGAAGTGTTCTGGACCCGAGCAACAGGTGGTCCCATCTTAAGTCTAGGTTAAGCCTCGGCAGGGGGAGGGTTACCACGAAGCGCCCGGCTACATTTGGCCGCCGAACCGCGCGCCCATGTTCCTCGAATCCTTCTTCCGCATCTTCAAACCCCGCGATCGGGTGTTCTTCTTCCACTTCGAAGCGAGCGCTGCGAACGTGTTGAAAATGAGTGAAGACCTCATGTTGTTGATGAGCACGGAGCCGGGATCACAGCGCACTGCGATCTTGGAGCGGTTGGAGATCGCGGAGCGCGCGAACGACGACCTGACGCACACGATCTTCACGGACCTAGCGCGCAACTTCATTACGCCGATCGATCGTGAGGACATCCACCAACTGGCCACCAGATTGGACGATGTGGCCGACTACATCCTGGCCAGCGCCAAGAACATCGACCTCTTCCACATACACAAGCCGGACGAGACCTGCATCGAACTTGCGCGGTTGGTGAACGAAGGCTCACGGATCGTTCAGATGGCAGTGCGCCACCTGCGCGATCTGCACAAGGCCAGCGCCCACAACCAATTTGTGGTGGATATCAACAGCATGGAGAACGAGGCGGATGAGGTCTATGACAAGGCCATCGAGCGCTTGTTCACCAACGAGAAGGATGCCATCGAGCTGATCAAGTGGCGCGATCTGTATAGCACGCTCGAGCTCGCCACGGACAAGTGTGAGGACGTGGCCAACGTGATCGAATCAATCATGTTGAAGTACGCGTGAGCGCATGAGCCTGCTCGCCACGATCATCGTGCTGGCCTTGGTGTTCGACTACATCAACGGCTTCCACGATGCCGCCAATTCCATCGCCACGATCGTCAGCACCAAGGTGCTCACGCCCTTCCAAGCGGTGATCTGGGCGGCGGCCTTCAACTTCATCGCCTTCTTCATCTTCAAGGACCATGCGGTGGCCAACACCATCAGCAAGACGGTGCACAAAGAGTTCGTTACGCTGCCGGTGATCCTCAGCGGCCTCATCGCCGCCATCATCTGGAACCTGCTTACGTGGTGGTACGGGATACCCAGCAGCAGTTCACACACCCTGATCGGTGGCTTCGCAGGTGCGGCCATCGCCCATGCCATGGTGATCACGGATGGCTTTGCGCTGGCCGATGTGGTGGAGAAGGATAAGATCATCAAGACCATCGCCTTCATCTTCCTGGCGCCCCTGTTGGGCATGGTCATCAGCATCTTCATTTCGCTGGTCACGTTGGTCGAAAGTACCTGGTACAAGGTTTCGCTCATGATCCTGGTGGGGGTGGGCACGTGGATGCTCTTCTCCCATCTGCAATACGCCAAAATGGAGGACAACTTCGCCAAGTACTGGAAGGTGGAGGAACTGCAGAAGGCTGCGGAGGAGGATCTTTCGAAACAGGCTGATTACCTAGCTGCGCAGGGCAAGGTGAACGGCGCAGTGGACCTGTTGGACATGTATGATCGGATGGGCGCCAATGGTGTGGCCGAGCGGATCAAGGTCGATGTGGATCCCTCTGTGGATGCTGTCAAGCTGGGCAAGGACATCGCCAAAGGCGATAATCGGTGGATCCGGATCGGCATCATGGCGATCATCTTCCTGTTCATCTGTGTCTACATCTACGTGGAGCAGATACGGACCCCGAACGCCTTCAGCATGGCGAACATGTTCAAGCGGCTGCAGTTGCTATCCAGTGCGGCCTTCAGCATTGGCCATGGCGGCAACGATGCACAGAAGGTCATGGGCATCATTTGCGCCGCGCTGGTAGCCAGTGGCAAGATCACCGATATCAAGGAGATGCCCAATTGGGTGCCACTTTCCTGCTACGCCGCCATCGGACTGGGTACGCTCAGCGGTGGTTGGAAGATCATCAAGACCATGGGCACACGCATCACCAAGGTAACGCCGTTGGAAGGCGTTTGTGCTGAGAGCGCGGGCGCCATGACGCTGTACCTCACGGAACAGATGGGCATTCCTGTAAGTACCACGCACACCATCACCGGCGCCATCATCGGCGTGGGGGCCACCAAACG
>JBKJNF010000132.1:0-19363 GCA_046596155.1 Flavobacteriales bacterium | reverse complement strand
GAGCAAGGACGGCAAGTGGCATTGGTTCCTCTCCCGCGTAATGCCGCACAAGGATGAGCAGGGCACCGTGACCCGTTGGTTCGGCACCAGTACAGACATCACCGAACAGCGCGAACGCGAAGAACAGGTCAAGACCAGTGAAGAACGCTTCCGCCTGCTCAGTGACAACATCGGCCAGCTCGCGTGGATCGCCGAATCCGATGGAGCCATTCACTGGTACAACCAGCGATGGTTCGATTTTACCGGAACCACATTGGAAGAGATGCAGGGATGGGGCTGGCAGAAGATCCATCACCCCGAACATGTCGATCGCGTAACGGCGAAGTTCAAGTACCACATCGATAACGGCATCGATTGGGAGGACACCTTCCCTATTCTGGGTGCCGATGGCACGTACCATTGGTTCCTCTCGCGCGCATTCCCGGTGCGCGATGAACACGGCACCATCCTGCGGTGGTTCGGTACCAACACCGATGTGACCGAACTGCGGGAAGCCGAAGAACGCCTGCGGGAAAGCGAAGCCAACTTCCGACTGCTTGCGGACAACATGGACCAGTTGGCGATGATCCAGGACGCGGAGGGAAGTACCATTTGGTTCAACAAGCGCTGGGAGACCATGCTGGGCGTTGACTTCGAACACCTCTCGCGCGAAGAACGGATAACGTGGATGCACCCGGAGGATGTGGAGCGCATGTGGGAAGCCTTCCGCAACGGATTGGCAAGCGGCAGACCGTGGGATGCGACTTTCCGCATGCGTGTGAAGAGTGGCGAGTACCGATGGTTCCTCACCAGGTCGGTGCCTGTGGTCGGGTCTGATGATCTAGTGATGCGCTGGTTCACCACCAACACGGACATCACCGATGGCAAGAACGCAGAGCAAGTGGTGCAGGATAGACAGGACCGGTTGATGTCAGCAGCCGAAGCGGCACAGCTGGGCGTGTTCATGTGGAACATCGCCAAGGATGAACCCTCGTGGGAGAACGACCGGATGTTCGCCATTTTCGGTCGCACACGCGAACAGGGACCGTTGACAGGTGCAGCGTTCGAAAGGGACGTGGTGTATCCAGAAGATCTCGCTGGCCTCCGGGAAAAGGTGGCCGCGGCAGTGGCGGAGGTCGGCGCATTCGATCATGTGTTCCGCATTCGTCGCCTTCGGGAGAGCAGTCCCCGCATTATACAGGTAACCGCACGGGTGCAGCAGACCAACGGAACACCGGACCGGATCGTGGGCGTAATGGCGGATATCACGGTGCGGGAAACAGACGCCGAAGCGGCACGCCGCTTGGCCGCGATCATCGCAAGCACACAGGACGCCGTGATCAGCAAAGACCTCAACGGGATCATCACCAGTTGGAACCAGGCGGCCACAGAGGTTTTCGGCTACACGACCGAAGAAACCATAGGCCGTCCGGTTCTGATGCTCATTCCCGAAGAATTGCACGGAGAGGAGGCGATGATCCTGTCTCGTTTGCGCAAAGGCGAGCGGATCGAGCACTATGAGACCGTGCGACTGCGAAAGGATGGAACGCGCATTGAAGTGGCCCTCACCGTTTCCCCCATCATCACGGCCGAGGGTGTGGTGATCGGTGCATCGAAGGTGGCGCGGGACATCTCCGAACGCAAGCGCTTGGAGCAGGACATCACCACGGCGAACGACCAACTGCGCATGGTCACCGACCACATGCCCGTGGCCGTGGCGCGTGTGGATCGCGATCAGCGCTTTCTCTGGGCCAGCCAAGGATACTTGGACTGGATCAGTCTGCCGGAAGTCCGGGTCCAAGGCAAGCACATGCGCAGCGTGCTCGGTGATAGCGCCTATGCCGTACTCCTGCCTTATATGCAGCAAGTGCTGAAAGGCGAACAGGTGGAATGCTTGGTGCGGGTGGACCTTCCTTCGCGCGGATCACGATGGCTCGATGTGAAATACGCTCCCTTGTATGAAGGTGGGAACAGTCCGGCAAGCTGGATCGAGGTCATCACGGACATCACCGACCAGAAGTTGGCGGAAGAAGCGCTGGAAGAAAGCGCGAAGCACAAGGACCATTTCCTGGCCACGCTCGCCCACGAACTGCGCAATCCGCTCGCCCCACTGAAGAACGGACTGCAGCTGATGGAGTTGGCACCTGACGATCCGCAAATGCTCGAGACCACGCGTGCCATGATGGTGCGCCAACTCGACCATATGGTGCGCTTAGTGGACGACCTCATGGACCTGAGCCGCATCAACCGGGGCAAGATCAACTTGGTGAAGGAGAATGTTCGACTATCCGAGGTGATCGGCACCGCCATGGAAGCTACCAAGCCGTTCATCGAGCGCAACGACCATCAACTGAACGTGAATATCTGTGGCGAAGATCTGATCGTCCACGGCGATCCAGCGCGATTGACCCAGGTGATCTCCAATTTGCTTAATAACGCCGCCAAGTACACGCCCCGAGGTGGGCGGATCGACCTGCGCTTATATCGCGAGGAGTCTGACGCTGTGTTGTCCGTGCGCGACAACGGTATCGGCATCGAACCTTCCGCCATGGGTCGTGTGTTCGACATGTTCGCTCAGGTGGATGCCGAGCAGAAAGGTCAGGTGGCCGGTGGTCTGGGCATTGGCCTGAATGTGGTTCAGCGACTGGTACATATGCACAAGGGCGAAGTGCAAGGGCGGAGCGAAGGCTTGGGCAAAGGGAGCGAATTCATGGTGCGCCTACCGCTGATATTTGCACCTCAAAAGCAGCCGACCATAGAGCCAAAAACCGAAGCGCCGGTCATAAACCGCCGCGTATTGGTAGTGGACGATAATGAGGATATCGCCCTGTCCATGTCCTTGATCTTGAAAAAATACGGGCATGTGGTGGAAGTTGCGCATGATGGTGCACATGCTGTGCATTTGGCCGAGAGCTTTCGGCCGGATGTGATCTTGATGGACATCGGCATGCCCAAGATGAACGGCTATGAAGCATGCTCGGCGATCCGCGCAACAGAACACGGCAGGCACATCCACATCATTGCTGTCTCCGGTTGGGGCCAAGAAGAGGACCGCAAGAAAAGCCACGAAGCCGGCTTCGATGGTCATGTGGTCAAGCCGATGGAAAAGGCCACAATGGAACGTGTGATCGCGGAAGCGCGACCGCATGTATCGTGAGATGAGCATAGCCAGGAGCGATACATCGCCAATACCAAGCAGCTGGCCTAAAAAATGCTGGACCAGCCCGTTCGTATAGCAACTTCACCGGCCGTCATCCGTAGAACGATGCCGTTCCCCTGACCGATGCTCTTCAACTCGATCGACTTCGCCCTTTTCCTGCCGATCGTGTTCCTGCTCTATTGGTATGTGTTCGCACATCCGGTCCGTGTGCAGAACATACTGCTTATTGCCGCAGGCTGCGTGTTCTACGGCTGGTGGGACTGGCGATTCCTTGGCCTGCTGTTCTTCACGGCGGGGGTCGACTTCCTGGTAGCGAAGGAACTGATGGTCAGTGATGGCACTGGTCATCGGAAGGGCCTACTGGCCGTTAGCCTTGCGGCAAACCTGGGATTGCTGGGCTTCTTCAAGTACTTCAACTTCTTCGCCGACAGCTTCGGTCGAGGCTTCACGCTGCTGGGCTTCCATCCCGACGTAACCACGTTGAACATCGTGCTTCCGGTGGGGATCAGCTTCTATACCTTTCAAAGTCTGAGTTACACCATCGATGTCTACCGCAGACAACTGGAGGCTACACGCGATCCGGTGACCTTCTTCGCCTTTGTGAGCTTCTTTCCGCAATTGCTCGCAGGCCCCATTGAACGCGCACGCCACATGGTGCCCCAGTTCGAGCAGCCCCGTGTATTCCGCCTCGACCAGGCGCGCGACGGACTTCGCCAGATCCTGTGGGGCCTGTTCAAGAAAGTGGTCATCGCCGACAACTGCTCCTTCTACCCCAACCTCGTGTTCGGCAACCCTACAGCCCATAGCGGCAGCGAGCACCTGCTGGCCACCGTGGTCTTCGCCTTCCAGATCTACTGCGACTTCAGCGGGTATTCGGATATGGCCCTCGGCTTGGCACGGCTCTTCGGATTCGACCTTATGCGCAACTTCGCCTTTCCCTATTTCAGCCGCGATGTGGCGGAGTTCTGGCAGCGCTGGCATATCTCCTTGAACACCTGGTTCCGCGACTACCTGTACATACCGCTGGGTGGCAGCCGCGGCGGCAAGCGCATGGTGGTGCGCAACACGCTCATCATCTTCCTGGTCAGCGGCCTTTGGCACGGGGCCGATTGGCATTTCATCGCTTGGGGGTTGGTGTGCGCCCTGACCTTCCTGCCCTTGGTGCTCCTGAACGATCGCCAGAAGCGTCGTCCCCCGCTCGCGCAGGACCGGTGGCTCCCTTCGATCACCGAGGTCGGCCAGATCCTGCTCACCTTCACGCTGGTGTGCATGGCGTGGGTCTTTTTTCGCGCCACCTCCCTCCCCAACGCGCTGCTCACATTCCAGCGGATCGCGAGTAATAGCCTCTTCACCATACCCGACCTGGTGGACCAGAAAGCGTTCAAGATCACGGCTCTGGGTGTGGCGGTCATGCTTGTACTTGAATGGATCAACCGCGAACGGCAGCATGGCCTGCAGATGGACGGCCGCATGAACAAGCCTTTGCGCATGGCCCTTTACTATGGGATCATCGTCCTGATGATCCGGTTCAGCCCCAGCGCCGGGGGAGACTTCATCTACTTCCAATTCTGAACCATGGTCGACCGGTTCCTGAAGGAAGTGACCCTGCTCTGCTTGCCGATACTGGCGGGTGTGGCGCTTTACGCATTGCATTACCAGAGCGTGTTCCCGGCCCCGCGGGTCTCTGACAACTTGTCGCTCAACGAGAAGCTAAAGTTCTATAAGGCCACTGGGCCGATGCCCCTGGACGTGATCGCCGTGGGTAGCAGCATGACGCTGAACAATGTGAGCAGCCGCGCCATGATGGAGCATTTCGGCCCGGTGCGGTACATGAACTTCGGCACCTGGGGCCAAGGCTTGGGCAATACGCGAGATATGGTACTGGCCCTGCAAGCCCGTAGCGGGGCCCGTACCGTGGTCATCTGCACCAACCTGATGGAGTTCAGCCAGGAGCTCCCTTTCTTGCCCTTGGACACGGGCTTGGTAACACGTTATCTGTGGCAGGATCCCGAACCCGTGGCCTATCTCCGCACCCATGAGACCACGTACTACCTGCGGAACATGGAAGCGAACATGATCCGTATGCACGACGCAGCGAACTACGAATACCTGGGCTTTGATGCACAAGGCGGTGCCTCACTCGAGGTCCCTCCGGAGTTGCGTTCCCAGCCCCGGTGGGTCAAACAGCCACCGCCTCCGGAAACCATGGTGGACAGCCTGTATCGCGTTGCAGGGGAGTTGGGGCGGCGACTTGCCGACCGACAGGTGCGCCTGATCTGGTTGCATTCGCCCTTTCGCAAGGGTGTAATGAACGACACGTTACGGAGCCGGATGGAGCAGCATACAGCGCGCCTTCGCAACCTGCTACAGCCGATGGGCCACGTCGTGCTCGATGCCAATGATCACACCTGGCCCGATTCCCTTTTCAGCGACTATAGCCACCTGAACGGTACGGGGGCCTACCGCTTCACGAACGAATGCCTTTCTCAACTGGCTGCCTACCATCCTTGACCCCTTTCACTACCGCTCGGATCTCCCTGATCAGCCGCCGAACAAAGGCTGGAAGCCCATGAACGGAAGCGCTCGCGCTCAGGGGGCCACCCCCCTTATCTTGCGGCGCCAAGGCCTGAACGTATACCCACAACGATCAACCATTTCCGGCGTTGACACCTCTCGACCCAGCCGGACCAATCCACCCTCATGAGATCATCTTACACGCTCATTGCCCTGCTGGCAGTGCTCGCGCTTTCCTCCTGCGTCGGTCGCCGCAACCTGAACTACCTCGATGACCCTGCGTTGAGCAACACGGCCAAGTTGTTCCCCAACAAGCGCTTCGAATACCGCATCCAGGTGAACGATGTGCTGAGCATACGTGTACTGGGCCTTGATGATGCTACATCCCGGCTTTTCAACGTGGAGAACAACGCAGGCATGGGAGTGACCGATGCGGCACTGTACGTGAACGGCTTCAGTGTGGACAAGGGCGGCACCGTGCAACTGCCCACCGTGGGGCGCGTGAAGGTGCAAGGCCTCACGCCGGCCGAGGCACAGGACCTGGTGCAACGGAAGATCAACGATTACTTTACCACGGCTACGGTCATCCTCAAGCTGGTGAGCTTTCGTGTGAGTGTATTGGGCGAAGTGGGACGCCCCGGTAGCTATTTCGTTTACAACAATCAGATATCACTGCTGGAAGCCTTGGCACAGGCCGGCGGGCCCAATGAACTGGCGGATAAACGCCACGTGACCCTGATGCGTCAGAGCGATCAGGGTACGCAGGCCTTATATCTCGATCTTGGCAAGGCCTCCGTGATGAGCAGTGATTACTTCTACCTATTGCCGAACGATGTGCTGTACGTGCCCACCCTGAAGGCCCGTCCGGGCCGAATGAACCTTGAACTGCTCACCATCCTTTTCGCGGCCATCAGTTCTGCGGCGCTCGTGATCACCGTTGTGAACCAAACGAAGTAGATGAACCCCACCGGAGCGCAGGATACAGTCGACCTGAAGGCCATCTTCCGCAAAGTGCTGCGGATGTGGTGGCTCTTCGCTATTACGTGCACCATTGCCGTGGCCGGAGGTGCCGCCTATATTAAGACCACCCCGAAGAGCTATAAGGTCAAGAGCGTGCTGCGTATGAGCGAAGGCAAGCGCTCCAGTTTCGGTGCCAACAAACAGGAATTCCTCAAGGGCGCCGGGTACCTCCAGACCGATGCGGAACTAGAGGACGAGATCACCATGATCCGCTCCGTGCGTAACATGATCCAAACCCTCGAGAAACTGGATTTCACGATCAGTTACTACGAGCGGAAGAATTTCTTGGACCGTGAGCTATATGACGGCAATCCGTATGTGATCCAACTGGACACCAACTCGCTCCAGATGTGTGCTCTTCAGGTGTATGTTAAACTGGACACACTGACCGGCACCTACCGCGTGCGAGCAAAGGGCAAGAACATTACGTTATACGATCTACACACCAAAAAGCTGGATGAGAGCTTTCTATCGAAGGTAGATATCGACAAGACGTACAAGATCGGCGAGGAATGCAATGAACCCAACCTCAAGTTCACGCTCATTCTGCCCAAGGGACGCGAGGTGCATGGCGGAAGCGAATACTACTTCTATGTGAACACGGTGGATGAATTACTCCGCCAATGGCAGAGCGCCACGTCCGTGGATCCCATGAGCGAGGAGAGCAACATTGTGATCCTGAGCAGCACGGGCGAGGTGATCGACAAGCAGATCCGCTTCCTGAACATGTTGATGGACACCTACATCGAGGGTGAACGCGAGAAGAACAACCAGAAGGGCACGGCCACCATCGCGTTCATCGATAAGGCGCTTCAGGCCAGCGGGCAGAACCTGCAACGCGCCTCCTCTGAAGTGCAAAGCGCGAATGCCGGCACCACCGATGCTTCCACGCAAAGTGGGGCCATCAACCAGGAACTCTTCCGCCAACAGGACCAGGAAGGGCGCACACAGAGCCAGCTTATGAGCTTGCAAGGGCTGATCGGTACTATGAGCGCCGATAATGGCGGCACACCGAATACCGTGGCCGCATCGGACATCAACGCGCCAAGCCTCAACACGGTGATCGACAAGTACAACGCCGATGTTGCGCGGCTTCGATCCGAGGAATTGAACGTTCGCATTGCAACGGCCCCCATTATTGCGCTGCGGCGCACGGTGCAGACCGAGCGCGACCAGATCATCCAGAGCGCACAGGTGCTGGTGACCCAAACGCAGAACGAGCTGTCCAGCATCCGCTCGCGCATCGGTCAATTGCGTGGCCAACTGTATGCACTGCCGGGGCAGGCCGCGCGCAGCCGCATGGTGATGCAATCCTACACGCTCACCGAGAGCATCCACAACTACCTCATGGAGAAATCCTACGAGGCCCAGATCGCGGTGAACAGCGACCAGGTGGACAAGACCGTGGTGGATGCCGCACGACCCGAGTCCATGGCCCCTATCGCGCCAGATAAAAAGACGGTGCTTGGCGGCGCCTTCCTCTTGGGGCTGATGCTGCCCTTGCTTTTCATAATGATGCGCGACTTCTTCAACGACAAGATCGCCGATCTCGAAGAACTGAAGCGCCTTTCCGCCGTGCCCATATTGGCGACAATACCCAGCAGCAAGCGCAAGCGGATCAGCGCCGACGAGCCCAAAAGCCTGCTGGCCGAGAGCTTCCGCACGGCACGCATCAATTTACAGTTCCTCAACGCCGACGCACCGCGCCAGGTGGTGGGTCTAACGAGCAGTACCAGTGGCGAGGGCAAGACCTTCTGCTCCATCAACCTGGCTACCGTGATGGCCATGAGCGGACGACGGACGCTGCTGATCGATGCCGATATGCGGAGGCCGCGCGTGCATGAATACCTGGAAATTCCGGAGGGGAGTGGCCTAAGCACCTACCTGATCGGCGAATCCGATCTGAACGGTGTGGTCCGCCATACCGACCAACCTGGACTGGATGTTATCACGGCCGGACCGCTTCCGCCGAACCCACTGGAGCTGATGGAATCCCCACGCTTGGCCGAACTGATCGCCACGGCACGCAGCCAGTATGACCAGGTCATTGTGGATGCTTCGCCCATGGGGCTCGTGAGCGAGTTCAAGATCCTGCTTGGCCACTTGGATGTTACCTTGTACGTGGTACGCCAGGGGCACACCAGCCGCAGTATGCTGCGCGGCCTGAACGAGCTGCATAAGGCCGGTAAATTGCCCCACACCGACCTACTGCTCAATGATGTGAAAGTGGGCAACAACGACGGCTACGGCTACTATACCAAGTAGACCGACGAGGCCGATGTTCCGTACTGAGGGGTTCCGGAAATACCTGCGCAACGTATCGTGGCTCTTCGCGGACCGCGTGGTGCGCTTGGCATCGGTCCTGCTCACTAGCATCTTCGTTACCAGATACCTGGGACCAGAGCTCTTCGGTCAGCTCAATTATGCCAGCGCCTTGGTGGGCATCTTCTTTGCCCTTACGTCCATGGGGCTCGATGACATCCTTACTCGGGATCTGGTAAGGAACCCCGAGCAACGGGACAAGCTGCTCGGCACCGCGTCGGTGATCAAGTTGGGGGGATCCCTGCTTCTGCTGATCACCGTGATGGCCATCGCCCTTTCCAAGGACATACCGGCGCTCACCGTGTGGATGGTGCTTTTGATCGCCGGAGCCGAGATCATGAAGCCCATGCTGGTGATCGAGCCCTGGTTCCACTCCCAAGTGCGCGGCCGCGTAGTAGCGCAGTTCAACATCGCGCAAACAGTGATCAGCTCCCTCTTCAAGCTGGGGCTGGTGTTCCTGAAGGCCTCGCTTATCTGGTTCGCCGCCGCCTATATCGTGGAACTGGCCGCCCTGGCCACCGGCGCGTACATCGCCTATCACTACAATGGACTTCACGTGCGCAATTGGCGCTTTGACCGCGCACTCGCCGGCAAGCTCCTACAACAATCGTGGCCCCTGCTCGTGTTCGGCCTGGCCCTGTATGTGCAGGCCAAGATCGACCAGGTGATGATCGGCGACCTGCTCCGCCACCAAGTGTCACAGGCCTTCGCCGATGCCGAGGTGGGGCAATACTCCGTGGCGCTGAAGATGATCGAGTCGCTCGGCTTCGTTCCGAGCATCGTGGTAGCCACGCTGGCCCCTGCCATCACCCGGGCACGGGAGCAGAGCCGCGAGTTATACGTGGACCGCATCGTGAATCAATACCGCCTGATGTTCCTGCTGTTCTTGGTAACGGCCATCCCCCTCTTCTTTCTGGCCGAGCCCATGATGGTGCTGCTGTTCGGCGAGCAATACCGCGCAGCCGGCTGGCTGCTCTCGCTCTTTGCCATCCGCCTGTTCTTCACCAACATGGGGGTGGCCAAGATGAGTTTCATCACCAACGAAGGCCTCTTCCGCATCTCACTCGTGATGTCCGTGGTGGGGGCTGTTTGCAATATCAGCTTGAACTATCTCCTGATCCCACCGTTCAAGTCCGTTGGTGCGATCTGGGCCATGATCATCTCCTTCTTCGTAAGCAACTTCCTACTCGACCTCTTCTTCCGTGAATCTCGGCCGAACTTCGGCTGGATGATGAAGGGGATCGCCACTTTCTGGCGCGTGCATCGCGCCAGCTGAACCAGCCACCATGGCCTCAAAGCCGCTCACCAACACGCCATGGAAGATAGGCGCCGACCACGGGCCCGGACCGCGCCTCGCGGACCGCAACTTGGTGCCATTGTTGCCTCGCACGTTCAACGACTTCAACTGCCCCGTCTGCGGAGCCCACGCCCCCGACACCGCGAAGACCATCTTCATCGGCATCCAGATCCTGGCGGATCACACCTGCCGCGCCTGCGGTGCCCACTTCCTGCGCGACCTGCCGGTAGGATTCCAGGTCGATCTACCGCTATCCTTCACTTCGGAGGACCGCCGCATCCTGGAACCTTTTGCCGAACCCTGGATCACGTATCCGGAATACCGATCACCCACCACCTTCCAGTTCCCCATGGAGCGCCGCGTGTTCCGCCCTTGTCGGAAGGTGATCATCCTGAATACGCTGGACCACCTCTACGGCCACGTATTGCTGAAGCTGTACAACGCACAGGACTACATCGACCGCTACCCCGACCATGGCCAGCTGATCATCTTGCCGCGCATGTTCGAATGGCTGATACCCAAGGGCACGGCCGAAGTTTGGCTAGTGGACCAAAAGCTCTCGCAAGCACGTGCCTGGCATCCGTGCATCGATGGGTTCGTACAGGAGCAGCTTCCCCGCTACGATGAGGTGCACGTGTCGCGCGCCTGGGGTCATCCTGACTTCTCGCGCATCGACATTGAGCGCTTCACGGGTATTGCGCCCATGCCTCTGGAGGCCTTCACCACGCTGCCGCCGCACATCACGTTCGTGGCGCGGACGGACCGCTTGTGGTTCGCATCTCCCTTAGGCAAGTTCTGTTATCGAGCATTGAATCCGCTTGGGCTCCGCAAGACGCTTGGGCGATGGTTCATACTGCGCCAGACAATGTTACTTCGACGGGTGATGCGTGGCATCCAACGGAAGGTCCCGAACATCACGTACTCCGTGGTCGGCCTTGCACCACCCGGCGGGTTTGATGGACTTGCCGAGGACCTGCGCACCACGCGTATGAGCCGCGAGGTGGAACTGGACTGGTGCCGAGCCTATGCGAAGAGCCAGGTGGTGGTGGGTGTGCACGGCAGCAACATGCTGCTGCCAACCGCATTCGCCGCTGGGCTGATCGAGATCCTACCGCATGATCGCCTGGGGAACATGGGCCAGGATGTTAGCATCCGCTGGAGTGACCGCATGCAGTTGTTCCTTTACCGCTTCGTGGATGAGTTCGCATCGCCTGCTCAGGTCACCATGCACGCATTAAGCATGTTCCAGGATCTTACGCTCTATCGCCGCAACAACCGCGCGAACATCTTCGACCCTACCGATCGGAAATGACCACGCAGACCACCCCCTTTCCGCTCCGCACCGCAGTGCTCTTCATCGGTTTCAAACGATATGAGGAATCCAAGGCCGTGATCGAGGCCATCCGTGCGGCACGTCCACCACGTTTCTACTTCGCCTGCGATGGTGCGCGTCACGATCGAGAGGGCGAATTAGAGGATGTGGAGCGCGTACGTTCACTTGCCGCGCTGGTTGACTGGCCATGCGAGTTCAAGACCCGGTTCAGTGAGGTGAACCAGAGCGTGAAGTTCGGTCCTCCGAGTGCCATCGACTGGTTCTTCGAGCACGAGGAGGAAGGTATCATCTTGGAGGATGATTGCCTGCCTGTGCCCACCTGGTTCCGTTACGCTGAGGAGATGCTTCAGCACTACCGTCATGACGAACGTGTGTGGGTGCTGATGGGGAACAACCTCATGACCGAGTGGGTGCCGAAGAACAACGATTCGTATTACTTCAGCGCGCATGGGTACGGTGCGTATTGGGGGTGGGCCAGCTGGCGGCGAAGCTGGAAACTCTACGACCTACACATGCAACATTGGCCGGATCTGCGCGATGGCGGCATGCTCGAAGGTCATTTCCTCTCGAACCGCGAAAGTCGGGAGGCACTGGCCCTACTGGATAGCTCATGGGATGGGACCATCCACTCATGGGATTTCCAGCTGGACTATGCCCGCATAATGCACGGCAAGGTGAACATCATCCCGAACGTCAACCTCATCCGTAATATCGGATTCGGGGACAACAGCACGCACACCGGCAGCGATCTGGATCCACGCAACAAGGACACCAGTTCGGACATCAGCTTCCCCTTGAAGCACCCGAAGTTCTTTATGGTGGACAATGAGCGCGACCTTACCTACTTCGAGAAATACATCGAACCTAGCGCCCTCCGCAGATTCAAGAACATGGTGAAAAAGGCCCTGCCGGAAGAAGTGGACAAAGCGCTCACGCCCATCCTTGGCAAGATCCAGCGCAAGCTAGGTCTGCACTGAAAACCCCGTTCAGCCTCGCAACGTGATCCCGAAGCACCAGCTCGTCAATACGCTGTTCCTGCTCGGGTTCATCACCTACGGCCTGGGCTCGTACATGATGTTCCTGCCCAGCTTCAGCTGGACCACGGGATTGATCTTCGGCACATTGCCGTTCGCGACCATCCTTGTCTTCTACTTACTGGACCTGCTTTACCGCGGGAGCTTTACACCGGTGCTCAGCAGGACGTTCTTCTTCTGCCTTGCCGCGGTCCTTTCAATGGTAGCCTCGCTTGCCGTGGGCCTTCATTATCACAGCCCCGTGTTGAAGACCTCCAACGCAACGGCTATGGCGCTGGAGTTCTCCATGCCTTTCCTGGCCGCAGTGGTCGTGCAGGTGTACAACCTGCGGCGGGATGATTTCGACTGGGCAGCGATGCTGTTGAAAGGCCTTCTGCTGCTGGAGGCCATCAACATCCTGGGTATGGGTGCCGGCCTGCATAACAAGCTGCACAGCTTCGAAGGCCGCGCCAGCTTCCCCTTCGTGCTCGGCATCTACGAGGCGGCCCACCTGCTGGCCATCATCAACCTGTTGCTCGTCTTCCAACTGCGCGACTTTGCGAACCGTCCCATCCGCTTCCTCGCTATCCTCGGCCTGTACATGCTGAACCTCGCCATGATCATGAGCGTGAACAGCCGCCTCTCGTTCATGATCTTCTTCGTCATCACCGCGCTCTTCATCACCAAAGCAGTGAAAGCCGCCAAGGGTATGTTCAGCATTTCCCTGTTCACCATGCCCCTGATGATGTCCTTCGGCCTGTTGATCTACCAGATCCTTTCCCTCCCCTTCTTCGTGGCCCTGCTCGAACGGGTGGACAAAAAGGATGTGACCACCTTTAACGGCCGCACCTACATCTGGGAGTCGGCCTTTGATTGGGCCATGCATGACCGACGCAACATCGTGTTGGGCAACGGATTCAATGGCCAATATCACCTCCGCCTGCTGGAACATGTGGCCAAGCTGTGGAACGAGCCGGACTCCTATAACCTGCACATGCACAGCGCTTTCCTCGAATTCTTCGTGAACCAAGGTCTTGTCGGGCTACTCCTCATGTACATGGTGTACTGGAACGGATTCAAACGCTACCGGACAGACTACCAAGCAAAGACAGCGTTGGCACCGCTCTTCGCTGCGTTCGTATACCTGATGTTCTGCTGGCAGATCGACATCACGGGTTTCGGGTACAACTTCGGATTCCTATTCCTGATGATGATGATGGCCCCCCTGTGCATCCGGCCCGAGGCCGTTCTCGGAAAACGCAAAGCATTGAACGGCGAATGGCTGAGGCAATGAACGAACTGCACGGCGGGCGGCGCATCCAGGGACAGGCACCCCCAACTGGCCTTGTGCCGCTGGTGAGCATTGTGACCGTGGTGTACAATGGCGCCGCCACACTGGAGCGCACGATCCAAAGTGTGCTTGCCCAAGGCCATCCACGCATCGAATACATCGTTGTGGATGGTGGTAGCACGGATGGCACGTTGGACATCCTGCGCCGCTACGAGCACTCTTTGGACCTGTGGACCAGTGCCCGTGACAAGGGCATCTACGACGCCATGAACAAGGGCATCGGCCTATGTACTGGCGACTGGATCGGGCTGATCAACGCGGACGATTGGTACCCGGCCGATGCAGTGGAACGCGCCATGGCCGCGGTTGTTGCCGCACCCACGGCGAACATCATCCACGGGGACATTCTGATCCACTATCCCAACGGCACCAGCAAGGTCAAGCACCCGAAGCCTTCCGGTTTTCTGCTGCGCTATTGGGAAATGACGCTGAACCACCCCAGCTTCTTCGTGCGCAGGACCTACTACACGGGACGGGCATTCAACACCGCGTTCCGCGTGGGAGGCGACCATCATTGGACACTGCGGGCTTGGATCGAGCGCCCCGACAATTTCCATTATGTGCCGGCCGTACTTGCGCATTTCAGCGTAGGCGGAGCCTCGGCCACCATTCCACTGTCGAAAGCCATGCACGAAGGCGATGCGATCTGCAACGACCTGGGACTTGGCCCCGTTGACCGCTTCCTGGGCCGCCTTGTGAAGGCCGGCCTGTACGCTCCCGCCCGCGCGAAATTGTGGTTCAACCAGTTCGTGGCACCTTTGACGGGCAGGAACGCGCAATGATGGCCAGCCCCTTCAACATATTTCAGGACTTAAAGGCGAACCTGAATAACCCGAAAGGCATCCTCGTCCTCACCCTTTTCCGCTTGGCCCACTTGCTGCGTTTGAACATCGTCACCTTCATCCTCTTTCTGCCGTATTTCATCTTCTACCGTGTCTTCGTGGAATGGCTGCTCTGCATCGAGCTCCCGTGGAAAACACGCGTCGGCCCTGGCTTTCGGATCGACCACGGCCAGGCCTTGATCATCAACGACGGCACCGTGTTCGGCGCGGAATGCATCGTACGCAATAGCACCACCATTGGCAACAAGCGCCTTCAGGACGGTTCGTACAGTAAGGCCCCCGTGTTCGGCGACCGGGTGAACATCGGTGCCAACGCCGTGATCATCGGCCCTATCACCATCGGCGATGATTGTGCGATCGGAGCGGGCGCCGTGGTGCTAAAGGATGTTCCCGCTCGGCATGTGGCGGTGGGCAATCCGGCCCGGATCATTGCCCGCCCCTAGGTCATAGCTGAACGCACAACGTCCCGCAGTTCGCACTGCGGGACGTTGCTCTACTGATCCCTTCGGTCCGCTTACTCCACCACCAATCGCTCGGTGCGTTCGCTTCCGTCCATGATCCGCAGAGCATAGACGCCGGGCTTCACGTGTGCCGGAATATCCATGCCCAAGCTGCCGGGCGAAAGTATCTGGCTGGCCACGACCTGACCTGCGGCGGAGAACAACATGATCATGCCGGACACCGCGCCGGTGAAGGTGATCCGACCTCCGGCTTCCACCGGATTCGGGAAGGCCAGCGGAGCAGTCATGTCGGCCGTGGATGATCCACCCTCCACCTCCGTGTTCATACACAACCCATCCGCCTCGCGCACCAGGACCTTCGAACGGAATGCGGCCACGCTGATACTGCCTGAATAGATCACACCGCCCACATCGCTCCAGCAGCCGGTGAGTGGGAAGCTCTGCTCAGTGGACTGGTCGTTGATCAGCAGGATCTGCTTGTCCAGCGGGTCCAATTCCTGTACCTGCACCTTATAGAGCGCCACGTTGTCGAGGTAATACAGCGGCTCGGTCCAGTAATTCTTCAACTGCACCTGGTTCTGGTCCGCAATGGGCACTTGGAAGTACATGCTCAGGTCACGGCGCTCGGCGCTGAAGGGCACCGGTCGACTGAAGTGCGTGTAGGGGTTGCTCTGCTGGGACTGGCCTTTGATGCCGACCTCCAGTTGTCCGGGGGCGTCGCTTTGCAGGCTCAGGTCCAATCTGTACCAATCCCCGGCGTTCAGGCTGAACATATCCGGGTTGCGGAGCTGGAAGTTGTCGTAGACCGCGTTGTTCGGTAGCTCTGCCTTAAGGCAACCATTGTCCAGATATGTGTTGTTCTGCGTCACCTGTGCGTTGGAGGGCCATCCACCCCAACCGGTAACGTTGTTGGTGAAATCGCCTCCGGGCACAAGGTCTCCGGAAAGCTGACTTACCGTGGCGTATTCGTTCAGGCGCAACGAGCTGCGGGTGGTCCCCATCTCTTCACCCGTTTGCGCCTGCCATTCCTCCAAGGAGAAGAGCTTCTGGCCCGCTTGGAAGCTGAAGCGCAGGATACCCATTTCATTGTAGGGATTGAAGTAACGGTTGTTCGTGTAGGTACCGTAGTCCGGCATTTGCAGGCCCCAGCAGCTGTAGATCCTGAGGGCGATCTGGTCCTTTGTGAGGCCATAGATCACGTTGCCTGAATACACATCGTCGTAGTTCGGCACGTAATAGGGCGCCACCGCATAGGGACCGTTGTAATTGCTGTAGTCACTGATCGACATGCCGATGTCGCAGTTGAAGATCGTGTTGGTCTTGATCTGGTGACCATGCGCGTTCATGTTGTGATCCACGTTGATTCCCACACCCGGCAGGTTCGCGATGGTGTTGCGTTGCACGGTCACATTTACGTTGCTGAGGTTGCCGAAGTAGATGCCTACGCCCAGACGCTGGTAGTGCGGCAATACGGTACTGCTCCCATCGAGCCCACAGATGGGATCATAAATGATGTTGTCCTGTACGGTGAGTCCGTCCGTGTTGTCGAAGGCGATGGCGCCCCCATCATTCAGCACCACGAGGTGGTGACGCATGATGTTCTTCTCCACGAGTTGATCATTGTCCACCACGATCGGCATATAGCCTACACGGTCGAACGAATTGCTGCGGATGATGTTGGCCGCGCCGATGGACCTTACCCCGAAATAACCCCAACCGCTCTCACCTTCACCGCTGATCACGGCAATGTCCGAAAGCGTATTGCCCTCGAAGGTGGAGTTGTTGTCGATCATCAGACAGCCAGTGGCCAGCGTATGCGAAAAGGTGTTGTCGGCGTAATGGTTGTAGTGCCCGTAGCTGCGGATACCATGGTACAAGTACTGAAAGGTGCAGCCAGTGATCGATACGTGATCGGCATCGTCAATGCGCACGCCTGCATTTCGCTGGTGCTGGAAGGCCAGGTTCGAAACACTCAGGTAATGGCGACCAGGATAGCAAATAATGCCTGACCAGTTCACGCTCGCCTCCACTTGCAGTCCGTTGGGGTCTGCGTTTCCAGGCGATTGCAGGTAGAGCATGCCGCTCGATGCTTCGTAGAACCACTCATTCGGGGCGTTCAATAGGTCCAACCGCTTCTCCATGTAGAAACCCCAGTCATCCACACCCATGTTACCGTTCAAGGGTTGTGCGCTGAAGGTGAGGGTACCGTTGTTGAATCCTGTGACATGTAAGGTGTCAATGCTGCTGGCCGTGTTGCGTAACACGCAGCGGGCGCCGGTCCAAAAGTCGTTCGCTTCTGTGAGGTTAGCGCTGTGCATGCTGTTGCCACTACCCTGATCGTTGCGGTACCAGCCGCTGTTGGGCGTGCGGGCAAGGGTCATGCGGACTCCGCCAACGTACACCTGATCGACCTGCTGGCCCACATAGGCCTTCCACACATTGCCTTGATGCTGCGACCAGCTCGTCACCAACACGCTGCCATCGATGATCGGAGCATCACCGGTGCCATAAGCGCCGATAACGATGGGAGAGGACGGAGAACCAGAGGTGCCCCAGATGATCTCTCCGCGATACTTGCCACCACGTTGGAAGAGGATCTGGTCGCCCGCCGAAATGGCGTAGGTGATCTGGTTCACCCGGTCTATCGTTCGCCAGGGGGTGGCCTGCGAGGTCCCGTTGTTGGCATCATTGCCATTGAACGATACGTAATAGACAGTGGCACCCGCCAATGGCCCGATCAAGCTTGCGGCAAGGAATCCGACTGCGCGGAGCAGCTGCCTGGCCTGTGGTGGAATGCGTTGCATGGGATGATCTCGTTTGGGGTCCTTCAACCCCGGCCATCGCTTCCCGGTTCGTTCTTTTCGACGAAGCCATCGAACGCGCTCGACCAATGCCGGAATGTGCCATTCCTAGGCTTGGGCAGGTGTCCGCAGCAACGCCCCCCGAGGCGGTTACTTTTGCCCTCCGCTCTCCGATCCCACCCCGGAACTTCACCTGCCGGATCACGTACAACGGTGGCTCCATCCATCGAGCGAGTTCGACCCACATGCTTCCATCCCCCCAAACACTCCAGTACCTGCACAAGGCTCGCAATGGCTACGTGAAGCTCTTCCCGAAAAGCAGTTGGTTCGGCTTCAGCTACCACCTCGCCCAAGTGCGCGGACAGGAGGGGTCGGATACCGTAATGCGCGAACTATTGGCCCATAAGCCCAGCATGATCTGCCGTTTCGGCAGCACCGAGCTCAGCGCGTTGATCGGTCACCTCGGCGAAAGTTGCGGCTACAAGCCTTCTTTGGGCAACCACCTGCGCTTCATCACCGGAGGCATTCCGAGTTATGGCTTCGAGCCCGATCATCTGTGGACCATGGCCAACCTCAGCGGATTCTTTCCACAGGATGCAAAGCTGCTCACGAAGTTCTGCGAGCTCATGCTCGAGGATATGAAGTATGTCGATATCCTAGGCAGTTGGCGCCGGGAAGAACGATTCTTTGACAAAGAACTGGCCCATGCCATCAAGGTGGAACTGCCGGATCTGGAGCCCTTCCTGCACAAGGACCCCTGGAGCCGCGTGCTCGAAGGCAAAAAGGTGCTCGTGGTGCATCCGTTCGAAAAGACCGTTCGATCGCAGTACGCCAAACGCGAACAGCTCTTCGCCGACAAGCGCGTGCTGCCACCATTCGAACTGAAGACCATTCGCGCAGTGCAGACCGTGGCTGGCAACCCCACCTCCTTCGGCTCGTGGTTCGATGCCCTGCACTACATGAAGGATAAGATGAGCGCCACCGACTATGATGTGGCCATCATCGGTTGTGGCGCTTATGGCTTCCCGCTGGCCGCCCACGCCAAGCGCATGGGCAAAAAGGCCGTGCACATCGGCGGGGCTTCGCAGTTGCTCTTCGGCATCCGCGGAGCGCGCTGGGAGGATCATCCACTCATCAACGAGCATTGGGTGCGTCCGGATGAGAGCGAACGTCCTGAAAAGGCCAGCGTGGTGGAAGGCGCCTGCTACTGGTGATGCCGGTCCGTGTGCTCGTTGTTGGCCAAACGCCTCCACCCTTCGGCGGCCAGGCG
>JBKJNF010000350.1:0-11984 GCA_046596155.1 Flavobacteriales bacterium | reverse complement strand
CGCATACTTCAATGCAAGCGGGTCCATGGCAAGCCAGCGCCCAACTCTTGGGTCAAGCAACCTAGCTCCGAAGTCGTAGCTCGTTCCCGTAGCGCCGTTGATCTCATCATCCTTGGGCATTCCGTTGAACCCGAACCGATAGCTTGAGGAGCTGTAGTTCCTCCCTGGTAGCAGTGACCCGAAGGCATCATAGCCGCTGGTCATCATCTTACCACGGTAACGGTCCCATGCTGCTCCGTCAAGTCGCCGGCGCAGGCGGCTTGGTAGCGGACCAGGTAGAAGTACGTTCCTGCCGGCACAGCATTTCCGTCCTTGTCCCCGCGCCATAGGGTGCCTAGGTCCGGGGAGGTGAACAGCTCCTGCCCAAAGCGATTGAAGATGGTGACGGATACGGCCGGGTTGCCACCGCTCTGGGGTTCGAAGCGATCGTTGAGGCCATCGCCGTTCGGGCTGATCACGTTGGGCACGATGACCCCAAGCCCCAAGGGATCTAATATCCGTTGGGCCACGTCCGTGTATGAACAACCGTAGCTGTCGAGCAGCGTGAAGGGATAGTCGCCGATGGCGTTTACCGTGATGTTCTGCGTGGTGTCTCCGGTTGCCCAGAGGTAGGTCCCGTTCGCATAGGGGATGGTCAGCACGGCAGGACGCGTTCCACAGCCGAAGACCGTGCTGCCCAATTCGCCCGGATCAGGCGCGAGCACCACGTTCACCGTATCGCTCCCCACGCAATTGCCCGTGCTGGCGTTCACCCAGTAGGTGCCAGGTGCATCCACAGTGATCGTCGGGGTGGTAGCATTGGTGCTCCACAGGTATTGCTGCGCCTGTCCGGCGTTGAGCACCAAGGTCGCTCCAGGGCACAACACTCCATCATCCCCAAGCTCGGGTTGCGGCGCTGGTTCCACGGTGATGGTGAGCTGGTCCTGCACCGTGGTACCGCATTGCACATCGCTGACCGTAACGACATACGTGGTTGTAGTGAGCGGCGTGGCGATGGGTGTTGAACTGTTCGGGTCGTTCACGGTGGCCGGTGGCGCCCATGCGTATGAATAGCTTCCGCTTCCGAGGAAGGCCTGCACCTGCAGCTGCGCTGCTTGTCCCGCACAGACCGTGGTGGGCACTGCGTATACATCCGTGTTCAAGGCTTCTACCACCGCCACCACGATCGTGTCGGTCACTACGCATCCGAAGACGTTCGCGACCTGCACCACGTAGGCGGTGGTTTGCATGGGAAAGGCCGCGGTGTTCTGCTGCACCGTAGTGGTCAGTGTGCCGTCGTTCGGTGTCCAGCTCCATGTGTAACTGCCCTGCTCCACGGGGTCGGCGCTCAGCTCAGCGCCTAGACCCGATCCGCACAGCACGGTGTCGTTTGAACTCACCAAGGTGAACACAGGCCCTAACTGCAGGAGCAGTTCATCGCTGTAGTTGCAGCCGGTCTCGATGTCGGTGATGCTTACCGTGTAGGTCTGCGTGATGAGTGGCGTTGCGATCGGGTCTGCGATGTTGGCATCGCTCAAGGACGCGGGCGGCGACCAGTTGAAGATGATGTTCGAATTGTCGTCCGTGGCAATGGCCACATCATCTAGCACCCAGTTGTCCTGATCCACGCCGCTGTTGAGCAACTGCCTCCACCTGAAGCGCGTATTCGGCGATTGGGCGGGGGACGGGATGGGCAGGATGACCGAGCCGAAATCCGGGAACTGGTTCTCGGTGTAGGTGGTCATCAGCGTCCAGCTGCTGCCGTCCAAGGAGTACTCCACAAGGATGTTCTCTCCGGCGTCCACGTCCTCGCACGGCGCGGTGCCGTTGGCGATCTTCAACGCAAAACGCAGGACCCCTCCCGCGCTCACGTCCAACGGAAGCGTTCGCGCAAAGCGGAACCCAGCGTCATTGAAGCGGAGCGCATCGCCCGCGACGGAGCCGCAAATAGTGTTGGGCACACCACCTTGCACTACATCCCAGATCGGTCCAAGGCCATTATCGAAGTCATCATCCGCGATGATCTGCTGCACCCGCACATTGAACTGGGCCTGTTCCCCTTCGCAGATCAGCGCCGGCTGCGAGAGCGCTTCCACATTCAGCACATCACCGTTGGTCACGGTAACGAACACACTGTCCTCAGTAGCCGCACAGCCCGTCAAGGTGCTCACTGTAACATGGTACCAGGTGTCATGGGCGATGCTCGCCACGGGGTCCTGTGCGCTAGCATTGCTCAAGCCTGCTGCTGGCGACCAGTCATAGACATACGTGCCGTTGGGCGTGAGCTGAAGGTCGAGTGTGACCGGCGCGTAAGCGCACACACTGGGAGGCGCAATGATCAGTGTGGCAGGTGGAGCAGCCAGTTCCACACTGAAGAAATATTGCTGTGTGCAACCGCTCACATTCTCCGTTCCCGTTAACACGTAAACGTCACTTGCGCCAGGTTGGAAGGTGTATACCAAGCTTTGGGACAATGTGTCGTCCGGGTTGCTCTCCACGGTCCACACCGGGTTGAACACCGGTTCCGGTGGTGAGAGTGTTACCACATCGCTAGTATCCAACCCGCAGAAGACCGTGTCGTAGTTCAGCGCGGGCAGTGGGGTGAAGGAACCCACGGAATAGGCGTAGGTCTCGTAGTTGGGACCTGTTCCGTAGACGTATCCGGTAAGGCCGTTCGGGCAGGTGATCCTGTGGCTGCCCTGGTCCAACGACAGGCGGGCGTAGGAGCGGTCGCTGCAAACGGGAAATGCCGTGAATTGCACGGTAGGCACCGTATTGCCATCGAGCACCACTGTACCCACGTCGCTCGTATTCACCACCACGTTCACATACTGAGCGGTGATGGCGTTGCTGATGACGGCCGCGAAGGTGATGTCGTTGATCTTCTGCTCCTCCGCGCCGAGGATGAGCATGGCCGGGTCGCTATTGCCACCGCTGCAATCGCTGCCCTGCATGAATTGCGCTACGCTGATGGGCCGATCGCCAGTGATGCAATGCGGGGTGGCCGTACCGTTGACCTCGATGTACTGGCCGGCGTTGAGCATGACCGGCGGGTCGGTGTCCACGGTAACGGCCGTATTGTCCTCGTTCGCCAGTACGCGATAGGTGTAGCCATTGGAATCCTGCCAAGGAACGGCGTAATAGTTCGTTCCCCAGAACGGTGTAGGGAGATTCTGGTCGAACACGTGATCGCAGGCGAAGCAACCCGTGGGCACATCTGGACATACACTACCGCTGAAAACGGCAAATGGCCGACAGGCACCGCTTGCCGTGCTGGATATCACGGTGGTGCCGGTAAGGTCCTCGGCCCCGGTAGCCGCTTGCACTTGGTAGCTCTCACCCTGGTTCAGCGTGATGTTGAAGGGCACGTTGGCCGGTTGGCCGCTAAGGGTGTTGCATTTCGGCACGATCTCGATCTCCGTCCCATCCGCCGTGGCCACAATGAGCATCTCCGAGTTCAACGTACCGAAGCCATCCAATCCGTAATAGGCCTGTACGCGGTAGTTGGTACCCAACGATTTGGTGGGGTAGATCACGGCAGCATCCGCAGTGGCGCTTTCGAAGTTGAGCGCGTAGACCGCAACTGTGTCCTCCGTTTCAATAAGCACGCTTTTGTTGTCGATCACCTCAGAGCCCATGTGCATGTTCGCGATGGGCACTTCCAGCGTGGTGATGCTGTTGGCCGTTACCGAAAATGGCTGGGTCCACCCGATGAGCGGAGAGCTCATGACCCCGTTCGTATTCACGTCACTGCTCACATACACCGTGAGGTGCTGTGCGGCGCCGCCGCCGTAGTTCTGCATGAAGCCGAACCAGAACTCCTTGCCCCGGGTGGGGATCAGCTGCTGCGCTTCCGCAGAAGCACCGATCAGCAGGGGAAGGATCAGAAGCAGAACGCGTTGGATCTGTCGCAGGGTCCGCATAGGTGGGTCGCTCGCCTGAGGGGCTTTGGTGCGTGGGCCTGAAGGTAGCAGGCTTCCTTGATCGAGCGGCTTTCAGTGGAACGACGCACGATCCCCATTCTCCGTTGCATGGCCCACACCCGCAGCCGCCTCAGCGGAACTGGAGGTCGTACAGCTTGCGGTAGGCCCCGTCCATGCCCAGCAGTTCCTGGTGCGAGCCTTGCTCCAGAATGCAGCCTTTGTCCACCACGAGTATCCTGGTCGCGTTCTGAACGGTGCTCAATCGGTGGGCGATCACGATACTCGTTCGGCCCTTGGTCAGGCGCTCGGTAGCCTCGGTGATGAGCTGTTCGCTCATGCTGTCCACGCTGCTTGTGGCTTCATCCAATACCAAAACGGTAGGCTTGTGGACATAGGCCCGGATGAAAGCCAGCAACTGCCGCTGACCCGTGCTCATCACGCTGCCCCGCTCCTGCACGGGCGTATCGTAGCCCTGTGGCAGTGCTTCGATGAAGCCATGTGCACCCACGGCCTTTGCGGCTTCGATCACCTCGGCCCGTGTGATCCGCTCGTCGCCTAGCGTAATGTTATTGTGCACCGTGTCGCTGAAGAGGAAGACGTCCTGTAACACCACGCCCACGCTTCGCCGCAGTTCATCCAGCTTGTATGACCGAATGTCGTGACCATCGATGAGCACACGTCCGGACTGGAACTCGTAGGACCGACTGAGCACGTTCACGATGCTGCTCTTGCCACTTCCGGTGGAACCCACCAGTGCCACCATCTCCCCTGCCTTCGCCGTGAAGGATATGCCGTGTAGCACGGGCTCGCCTTCCTCATAGGCGAAGATCACATCCTCAAAGACGATGTTGCCGCGCATGTTCTTTGTACTCATCGTGCCTTCATCAACGATGCGCGCATCCGTGTCGAGCAATTTGAAGATGCGGTCGCTGCCCACCATTCCCATCTGCAACGTGTTGAAGCGGTCGGCGAGCTGGCGGATCGGACGGAAGAGCATGTTGATGAAGCTGATGAAGGCGACCAGTTCGCCGAAGGTGGCCGTGCCTTCCAGCACATCGCCCATGCCCCAGTAGATCAACGCGGCCAGCGCAATGGCGCTGAGGATCTCCACCACCGGAAAGAAGATGCTATAGGCCAGCACGCTGCGGATGTGCGCCTCGCGATGCTCGCGGTTGATCGCCGTGAACTTGCCGTACTCCTGATCCTCGCGGCCGAACAACTGCACCACGGGCATGCCCTGGATGTGCTCCTGCACAAAAGCGTTGAGCCGCGCCACCTGCGTGCGCACGTCCTGGAAGCTCTTCTGAATACTGTTCTTGAAGATGTTCGTTGCCCAGAGCAGCACAGGCACAGGCGCCATGCTCCAGAGTGCGAGCTTCCAGTTCATGGCGAACATCACCACCACCACCACGGTCAGCTTCAGGATGTCGCCCATGATCATCAACAATCCTTGGGAGAATATCTCTTCCACCGTTTCCACATCGCTTACCACGCGGGTCACCAAGGTCCCTATCGGCGTGCGATCGAAGTAGCGCAGGCGGAACTTCATGACATGCTCATATAGCTTCTGCCGCAGGTCCAGCGTGACGTTCAGGCCGAGGCGGCTGGTCATGAAGGCTTGATAGAACTGCACGATGCCTTCCAAGAAGAGCATCACCACCACGATCCACATCAAAGTGACCAGTCCAGGCATGTCGCCCTTCAGTGCATGCTGGTCGATCATCCGGCCCATAAGGATCGGGCGGATAACGCCAATGATGCTGAGCAGGATGGTGAGCGCGAAGCATGACCAGAACAGCATTTGATAGGGGCGCACAAAGACGAGAACACGGCGGAAGAGCTTTCCGTCAAAGGCCTTGCCTTGTACTGTTGCCGTGCTGCTCATGGCTGCGAAGGAATGAACGGATACACCACGTGGTCCAGATAAAGTCCACGGGCGGGCGCGCTTTTGCCGGCCTTGGAGCGATCGTGCGCTTCCAGCACCTTGCGCATATGCTCGGGCGGTTGCTGGCCGCGACCGACGACCAGGCACGTACCCACCACCGCGCGCACCATGTTGCGCAGGAAACGATCGGCGCGGATACTGAAGCGATAGCCCGCTTCGGTGTGCTCCCATTGCGCATGCCGTACATCACAGATGGAGGTGCGGTTGTCACTGCCTGTGCGTTGGAAGCTGGAAAAGTCCTGTTTACCGATCAGCACGGTGCAGGCCGCGTTCATGGCGTCCACATCCAGCGCGGGATGCAGCAGGTGCGACCGCCCGGTGAGGAAAGGGTCCTTCTGCCGGTGGATCAGGTACACGTAGCCGCGCTCCGTGGCGCTGAAGCGGGCATGGGCATCATCGGACACGGAGATGATGCGCTTGGCCGCGATGCTGTCCGGCAGGAGGCCATTGATGCTCTGTACGAAGCGCATGCCCAGGACCTGGTCGCTGGGGCCGTTGAAGTGGATCCAATAGCGCGATGCGTGTACGCCGGTATCCGTGCGTCCACAGCCCACGGCGTTCACCTTCTGCTGGTGCAGGGCAAAGCGCAGGGCGCGTTCCACCTCGGCCTGCACACTCACCGCGTTGCTCTGGAGCTGCCAACCGCGGTAGGGCGTGCCGTCGAAGGCGAGCTCAAGAAAGTAGCGGGGCATGATCTCCACGGAGGCAGGTGCTCATATGCACATGCGGGGATGTGGACATGGCGGGGCCGCAAAAATAGACCGGGGCCTTGGCTTGAAAAGTTGAAGCACTTCAACGATGTCCATCTTCGTGGCCTCAAGATGCGTATCGGCCTACTCTCCGACACCCACGGCTGGCTGGACCCGCGCATCCGCGCGCACTTCGCGGCCTGTGATGAGATCTGGCATGCAGGCGACATCGGCGGGCTGCACGTGACCGATGAACTGGCCACCTGGAAACCTCTGCGCGCGGTGTACGGCAACATCGACGACAAGGCTACGCAGCTTACGCACCCAGAGCACCAGCGCTTTACACTAGATGAAGTGAACGTGTGGATGACGCACATCGGCGGGCGTCCCCCGCGCTACAACCCGCAGGTGATCGGGGAATTGAAGGCCGCCCCCCCCACTGTGTTCATCTGTGGGCACTCACACATCTGCCAAGTGCAGTTCGATCCGAAACTCAATTTGCTCTTCATGAACCCCGGTGCGGCAGGCAAACACGGCTTCCATAACATGCGCACCATCCTGCGCTTCACCATCGATGGCCCGAAGCTGAAGGACTTGGAGGTGGTGGAGCTGGGTTTGCGGGCTTCTTGAACTGGAGCAGGCGCAGGAGCGGGAGCACTGATAACTGGTTGAGTTGCCCCTGCCAACTGCCCATGCTCATTCCCTCTACCGGAGGCGATCGGTGCTCTTTACCAGCTCTTCATCCGCGCGGATGGCACGTTCAGCCAGCCAACAGAGGAGGACTGCGATGAAAGGGAACACAAAGGCCACCTGGATGGAACTCGTCACCGTGGTCGCTGTGCCCAGGTAGGCGGAGATGCTCTGGTGAACGAAGACCTGACCCACACCACAGAGCAGGATCATGAGGAACAGCGCCCGTAGGATGCGGCTTTGCAGCGGCCGGTTCTTGAACAGGGCGATCACCGTGCCCAAGGCTGCGATCAGCGCACCGTAGATGTACTCGAACGGCAAGGGGAATCCGAAGTCCGGGACCTTTACCCCGAGGCCGTTCTTCACCCCCCATGGGTGGAAGGTGAACAGCATATCGTCGGTGCTGCGGTGGTATTCCGCGATGGGCAGGACGTAGAGCAAAGCCAGCAGCAGCATGGCCGCTAGAAGGTAAAGGGTCTGTTTGCGTTGGATCATAGGGTGATAGCGGCTGCGAAGATGGTACGGGGAAGCCGTTGTGGGATCCGATCAGAGTCCTATCATTGCATCGTCAATCCTCGTTGATGCGTCCTGCGTCAACACCCCCCGAACCATTTTCTACTGACGAACCGAGGCCCGAAAGGCTTCATTCCGGTCAAACCGACCGAATCCACTTACACGTTTTCGCATGTACGACAAGGCCGCATTGGAGAGCATGAAGCTCACCGAGCTCAAGGAGGTTGCAAAAAAGCTCGGCCTCAAAAAGGTCGAAAGCTTGAAAAAGCAGGACCTCATCGCCCGTATCCTCGCCACCGCTGGATCAAAGGCCGACCTGCGCGACACGGATGCGCTTGCCGCCATGGCCACGGCCGATGAAGCTGAACTCGCCACCGATCCCGAGCCTGAGGAGGCCGAGGATGAGAATGGAGAGAATGGCGATGATGATGAGGAGGACGACGATGATGAAGAGGATGATGACGAGGAGGAAGAGGACGAGGAGGAGACCGCCAAACCCGAACAACCTTCAAGCAGTCCGGCCCCAGTGACCGAAGCCCGCCAGGACGGTCCTCCGCCCCAACGCGAACGCAGCGAAGGCCAACGCCACGACCGCCGCGAACGCGAGCGCCAATGGCGCGAGAACAAGGACCGCGCAGCACAAGGCCTGCCACCCCGACAAGGCTCCGAACAAGCCCCGCCTCCCGTAGGTGACGACTTCGCCCGCCACACACCGGACCAGCGCCGCGAGCAACGCCCGGAGCAGCGCAACGATCAGCGACCCGAGCCGCGCCAAGATCAACGACCCGAGCAACGCCAGGATCAACGACCCGAGCAACGCCGTGATGACCGACGCGACCAAGGCCAGCGCCCCAATGATCAGCGCGGTGAGCGACCAGCCGAAGGCCAGCGACCTGAACGCAACGACCAAGGCCAGCAGCGTCAGGGCGACCAGAACCGCGACCAGAACCGGGACCCGAATCGCGATCAACCGCGTCAGCCCGACCGTCAGCCGCAGTATAATTTCGACGCATTCATTGAGTGTGAAGGCGTGCTGGAGGTGATGCCCGAGGGCTACGGCTTCCTGCGTAGCAGCGACTACAATTACCTCGCGTCACCCGATGATGTGTACGTGAGCCAGCAGCAGATCAAGCAGGCAGGCATCAAGCTGGGCGATACGATCAGCGGCTTTGTCCGTCCTCCGCGCGAGGCCGACAAGTTCTTCCCGCTGGTGAAGATCGACCGCATCAACGGCCGTGATCCAGAATGGGTGCGCGACCGCGTTCCGTTCAAGTTCCTCACCCCGCTGTTCCCGGATGAGAAGTTCGATGTGACCACCAAGGGCGGCAACCTGAGCACCCGTGTGCTGGACCTCTTCTCCCCCATCGGCAAAGGCCAACGTGGTCTCATCGTGGCACAGCCGAAGACCGGAAAAACGATCCTGTTGAAGGATGTGGCCAATGCCATCGCCGCCAATCACCCCGAAGTGTACCTCATCGTTCTCCTGGTGGATGAACGTCCCGAGGAAGTGACCGACATGGCCCGCAGCGTGAAGGCCGAAGTGATCGCCAGCACCTTCGATGAGCCGGCCAGTCGCCACGTACAGGTGGCCAACATGGTGCTCGAAAAGGCCAAGTGCCTTACTGAGTGCGGCCACGATGTGGTCATCCTGCTCGACTCCATCACCCGCCTGGCCCGCGCCTACAACACGGTGCAACCCGCCAGCGGCAAGATCCTCTCCGGCGGTGTGGACGCCAACGCGCTCCAAAAACCCAAGCGATTCTTCGGCGCTGCACGGAAGATCGAGAACGGCGGCAGCCTCACGATCCTCGCCACGGCGCTAGTGGATACTGGCAGCAAGATGGATGAAGTGATCTTCGAAGAGTTCAAAGGCACGGGTAACATGGAACTGCAGCTCGATCGGAAGATCAGCAACCGCCGCATCTTTCCTGCGATCGACATCCTTGCCAGCGGCACCCGTCGCGATGACCTGCTGCATCATAAGGATGTGCTTCAACGCACCTGGGTGCTGCGCAAACACCTGTCCGACATGAACCCTGTGGAAGCCATGGAGTTCATCAAGACCCGTATGGAGGGAACCAAGAGCAATGAGGAGTTCCTTGTTTCTATGAATGGCTGAGTCGATCAGGGCAGGTGCAGGAGCAGGGGCATCGTATTCGTGGTATTCAACATCCGCAAGCATGGGTGGTTTCAAGGATATGACCGTCTACAAGAAGGCATTCGCGATGTCCGCTCTGGTCTTCACACTATCGAAACGATTTCCTCCAGAGGAGCGATACGCACTGACCGATCAGATCCGTCGTTCATCGCGTTCGGTCAGCGCGCAGTTCGCTGAAGGATATCGGAAGAGGCGCTATCCACTTCATTTCGTCTCGAAATGACCGATGCCGATGGCGAAAATGCGGAAACCCAAGTTTGGCTGGATCATGCCCTGTCCTGTCAGTATGTAAGCGAGGCCGACGTTGCACCCATCGTCGCACTTTCCGTGGAGGTGGGCAAACAACTTGGCCACATGATCGACCATCCTGAGATATACTGCGGCAAGAAAGGTTAACAGCCTCCATGACCGTAGACCTTTTCCGAACTCCCGAAGTAGCGCTTCCAAAAACCAAGATGCCCCTGCGCCTGCCAACTGCCCCTTTGCAATGCTTCTAGTTGAGAAACCCGATGCTCGGATCCACCAACGCAGTGCTTGGAGCAACTAAGATGCCTCTGTGCCTGCCAATTGCCCCTTTGCAATGCTTCTAGGTGAGAAACCCGATGCTCCCATCCACCAACGCAGTGATTCCAGAAACTAAGATGCCTCTGCGCCTGCCGCTCGCTCCTATTACATGAGATCAACCCTGATCCTCACCACCACAGCCATCGCCTTGCGCTGGGGACTTTTCGCAGCCGGCGTGCATGTGGAGGTCTACCAATTCGCGCCTGCGCATTTGTTATTCCTTGTGCTGGTGGCTTACTTCAATGGCTTCTTCACGCTCCGCGAGGACAAGGACACGGGCTTCGCTGAGCTGATGCGATCAGGCCTCCGTGAGACCACGCTGTACGCCTTGATGATGGCCGTGTTCACGTGGTTCTTCTTCACGTACATCAACGACATGGAGTTCCCCACGCGCATCGATGCGATGGTGAAAGGCTCCATGGCCGAGGGTCACGCCGAAGCGGAAGTACGCGAGCGCATCGGCCATTTCTTCACACCGGGCTGGTATGCGTTCCTGTCCTTCATGGGCCTGATGGCGAGCGGCGCGATCAACGCGCTGATCTTCGCTTATGTGCACCACAAGTGGCTACGGCGCTTCATGCGATGAAGGCCTCGGCCGTGGCCTGCAGGTCCATACCGCCGAAGTTCCCGCTGCTCATCATCAGCAACACACCGGCTTCCGGCAGGTCCTTGCGCACGGCGCCCATCACGGCCACGGGGTCAACCAGCACCTGAAGGTCCGGACGCGCAAAGGCACGATGAATGCGCTCGGGCGGAATGCTCGGCAGGCGTTTTAGCTGTACCGCGTGCGGATCAAAGAACACAATGGCTGCATCGGCCTGATCCATGCAACCCGCGTATTGGTCCAGAAAGCCTTCGCTCAGGCTGCTGTACGTATGCAGTTCCATGCACGCGACCAGCCTTCTGTCGGGGTACTGCTCGCGCACGGCATCCACTGTGGCCTTCAGCTTGCTGGGCGAATGTGCGAAGTCCTTGTATACCACACGGCGCCCACGTTCCACGAGCTTCTCCAATCGCTTAGCAGCTCCGTGAAAGGAGCCGATAGCTGCATAGAACTGGCTGTCGCCGATGCCCAGTTGGTGGCAGACATGCCGCGCCCCTTCCAGGTTCATCAGGTTGTGACGGCCGAAGACCTTCAACGGCACCTCCCCCTTTCCGGTGGTGAGGTACGTGACACCATCGCGGATCACATGCGGAGGGACTCCATAGGCGATGCGATCGTGCGCACCACCGGTCTCCTCCGCAAGCAGCTTCACCTCCGGATCCTCGGCGCAATAGATCAGCTTCCCGCCCGGTTCGATGGCATTGATGAACAAGCGGAACTGCTCCACGTAGCTTTCATACGTTTTGAAGACGTTGATGTGGTCCCACGCGATCCCACTGATCAAGGCAATGTCCGGCCGGTATAGGTGGAACTTGGGTACGGGCTCCATGGCCGAGGCCAAGTACTCATCGCCTTCGATCACCGCCACCTGGCTGGTGGGGCTCAGACGCACCATGCAGTCGAACCCTTCGAGCTGCGC
>JBKJNF010000304.1:0-9036 GCA_046596155.1 Flavobacteriales bacterium | reverse complement strand
CGTCCGCCGGCTTCAGGTCCGGTAACTCGTCCTCCTGCGTGTCCTCCAACGTGTCCTCGGCGTCGTGATCCCCGAAATCCTCGATACTGCGCTCTTCGCCTAGGAGAAGGTAGGAGTTCTTGGCCCTGCGGAAGTAGTCGATGGCCGTGTTCACCATGATCCGCCGGACCCAGCCCTCGAAGCTGCCCGCCCGATTGAACGCGTCCATGCTGCGGAACACCTTGATGAAGCCATCCTGCAGAATGTCCTTCGCTTGATCGTGGTTCTTGGTGTAGCGCAGGCATACGGCCATCATTTTCCCATAGAAAAGCTCGTAGACGCGCTGCTGGCTCTTGCGTTCGCCGGCTATGCACCCATCGATGATGCCGGTATACGCCTGTTCCGCCGCCTCCATGCCCTGCCATGTAGGAGCAAGACGAAGCTTTTCGCGGATGGTTGCCAGATCTGCGGTGGACATTGTCTGAGGAAGCGGGAAGGTAATCGTTTTTCATATCCCCCTGCCGCCTGTTGGCAAATTGGGGCCGATCGTGCATAAGCCGGGCCTGCACCCGACCGCCGCGATCCTAATTTCGCGCCGCCTTCCTCAGGAGGGTCCAAAATCAAGCGACATGAAGATCACCGTTGTAGGCGCCGGTAATGTGGGTGCCACCTGTGCCGATGCCTGTGCACGTTGGGAATTGGCCGAGGAGGTCGTCCTTCTCGATATCAAGGAGGGCTTTGCCGAAGGCAAGGCGCTGGACATTTGGCAGACCGCCCCGATCAGCCTATTTGATAGCCGCCTCACGGGCAGTTCGAACGATTATTCCAAGACCGCCAACAGCGATGTGGTCGTGATCACCTCCGGCCTGCCCCGCAAGCCCGGTATGAGCCGCGATGACCTCATTGCCACCAACGCGGCAATCGTGAAGAGCGTAACGGAAAACGTTGTGAAACACAGCCCCAACGCGATCATTATTGTGGTGAGCAACCCGCTGGATGTGATGAGCTACTGCGCTTACATCAACAGCAAATTCCCTGCGAACCGCGTGTTCGGCATGGCCGGCATCCTCGATACCGCCCGCTACCGTGCCTTCCTGGCCACCGAGCTCAACGTGAGCCCCAAGGACATCCAGGCCGTGCTGATGGGTGGCCACGGCGATACCATGGTGCCCCTGCCACGCTACACCACCGTGGGCGGCATCCCCGTGACCGAACTGATCTCCAAGGAGAAGCTGGACGCCATTGTTGAACGCACCAAGAAAGGGGGCGGCGAGATCGTGAATCTGCTCGGCACTTCCGCTTGGTATGCGCCAGGTACCGCGGCCGCTCAAATGGTGGAAGCCATCGTGCGCGACCAGAAGCGCGTGTTCCCTGTATGTGCATGGCTACAGGGTGAATACGGCCTAAAGGGTGTGTACATGGGTGTGCCTGTGATCCTCGGCCGCAAAGGCATCGAGCGCATCATCGAGTTGAAGCTGAACAAGGAGGAGCAGGAACTCTGCAACGCCAGCGCCAAGGCCGTAAGGGAGGTGATGGAGGTACTGGATAAGATGAATTCTGTTTCCGCCTGATGTGCGCACAGGACCTCTGGGGCCAATGACCCGATTTGCAGTGAAGGCGTCGGGAAGGGCGCCTTCGCTTCGTTCACATCCTGCCCACAAGTAGGTTCATCTGCCACCGCACCTCCCTGGCCGAGAGAGGATCACCCCACGCGGCAAGCAGTTCGTCGTGTACCAAGCTCACCGGGTCCACGCCATGATGCTTGACATACTTCACACTGGCACTCCACGTGCGCAGATAACCTTCCAACTGATGAAGGTCCCACGTGCTCGTCATGCCGATCGCTGGAGGGACGATGCGTGTGAAACCGAACTCCAGGTCCTTGTAGCTATGCTCCACGATGCGGTTCGGGCCGATCCAGAAAGGATCTACGATCACGTTGTGCATCTTGCGGGTCAGCTGGTCCACCTCCGGCAAAATGTCGGCGAAGGCGAAACTCCACGCGGCCATGATGCCGCCCGGCCTCAACACACGACGTACTTCCAGCTCGAACGCATCCCCATGGAACCAGTGCATCGCGTTCGCCACGGTCACGAGATCGACGGAATGCTGGGCGATCCCGCTGTTCAGCGCGTTGGCATTGCGGTAGGTGATCCGCGGGTGCGGCGCTGCGTGGGCCAGCAGTTCATCGCTGATGTCGGTGGCGATGACCTCTTCGAACTGATGGACCAAGCTGGCGGCCGCCTGACCACTGCCAGTGGCACAGTCCCAAGCCAACGCTCTGGTGGGTGCAAGGGAAGCGAGGTAACTGAAGAGTTCCTCGGGATAGGTGGGACGGTATCGCGCGTAGTCCTTGGCGATCGGGGAGAAGAAGTTCTCCTTCATCGCGCGGGGAGCTCGCATTCATCCTTCAAACCGGGACGGCGGCGGTTCTTCGCCACCAGATCGTAGCCCCAGTTGCGCAACGGTCGCGGTATTACCCGCAACAGGCCACCCCATAGGGCGTTACCGGGCAGACCGTTCAACACGCGCCAGGCTGCATCGCTCCGGGTGAAGGCTTCTTCGCCCTGCACCAGGACGATCGAGTCCAGATGGTCAGGGATCCGGTGCTTCTTCCGCAGGGCAATTCCCTCCTTCGATGTCAATGGGGCGAATGCGAAGCGATCAACGGTATCGCGCTTCGTGATCCACTTCACCCACCCGTTGCAATAGGCGCAGTCGCCATCGAAAAGGATAATGTCCCGGGCAGCCATGGCGTTAGTGCAGCACGATCAACCGCTGGCTCCAGCGCTGCGTGCCGGTTACGATGGTCAATGTGTAGAGCCCTAGGGACAGGTCATGCGTTTCCAGTCGATAATACTTGCCCGACATGCGGGTGCGAAGCACGGTGCGCCCTAGGGCATCCATCAGCTCGAGTCGCGTGTCGGGCGCAGGTTCCATGGGCAGTACCACGATGGTCTGGCCTTGCGCTGGGTTGGGAAGCAGCTGAAAGGCCTCGTTCGCGGAAATGGCCTGCGCCGATGTGGTGGACGCGAAGTCGTTGCGCCAGAAGCTCAGCCCGCCGCGGTAGTTGCCGATCACCGCATCCAAGTATCCATCGCCCGTGAAGTCATACAAGGCCACGCTGGTCCGCATTCCTTCGCGCAGGCTCTGCCATGTGCTGTCCACTAGGTTCCACATGCCGCCCACGTTTCCCTCTATGTTGTTGTAGTGGTGGATCCAGCCGCTCTCGCTGCCCACCACCAGTTCCCGGTCGCCCGCATTGTTGGTATACATGAACGGCACGCTATAGCCTGTCACATTCCAGTATTCCGCCACCACCGCGCCGCCCACGGAATCGTTCTCCAGGTGCCATACTGGAGAAGCAGTAGTCCCCGTATTATGGTAGTAATTCAGATTGCCGTTACGTTCGCCGATCAACAGGTCGAGCAATAGGTCCCCGTCCACATCGAACAGCTGGGGCGTTGCGAACTGACCCACGTCGATGATCTGCGCTGCATCGTTCACCACCGTGGGCTCCTCCAGACTGAACTGGGCCACGGGCCCGCCGGATACGTTCTTGTAGTAGTGCAGCCGCCCTTGCAGATCGCCCACGTACATGTCCTTGTCGCCATCGCCATCCATGTCGCCGAAGGCAGGATACATGGCGTTGCCGATGCCGCTTGTACTAAGGTCCATGTAATCATCATCCACCAGGGTGAAGGCCGGCGCTGTGGCCGTGCCGGTGTTGCGCAAGGCCGCCATCTTGCCGGGATACAGGCTGCTGGGAGCGAAGTACCCGTAATTCGGTACGATAAGGTCCATCAGCCCATCACCGTCCAGGTCGAAGGGTATCGGGTAGGCGCCTTCGCCCAGGTCCAGCATCCGGTCCTGGAAGAGGTTCTCCTGTTGCTTGGCGAACACTGGCACTGCATCCGTGCCTTCGTTGAGGTAGTGGAACACGCTCTCGAAATTCTCCGATAGCGACGCATAGTTCGGGGTCACCAGCAGGTCGCGCTTGCTGTCGTTGTTCACATCCTCGTAGTAGGCTGCTGGGAAGATCTGCATGTCCACGGGGACATCGTAAACAGGGTAGAGGCTGTCCTGGGCCACCATGTTCGCATACTGCGGCGTTCCGCCGTTGGTCAGTGCCACCAGGTTGGAGAAGATCACATCCCCCAGGATCATGTCCTTGTCGCCGTCGCCGTCCAGGTCGATCGGCAGCGATGCGCTTCCTGTGTGGGCGCGTTCGCCCTCCGTATCGCTCCGTGGTCTGTGGTAGGCCGCACCGTCCAAGGTTGTCGCACGCACGATCTCCATGGGGTACTCAGGGTCCGGCACATTGAACTGGCAGGGGTTGTTCAGCGTGACGGTGTTGTTGTTGAGGTTCTCACTGAAAAAGCCCCAACAGCGGTTGCGTAATTCGAAAACGAGACTGTCCGCAGTGCCAAACAGTTCCATGCTCTGATTCTGGTGATATTCCAGAAAGTTGCCGAAAATGCTGAAGGTGATCACGTCAAGGTCGCCATCGCCATCGATGTCCTCGATCCCGGGGATGTCGACCGATGTGATGTACAGGTTCGCATCCGTGGGGATATAATTGGAGCGCACCAACGTGTCCACCAGCTCGAACGACAGAGCGCTCCCTACACTGGTGTTCTTCCACACACCCATGCCCCCCAGCGTGGCGCTGAAAATGTCGTCCTTTCCATCGCCGTTGTAGTCTCGCAGCAATACCCAGTCATGCAGTTCACGGAAGGGGTACACGGCATCGTAAGCATGGGTGAACGTGTAGCTCGTCTGCCCTGTAACACCTTGATTCAAGAGGGTCACCACTTGGTTCCCCGAGCGGTCGAAGAGGAACAGGTCCTTGCGGCCATCACTGTTCAGGTCGATATCCGAGATCTGGGGAAAATTGAGGCCCCCGGCCCAGCCCATGGGCAGGGCGTTCCCATTGCGAATGAGAGGAATGGATGGGTCGAAGCTCAGGTCAATTTGAGCGAGCCCTGAAAAGGAGAACAGTATTGTGGAGGCAAGGAGGGGAAACGGTCGACGCATGAAAAGGATTTTCCGGACGGATTTGCGGGTGAAAGCACAACAAATGTACCGGCCGCCAGGGGTGTGAACGCTTGGATCAGCGCCTTGTTCTGCACCATTCTGGGTGGGTTGAACAGGTAGACCCCCTGCGGATGGGGCTTCCTTCTATATTTGCCGCCCCATTGCCTGGCTGGAGCATTCGCGCCGTCCATGGCTTTGCTTAGAAACCAACTCTTCCGTCATGCAGAATCGTAGCGCGCTGTGGGTGTTCACCATCCTTCTGGCGGTCGCATGTTTGTGGCAATTGTCCTTCTCCATCTTTACCAAGCGCTTCGAAGCCAAAGCCGCTAAGGAGGCCGGCTTCATGGCCGATTCGGCGTTGGCCGCAGCAGGCAGCGAAAAAATGGACCGGGACTCCGTCCTGTTGGCCATGGAGAACAAATACCTCCGCGACCACAACGACGATGTGATCTATCCCGTTACTGGCTACACCTATAAGGAGTGCAAGGAGCGCGAGATCAACCAAGGTCTTGACCTAAAGGGCGGTATGGCCGTCACCCTGGAGGTGAGCATCCCCGAACTGGTGGCGAATCTGGCTGGAAACAGCAAGGATGAGGCGTTCCAGAAGGCCATCGCCGACGCACGCGGGCTGCAGCGCACGCGTAACGATGATTTTATCACCCTCTTCGACGAATCTTTCCGCAAGGCCGCACCGAACGGCAGCCTCGCCGCCATCTTCAGCTCGCAGGACAATGCGGCCATGTTCCCCCGCGAAAGCACCAACGAGCAGGTGATCACCGCCCTGCGCAACCAAGCCCAGATCGCCCTGAACAACACCGAGAAGATACTGCGCACCCGGATAGATAAGTTCGGTGTGGCCCAGCCCAGCATCCAAAAACTCGCCCTCAGCGGCCGCATCCAGATCGAACTGCCCGGTGTGAAGGACAAGGAGCGTGTGCGCAAGTTCCTGCAGAGCACCGCCAACCTCGAGTTCTACGAGACCTTCAACATGAAGGACATGGCCGAGCAGTTCAATGAGGCCAACACCAAGGCGGCCGCCATGTTGTTCCCTGAAATGGCGCGCCGTGATAGCATGCGCATGGACAGCATCAAGCTGGCCTCCGCCACGCTCGATAGCCTGAAGAAGTCCATCTTGGCGAACGCCGCGATCGACAGCCTGGGCCGCAAGACCATGGTGGATTCGCTGGTGGCAGCCGACAGCACCCGCGCCGCCGAGAACCAAGTGGATTCGCTGGCGGCTCAGTCCGAACAGGAAAAGCGATCACCCCTCTTTGGCCCCGGCCGCATCATGGGCAACCCTTACGCGGGCAATGGCCAGCAGCACGTGGACGTTATCGGCTACTGCCGGCCGTCCGATACGGCTCGTGTGAATATGCTACTCGCTCGCGCGGGTGTGCGCAGCCCTGATCCGAGCTTCGGTATGAAGCTCGCTTGGGATTCGAAGGCCACGCAAGTGGATTACACCGTGAACCCCGGTAAGTACCTAGCCCTGCGCGCCCTCAAAGTGCCTCGCGACGGTAAGCCCCGCATTGATGGAGCCTACATCATTGATGCCTCACAGGACTTTGACCCCATGAAGGGCGATCCAGTGGTAAGCATGCAGATGAACCAGGAAGGTGGGTTGATCTGGAAGCAGATGACCGAAGAGAACGTAGGCAAGAACATCGCCGTGACCCTGGACGGGTTGGTGGCCAGTTCACCTACCATCATCGAACCCATCCCCAATGGCAGCAGCCGCATCACCCTCGGCTCGGGCGATAAGGCCAAGATGCTCGAAGAGGCCACTGACCTAGCGAACATCCTGAAGGCTGGTGCACTGCCTGCACCTGCGCGCATCATCGACGAGACCGTAGTAGGTCCTTCACTTGGTGCCGAGAACATCCGCCAGGGCCTCATCTCCTTCGCGGTGGCCATGTTGCTGGTAATGATCTTCATGGTCGTCTACTACAACGGCTCGGGTTGGATCGCCAACATCGCACTGCTCGCTAACGTGTTCGTGCTGTTGGGCACGCTCGCATCGCTGCAAGCCTCGCTCACCTTGCCCGGTATTGCCGGTATCGTGCTCACCGTGGGCATGGCGGTGGACGCGAACGTGCTGATCAACGAACGCATTCGGGAGGAGCTCCGACACGGCAAGGCCCTGAAGACCGCGATCGACCTAGGCTACAAACACGCAATGAGCGCCATTATCGACGCCAACGTCACGCACATCGTGGCCGCCATCATCCTGATCATTTTCGGAACCGGCCCCATCAAGAGCTTTGGTGTCACCTTGGCGCTCGGTATCATCACCTCGCTGTTCACCGCCATCTTCATCAGCCGCCTGATCATCACGCGCCGTCTTGAGAAGGGCAAGACGCTTACCTTCTGGCATAGCTGGAACAAGGACGTGTTCGCCAACGCGAACTATAACTTCATGGGACGCCGCAAGGCGTTTTACGTGATCTCCGGCATCATCATCGTCGCCGGCTTTATCAGCATGTTCACCAATGGCTTCAACCAGGGTGTTGACTTCAGTGGTGGTCGCCAATATGTGGTGAAATTCGAGAAACCCATGGACGCCGAAGAGGTGAAAGTGGCCTTGGAGAAAGTTTACATGGACAATGGTGTGGCGAGCGGCGTGGGTGTGAAGACCTATGGCGGCAGCAGTCAGTTGATGATCACCACGAACTATCTGGTGAACAGCACGGACGTGAACACGGACAAGGTCGTGGAGGACAAGTTGAACGAAGGCCTTAGCCCTCTGTCCAGCGACCATCACATCATCGCCTCGCGCAAAGTAGATCCCACGATCAGTGACGACATCCGCACTTCGGCCTGGTGGGCTGTGGGTATGGCCCTGCTGTTCATGTTCACCTACATCGCTATTCGCTTCCGCACCTGGCAGTTCGGGCTGGGTGCGCTGCTCTCGCTGGCCCACGACGCGCTGATCGTTGTCGGTCTGTACTCGCTGCTCTGGAAGATAATGCCCTTCCCGCTGGAGATCGACGAGAACTTCATCGCCGCCATCCTCACGGTGATCGGCTATTCCATCAACGATACGGTGGTCGTGTTCGACCGTATCCGCGAATACCTGCAGGACCACAAGCGTGAGCCATGGGCAGTGGTCTTCAATAAGGCCATCAACTCCACCCTGGGTCGTACGATCAACACATCGGTGACCGTGATCATCGTGCTGCTCGTGATCTTCCTCTTCGGCGGCATCACTATCAAGGGCTTCGTGTTCGCCATGCTTGTGGGTATCGCCGTAGGTACGTACTCCTCCATCTTCATCGCCAGCGCGGTGGTGGTGGATCTGCACAAGGATTCGGTGCCCGAAGGCGCTCCTGCCAAGGCGGCCTTGGCCTCCTGATCAACTTCGTATCCGCTTGGAACGGCGCTCTGGGGCGCCGTTCCGCATTTCAGGCGGCCCGGATCCTACCTTCGTCCCGTGCTTCTGATCTTCGACGTTAGCGGTGGGGAGTTGCTCCTCGTCATGGTGGTGGTCCTGCTCTTCTTTGGAAGCGAGGGCATACCCGGCATTGCGCGGACCATGGGACGTTTCATGCGCCAAGTGCGCGATGCCAGCGCTGAGGTGCAGCGCGAGATCCAGAAGGGCGCCAATGACGTGGACAAGGCCTACCAGCAGCAGAAACGCACCTTTATCCAAGAGGATTCACCACCGCTCTTGCGCACACCGCCTCCTGCAGTTTCGGATGGCGCCACTGCTCCCGAAGTTGGCGCTCCCCCCGCTGAGCACCCCGGCCCTCCCGGTTCAATTCCTGTGCAGGAGTAGCACGTTCCGAATGCACGGGCGCAGGGCGCTGCGTTGTATTTCCGCTTCATCGTGACCTGGTTTCAAGGCCCATGCCTTTGGAGCGATCGGTAGGAGGCCCAATAAATTGCCTTTTTAAGCCCGTACCTCAAATTATTCGGGGTGTTGAAAATGGTTTACATATTTTATGCAGGCTACCCCCCTTGAAAACTACCTTTGCGGTCAGAAAATAACCCAATTCCATGTCAGCCCCCCATCTCTGCTCC
>JBKJNF010000129.1:0-10745 GCA_046596155.1 Flavobacteriales bacterium | reverse complement strand
TCGATGGCCCGTTGGACATGCGCATGGATACGCGCACCAAACGCAGTGCCGCCGATCTGGTGAACGGCCACGATGAGGACCGCCTAGCGGACATCCTGCGGAACTACGGCGAGGTGGAAGGCGCCAAGCGGGTGGCCCGGCAGATCGTGCTGGCCCGCACCAACCAGCGCATCACCACCACGCAACAGCTCCTCGAGGTCCTGAAGCCAGTGACGCCGCGACTAGGAGGCAACAGCTTCCTGGCCCAGGTCTTTCAAGCCCTGCGCATCGCGGTGAATGATGAGCTGGGGTCACTGGAAGCGCTGCTAAAGCAGAGCGCGCACGTGATCAGGCCAGGCGGACGATTGGTGGTGATGAGCTACCACAGCCTGGAGGACCGGATGGTGAAGAACTGGATGCGCAGTGGCGACTTCAGTGGTGAGGAGAAGAAGGACATCTACGGTAATCGGATCCGGCCCTTTGAGCCGGATAGCAACAAGGCGACACAGCCAACGGACAAGGAAACAGCCATGAACCCGCGTGCACGCAGTGCCCGCATGAGATCAGCCACAAGGACGTGAACAAGGTCCGCGAAACACAACACGAGGCCGCGCCCGAAAAGCGCGAGACCAAGGCCGCCAGCGGCCCGATGAGGATGCCCAAGGCGCTCATCGGTGTGCTCAACGGCAGCTTCCTCTCTCGCGAGAAGGTGCTGGAGAACATGCCCTTCATCCTCTTCTGCGCAGGGCTCATGCTCTGCTACATCGGTTACGGGTACTGGACCGAGCGCACCGTGCGCGATCTGGACCGCACGAGCAGCGAGCTGAAGGAGATGAAGAGCGAATACCTCACGGTGCGCAGCCACCTGGAGCAGGCACAGCAACAAAGCCATGTGGCCACGGACATCAGCGCGTTAGGCCTGAAGGAGAGCAAGACGCCGCCCATGCGCATCACGCTCAACGAGGATCAACTGGAAACAACCCAGCATCCATGACGGAGCAAAAGATCCTCCGCCTGCGAACAAGCCTGGTCTATGGTTTCCTCGTACTCGTGGCCTTCGCGATCACCGTGAAGCTCTTCACGATCCAATTCGTGGAGGCACCGAAATGGCGCGAAATGGCGGCCAACGTAGCCACCGCGGTGCGCAGTGTGCAACCTGATCGTGGACAGATCCTCAGTGATGATGGACGCCTGCTAGCCACCAGTGTACCGGAGTACGAGATCCATATGGACATGCGGTCCGAGGGCCTCAAGGCCGATGTGTTCTTCGGCGGTGTTGATTCACTCGCGCTGGGCCTCAGCGCCATCTTCAATGACCGCAGCGCGGCGGAATACAAGCGCGATCTGCTCGACGCGCATCGCCGTGGCGATCGCTATCTGCTTGTGAAGCGGAAGGTCGACCATGAGCAGATGATGAACCTGCTCAAGCTGCCGGTATACCGCGAAGGACGGATCCACAGCGGGCTTGTTGTGAAAAAGCACTACGAGCGCAAGCAGTGGTTCGGCCGCCTGGCGCGCCGGACCATCGGTGATGTACCGGCCGACAGCGGCAACTACGGTTTGGAAAAGGGGCTGGAGGAATATCTGCATGGCACGGCCGGCAACCGCCTCGAACGCCGTTTGGTCGGTGGCACCTGGATGCCTGTGGACGATGGTGATGGTCAGGAACCCATCGCCGGCAGTGACATCCACACAACGATCGACATCAACCTACAGGACGTGGCCGATGCCGCATTGGAGGCTCAATTGCGGAAGAACGGTGCGCATCACGGTTGTGTGGTGGTGATGGAAACGAGCACAGGTTACATCAAGGCCATCAGCAACCTCACACTGGTGAAGGACAGCACCTATGCCGAGGTAGAGAACTACGCCATCGGCCACGCCACCGAGCCGGGCAGCACATTCAAGACGGCCAGCCTGATCGTGGGCCTGGAGGACGGCCTGCTGAAACCCACCGACAAGTGGGACACGCATGGTGGCGAAGTGATGTACAGCGGCAAGAAACTGCCCGACTCCCATAAGAAGCCCGGCATCCTGACGCTGAGTCGCGCATTGGAGGTCAGCAGCAACACCGTGATCTCGCAGGCCATCTACAAGGCCTACAATCAGCAGCCCGAGAAGTTCATCAACGGCCTTCGCCGCATGGGCCTGGGCAAGCCTTTGGGTGTGCGCATTCCCGGCGAGGCAATGCCGCTCCTTTACGGACCCGAGAACAAGAAGATCTGGAGCAAGATCAGCCTGCCTTGGAACAGCGTGGGTTATGGACTGACCATCACGCCCATGCAAACGCTGGCCTTCTACAATGCGATCGCCAACAAGGGACGCTTGATGCAACCGCTATTCGTGACCAACGTAACGCGCAATGGCAAAGAAGTACAACACTTCGAGCCAGTGGTGCTCAATGAGAAGATCGCGAGCGACCCGGTGTTGGCCAGCGTTCGCAAAATGCTCGAAGGTGTGGTGGACAGCGGCACCGCCACGAACCTGAAGAGCGCGCACTTCCACATCGCCGGGAAGACCGGAACGGCGCAGATCGCGCAGGGTAATGCCGGCTACAAGGTGAACGGATTGAGCTACCAGGCCTCCTTCGTTGGCTACTTCCCGGCAGAAGCACCACGTTATACCTGCATTGTGGTAGTAAGCTCGCCAAGCCAGGCCGGGTACTACGGCAACGTGGTGGCCGGTCCCATCTTCAAGGCGATCGCGGAAAAGCTCTATGGCAACCGGTTGGATATGCAGGATGCCACGCAGCTCGCACTACTCGACAGCCTCCGTCGCGGCGGCCAGGCACGCACGCCGCTGACCTATGCTGGTAACGCGCACGACCTGCTCGCCGCTGCACATGGACTTGGCGTGAAGGTGGACCAGACCGGCGAGGGTGAATGGGTGAGCACACAGGCTGCGGACAGTGCCGTGGTGATCAGTCCACGGAACATCCCCGGTGATCAGCTCGGTCTGGTGCCGAACGTGCTCGGCATGGGGCTGAAGGACGCCATGTACATCCTCGAGAACAAAGGACTGAAGGTGCGCATCGTAGGCCATGGCATGGTGAAGCGGCAATCACTGTCACCCGGCACGCGCTGTTCCCAGGGATCCTCCATCGTGCTTGAACTGACATGAAGCTGCTCAAGGACATCCTCTATAAGGTACGGCTGGAACAGGTCGTGGGCAGCACCAACAGCGCCATCGAACAGGTCACGTTCGACAGCCGCGCCGTGCAGCCGCTCACCGCCTTCGTGGCCATCAAGGGATCGAAGAGCGATGGTCATGGCTTCATTGATAAGGCCCTCGACCTGGGCGCCACCGCCATCATCTGCGAGCAGATGCCGGAGACCTTCCGGGATGGCGTGACCTATGTGCGCGTCCAGGACAGCCAACAAGCACTTGCCCTGCTCGCCTGCAACTTCCACGGCAACCCCAGCCGTGAGTTGAAGCTCGTGGGCATCACAGGCACCAACGGCAAGACCAGCACCGCCACCCTGCTTTACCGCCTCTTCCGCGCGCTAGGCTACAAGTGCGGGCTGATCAGCACGGTGGAGATCCGCATCGGTACGCGCACCATCGAGAGCACGCACACCACACCCGATGCCATGCGCCTGAATGAGCTGCTGCGCACCATGGTGGATGAGAAGGTGACGCATTGCTTCATGGAAGTGAGCAGCCACAGCGTAGTGCAGGAACGCATCACGGGGCTTGAATTCGATGTGGCCGTGTTCTCCAACATCACCCATGATCACCTGGACTATCACGGCACGTTCGCCGAGTATATCAAGGCCAAGAAGCGCTTATTCGATCAGCTCAGCAGCGATGCCACCGCGCTAGTGAACGCCGATGATGTCAACGGTGCTGTGATGGTGCAGAACACCAAGGCCCGCAGGACGAGCTATGCACTGCATAACATGGCCGACCACCGGGCGCGCATCATCGAGAACGAACTATCGGGCCTACACCTCAACATCGACGGCCACGATGTGTACACACGGTTGATCGGCGAGTTCAACGCGAGCAACCTCTTGGCCGTTTACACCGTGGCCATGATCTTCGGCGAACAGCCGCTGAATGTGCTTACCGCTCTGAGCGACCTCGAAGCACCACGCGGCCGATTCCAGATCATCCGCGGAGCGAACGGTGTGATCGGCATCGTGGACTACGCCCACACGCCCGATGCATTGAAGAACGTGCTGTCCACCGTGAACGCCACCTGCCGCGATGAGCAGCAGGTGATCACCGTGGTGGGTTGCGGCGGTGACCGCGACCGAACGAAGCGACCGCTCATGGCCCGCATCGCAGCGGAAATGAGCAACCAAGTGATCCTCACCAGCGATAATCCACGCAGCGAGGATCCCAATACGATCATTCACGAAATGCGCGTGGGGCTGGCGACAAGCGACCAGTCGCGGGTGTTCGTGAACGCGGATAGGCGCGAAGCGATCCGTATGGCGGTGGGCCTCGCCAAGCCCGGCGATGTGGTGCTCGTGGCCGGTAAGGGCCATGAGACCTACCAGGAAGTGATGGGTGTGAAACATCCATTCGACGATGCGGCCGTGCTCAAGGAAACGCTTGAACTGATGCACAAGTAGTCATGCTCTATCATCTGTTCAAGGCCATGGACTTCTCGCTGCCCGGCAGCGGTGCGTTCAACTACATCACGTTCCGCGCGGGCATGGCGTTGTTCGTGTCCCTGGTGATCACGCTGTGGTTCGGCCAGGGCATCATCAAGCTGTTGCGCCGGATGCAGGTGGGTGAAACGGTGCGCGACCTGGGCCTCGAGGGGCAGATCCAGAAGCAGGGAACACCCACGATGGGCGGTCTGATGATCATCGCCGGTGTTGTGATCCCTACCCTCCTCTTCGCCCGGCTCAACAACGTGTACATCCTGCTGATGCTCGCAAGCACACTGTGGCTCGGCACTATAGGTTTCATCGACGACTACATCAAGGTCTTCAAGAAGGACAAACGCGGACTTGCAGGAACCAGTAAGGTGATCGGGCAGATCGGCATCGGATTGATCGTGGGGCTTACGGTGTATTTCCACCCCTCGATACGCACCAAAGTAGAAGTGCCAGAGGTGATCGCGCAGCAGTTCAGTGACGATGAGATCACGCGGTACAGCGATAAACAAGGCGAGACGCACTTCCTGCTCGACCGTAAGCTCCCGAACACCACCATCCCCTTCGTCAAGGAGAACGAGTTCAACTATTCCTCCATCTTAAAGGTGTTCGGTAACGATTCGCGCCGATACACGTGGATCGTCTATGTGCTCGCGGTGGTCTTCATCATCACCGCTGTGAGCAACGGTGCCAACATCACGGACGGCATCGATGGCCTCGCCGCGGGCAGCAGCGCCATCATCGTGCTCGCGTTGGCAATACTCACCTACATCAGCGGTAACATCATGTTCAGCCAATACTTGGATGTGATGTACATCCCTGGCATCGGCGAGCTGGTCGTTTTCATCGGTGCGCTGCTCGGTGCATGCATCGGCTTCCTCTGGTACAACACCTACCCTGCACAGGTCTTCATGGGCGACACGGGAAGCCTGATGCTCGGCGGCACCATTGCTACGCTAGCGATCCTGGTGCGTAAGGAACTATTGATACCTGTTCTCTGCGGTGTGTTCGTTGTGGAGAACATGAGCGTAATGATGCAGGTCTCCTGGTTCAAATACACCAGGCGGAAATTCGGTGAAGGTCGCAGGATCTTCAAGATGTCGCCGTTACACCACCATTACCAGAAACTCGGTTACCATGAGAGCAAGATAGTCGCCCGCTTCTGGATCGTGGGCGTAATGCTCGCAGTGCTCACCCTCGTAACCCTGAAGCTGCGATGAGCGAGCTGGTGATCCTCGGGGCACAGGAGAGCGGCACGGGTGCGGCGCTGCTCGCGAAGAAGCGCGGCATCCCCGTTTTCGTAAGTGATGCCGGGAACATCAAGACCGATTACAAGGCCCTACTGCAGGAACACGACATCGATTTCGAGGAAGGAGGGCACAGCGCGGAGCGGGTCCTCGCGGCAACGGAGATCGTGAAGAGCCCAGGTATCCCGGATACCGCCTCCATGGTGCACGCCGCCCGTATAAAAGGCATTCCAGTGATCAGCGAGATCGAACTCGCCTCCCGCTATACCAAGGCCACCATCGTGGGCATCACCGGCAGCAATGGGAAGACGACCACCACCCTGCTCACCGGCCACATCCTTAAGAAGGCCGGCCTAGATGTGGCCGTGGGCGGCAATGTGGGCACCTCGTTCGCCGGGCTCGTGGCGGAACGCGATCGCGCCGTCTTCGTGCTCGAACTGAGCTCTTTCCAGCTCGATGGCATGCGCGACTTCCGTCCACACATCGCCATCCTTACCAATATCACCCCGGACCATCTGGACCGCTACCAGAACCGCATGGGCGATTATGTGGCTAGCAAGTTCCGCATCACGATGAACCAAGATGAAAACGACCATTTCATCCACTGTGCGGACGACCCGGAGACCATTGCCGGCTTGGAACAGCACCTAGTACGCGCACGCCGCTGGCCTTTTTCACTGAACACCACGCAGCCGCAAGGCGGCTATCTGCAAGATCGATCCATCCACCTCAACATCCAACAATCCAACTTCAGCATGAGCATCCACGAACTCGCACTCCAAGGTCGGCACAATGTTTACAACAGCATGGCGGCCGGCATCGCCGCCAGGATCATGGACATCCGCAACGACACGATCCGCGAGTCGCTCAGCGATTTCCAGAATGTGGAACACCGCCTGGAGCGCGTGACCACGGTACATGGTATCGAGTTCATCAACGACAGCAAGGCGACCAATGTGAACAGCGCCTGGTACGCGTTGGAGAGCATGGAGAAGCCCGTGATCTGGGTGGTCGGTGGCACGGACAAGGGCAATGACTACAGCACCTTGACCGAATTGGTGAAGCAGAAAGTGAAGGCCATCGTTTGCCTGGGCAAGGAGAATGAGAAGATCCACAAGGCCTTCGCACACCTAGTGCCTATGATCATTGACACGGACAATGCGCCCCAAGCCGTGCAGGCCGCATATGAGCAGGCCGAGCAAGGCGATGTCGTTCTGCTCTCGCCTGCATGCGCCTCCTTCGATCTGTTCGAGAACTACGAGGATCGCGGCCGGAAATTCAAAGCTGCCGTCCGCGCGCTCTGATCCAAGTAGGCCGAGACCACGTCGTCCAGACAACGTTCCAAAACCCAAGACCATGGACCAGGACACCTTCTACAGACTTCTCGGACAAACCGCCGCGACCCGTCTTGTACAGGCACGAACGGAGAGCCTCGGCCAACAACAGAGCGGGCCGCATAGCCTTGAATCCGTTGGGGTGGTGAACGGCGTTGAGTACGTGAATGACAGCAAGAGCACCTTCCTCGATGCCACACTGCAGTCCATGTCGAGCATCAACCGTCCGCTCGTTTGGATCGCCGGCGGCCTGGCGGCCGACATCGGGCAGGTACACATTCAGGAGTTCTTGCGAGAGCGCGTGGTAGCCCTGGTGCTCTTCGGCCGTCCGGGAGAGCGCGGCATTGAGGCATTGAAACCGTTCACCGAGCACATGTACACGGCCGAGGAACTGCGCACCGCCGTGTTCGTGGCGCGTGAATTGGCCCGCAACGGCGAGGTGGTCCTTTTCTCCCCTGCCTGCCCCAGCGGCAATGGCTTCGCGAACTATGAGGAGCGCGGTGCCGAATTCAAACGCGCGGTGCGCGACCTCTGAGCACGACAGCACCAACCCGCATGAACACCTTTTTCAACCAACACCTCAAGGGCGACCGCATTATCTGGATGGTTGCGCTTATCCTAGGGCTCGTCAGCCTCCTCGCGGTGTACAGTGCGAGCAGCTGGATGGCCTGGCGCGACAGTGGTGGAACAATGGGGGTGCTCTTCAAACAAGCGTTCATGCTCGCCGCAGGTGGTTTCATCATGTATGCCGCCAGCAAGCTGAAATTCACCGTGTACTCGCGCCTGTCGCAACTTGCACTTCCGGTCACCATCGGGTTGTTGCTGCTAACGCTGCTCATTGGCAGCAATGTGAATGATGCCTCCCGCTGGTTGCGCGTGCCCGGACTGGGCATCACCTTCCAGACCAGCGATCTGGCGCGCGTGGTGATCATCCTCTACCTCGCCCGCGTGCTCGGACATCATCGCGAAGCACCGTGGACCTTCCGCGAGGTCATCCTCCAGCTCATCCTACCCGTCGGTGCCATCTGTGGCCTGATCCTGCCAGCGAACTTCTCCACGGCCGCTCTCCTGTTCGGCACCTGCATGATCCTCATGTTCATCGGTCAGGTACCCTTGAAGCACATGTGCGCCATCGGTGGTATCGCCGTAGGTGCCTTCCTCATCCTGTTGTTGCTGGCCAAGACGAACCCTGACCTGTTGCCGCGTTTGAAGACCTGGGAGGCTCGCCTGAGTTCACATGGCGGCGAGGACCGCGATGCGAACTATCAAGCGAATTATGCCAAGGTGGCCATCGTGCATGGAGGTCTGCTCCCCAATGGCCCGGGTAATGGCATCTCGCGCAACTTCATGCCGCACCCGGAGAGCGACATGATCTACGCTTTCATCATCGATGAGTACGGCAGCATCATTGGCGGCCTGGGACTTTTGCTGCTCTATCTGATCCTGATGTTCCGCGCTATGCGCATCGCCGGCAAATGCGAAAAGCGCTTCGGTCAGCTCGCCGCCATCGGGTTGGCGCTCGGGCTGGTGCTGCAGGCCCTGGTGAACATGGCCGTAGCTGTTAACCTGGTGCCCGTGACCGGTCAACCCCTGCCACTGGTGAGCATGGGCGGCACGAGCATGTGGTTCACCTGCCTTGCGCTCGGCATCATCGTCAGCGTAAGCCGCCATGTGGAAACACCGGGGAAGGAGGCCGCATCGGAGAAACGACACCGCACCTCATCGCCCGATGAACCAGCCATCGCGATCGCTTAGGGTCATGATCTCCGGTGGCGGAACGGGAGGACACATCTTCCCTGCCATCGCTATTGCGAATGCGGTGAAGGAGCGCGAACCCGGCACCGAATTCCTTTTTGTGGGTGCCGAAGGAAAAATGGAGATGGAGAAAGTACCTGCCGCCGGCTACCGCATCGAAGGCCTGCCCATTCGTGGCTTCCAACGGGATGCCCTCTGGAAGAACATCAAACTGCCGATCCTCCTCCTGCGCAGCATGTGGAAGGCGCGACGGTTGGTGCGCACCTTCAAGCCAAATGTGGCCGTGGGGGTCGGCGGATATGCCAGTGGTCCCACGCTTGACGCAGCACAGCGGGCCGGTGTGCGCACCTTGATCCAGGAGCAGAACAGCCATGCCGGTGCCACGAACCGGATGCTGGGCCGCAAGGCAGATCGCATCTGCGTGGCGTATGAAGGCATGGAGAAGTATTTCCCGAACGATCGGCTCATTATTACCGGAAATCCGGTGCGTCAGGAGGTGGTCCGCCTCGCGGGCAAGGGTCCTCGCGGGTTGGAGCATTTCGGACTGCGTGAGGGAGGACCCATCGTCCTCGTCACCGGCGGCAGTCTAGGCGCGAGGGGTATCAATCGCGGGATCCAGGCGGCCCTTCCGCTCCTGAAAGAGCGTGGCATACAGCTCATCTGGCAAACGGGCACGCCTTACTTCGATCAGGCGCAGGATGCTGTGAAAAAGCTGGGGTACGCGGATTGTAAAGTTCATGAGTTCGTTGGAAAGATGGACTACGCCTATGCCATCGCCGACCTGGTGGTGGCGCGCGCGGGCGCCATCAGCGTGAGTGAACTGTGCCTCGTACAACTGCCCGCCATCCTGGTGCCCTTGCCCACTGCGGCGGAAGACCACCAGACGAAGAACGCTCGAGCCCTCACCGACCATGGCGCGGCGGTATTGGTGAAGGACGATCGTGCCGTGGAGGACCTGGGTAATGAGATCATCCGCCTGATCGGCGACGAGGATGTACGGATGAAACTGCGCAGCGCGATCGCCGGACTTGGCAAGGAGAACGCCGCAGAGGCCATCGCTGTGGAAGTAATACGACTCGCCCGATCCACGCCAGCGGAACAGAAGATCATCGCATGAGCACGAAGCGCCCAACCTACCTCTACTTCATCGGCATCGGTGGGATCGGCATGAGCGGCCTGGCCCGGTACTATCGCCGCGGGGGCAGCACCGTGGCCGGTTACGATCGCACACCCAGCGAGCTCATCGGCCAGCTGCGCATGGAGGGGATCGAGGTTCAGTTCGATGAGAACCCGGGACTTATTCCCGAGGAGTTCCGCAACGCCGCCGCAACGGATGTGCTCGTAGTGCGCACCCCCGCAGTTCCTGCGACAAGTCCGCTGTTGACGTACTGGCAGGACAAGGGCGCGCACATCCTGAAACGGAGCGAAGTGCTCGGCATGATCACGCGCGACAGGCGAACCGTGGCCGTGGCCGGCACACATGGCAAGACGACCGTAAGTACCATGCTGGCCCACCTGCTAACTGAGGGAGGCGTGAAGTGTAACGCGTTCTTGGGAGGGATCAGTGCGAACTATGGAACGAACGTGCTGCTGAACGATGACGCACAGGTGAACGTGGTGGAGGCCGACGAATACGACCGCAGCTTTCTGCGTTTATCTCCCAGTGAGGCCATCATCACCGCCATGGACCCCGACCATCTCGATATCTACGGAACGGCTGAGGCGATGTACGCTTCCTATGCCGAGTTCGCCGCGCTGGTCAGCGGACGGCTTCTGGTGCACGAACGGGTGGCGCGGCACTTCACCGATCGCAAGGGGTT
>JBKJNF010000095.1:0-2669 GCA_046596155.1 Flavobacteriales bacterium | reverse complement strand
TGTTTTCCGCATACCACTTCGGCGAAACGGACCTTTCCGGGCTGCGCACGGAGACCTTTTTAGGAAAAGCCGTTGCGCTCAACTACGGACTGGTGATCCTGGGGATCCTCCTCTTGGGTCACGCGGAAGAAGTGCGACCGATCCTTGCTGTTCTCAACGCATCCGATGCACATGCACTTTGGCTGGAGCGCATCATCGGCTCCAAGTTGGCGTTGCTCGGATCGTTCATGGTGCTGTTCTTCGCCAGCGCTTTCGCCTATTTCGTTCTGAAGCCTTCTTCGCGTGCGGACGGTGGTGACTTCATTGCGCGCTTCGCGCTGCTCGCGCTGCTGCTGTCATTTCTCCCGCTCGTACTGGGCTTCGTCTTCTATTTCATCATCTGGCATTCTGTTCTGTCGCTCAACAACATCATTCTCTACCTGCGCGGGTACGGACACTTCTCGACACGTAGCATTCTAGATCGGATCATGTTCTACAGCGCACTGGCTTTGGTGGGTATGGGACTGCTTGCTGCTGGTGGTTTCGCGTACATGACAAAAGAGACCCTCATGATCTCTGTGATCGTGGGACTGGCGTTGCTCACCGCGCCACATATGGGGGTCATGCACGCGATGTACATGCGGTTACGGAACCTCCGCTAGCGCTGGTCCGTTGGATGGGCACCCTGTTTACTTGTGTGGTGAGCACAGCGCTCATGAGGCGGCATCGAGCGGATGTAGACCATCGGCGAGGACCACATGAGTGTGGGTGGGCTGCCAGATCCGAAGACAGCCAATCCCGCTGATGTCGTTCATATGGCCTTGGATATGCGGGCCGTATTGACCAGTCGCAAAACATAACGCAATGCACATGGCTTTCCCGTATTCGAGATGCGCTTGGGCAACCACCGGGCCCCATGGTCGCAGGCATCGTGGGCGTGAAAGAATTCCAGTACGACATCCGGGGCGATACGGTGAACACGGCGAGCCGCATGGAGAGCAGCGGTGAAGTGGGGCAGGTGAACATCAGCGAGGCGACCTACGAACTTGTGAAAGGTGAAGGCGGTCTTTCATTCACGCCGCGCGGCAAAGTGCAGGCGAAGGGGAAGGGGGAGATGGAGATGTACTTTGTGGCACCAGCGTGAAGCGTACTTTGGAACGTTCCTCGCCACTTCCGCCGTGACGTTCCACCATATTATCCTGCCCGGTTGCCTTGTGCTGGCCACGTTCATCGGTTGCACACCATCCCGTGGACCGGCCGCATCCACTCCCGATCGGGGATATGCGCCCGCCGATTCGGCAGCCTTCATGGCCATGGCCGATAGCCTCAATTCCATGGTCGATCGCAACGATACGGTCGGTGTCGAACGTGTTGGTGCAACATGGTTGCGATCACCTTACGCGCGGAACTCAGTACCCGCGCTGATCCAAACGTTGAGGGTGCGGCACTGGGCACTGCCCAAGGAACGCCTGGCTCGGGAGAGCGATTCCCTGTACACCATCGCGAGTGCGGAGAAAGACACGCTGATGCTGTTCGCGCTGCTCGTGGACAAGAGCGAATGGCTCGGGAACCGCGACCTCGGTTCGACCATAGCGATCATGGAACAGGCCCTCCGGCTGGACCCTCAACGCAAATTGCTGGACCAACTGCCCGACCTGCATGTCACCATGGCGCAGTACTACGACAACGTGAAGCAATGGGACAAGGCACTGGGTCATTCAGCGGCCTTGGTCGCGGAAGGCTTGCGCTCTGGTGATACCGCCTATCTGGTCGTCGGTCATGTTTACCAGGCTTGCGAATTCCAACAGGCTGGTCGGGCCGATTCTATCGACCGGCATCTGAACGCTGCGTTGCGTTTGCTTCCGGCTCTTGACGGGTTGTCCTTCGTCCCTACAGAGTATGCTCTGCTGGCGGGGGTGGAACGACAACGGGGTCGCGACATGGAGGCGCGTCCTTTGTTGGACAGCATGGTCGCCGTCATGCGTCGCCAGAATGCAATCCTGGGCGATTGTCCGCTGTGCGCAATGGAACTTGCCTATTCCAAGCTGCATGATAGCAAGCCGCAGGAAGCAGCCGAGGTGGCGCATTCGATGAGAGAGAGTACCCAGTGGACCGGATCCGGGTTTCTCCGGCAGTGCTATCACCAGGTGATGGACACGATCTCCATAGCCCTTGGCAACTACCGTGGGGCCTACGAGAACCGCGAACGATACCAGGCGCTACGTGATAGCATGAACCTCACCACGGCCGCCACCAACTTGCGTAGCATCGAGAACAACTACAAAGCGGCAGCGGAATTGGCGGAGCGGCGCCTGCAAGAGGAAGCGGCGGCGTACCAATTGCAGAAGGAGCGCACCCGTCGCAACATCCTTTTCATCGCCGGGCTCGTGGCCTTGGTGTTCGGCACGATCAGCTATCGTCAACGGCGTCGCACGCAAAAAGCGCTTCGACGCAGCGACGAACTATTGCTCAATATCCTGCCAGCGGAGGTCGCGGAAGAATTGAAAGCGAAAGGCCACGCCGACGCAAAGCACTTCGACAGCGTGACAATACTCTTCACGGATTTTAAAGGGTTCACTGAGGCGAGCGAAAAGCTCTCGCCGCAGGAGTTGGTGGAAGAACTCAACACCTGCTTCAAGGCCTTCGACCACATCATTACCGCGCGCGGCATCGAAAAGATCAAGACCATC
>JBKJNF010000057.1:0-3319 GCA_046596155.1 Flavobacteriales bacterium | reverse complement strand
TGACCGGCCTCGATCCGGACAGCGGGGAAGAGCTATTGCGCAAGCCGAGCGTTACCGAGCCAATGGCGAGCCTCGCGTTCAAGATCGCTACGGATCCCTTTGTTGGCCGTCTGGCATTCTTCCGCTGCTACAGCGGTAGCGTACCTGCTGGTAGCTACGTGCAGAACATGCGCACGGGCAAGAAGGAGCGCATCAGCCGCATCTTCCAGATGCACGCGAACAAGCAGAACTCCGTGGATGTCATCGAGGCCGGTGACATCGGCGCAGCTGTTGGTTTTAAGGACATACGCACGGGCGACACGCTCTGCGACGAGAACAAGCAGATCATCCTGGAGAGCATGAGCTTCCCCGAGCCCGTTATCGGCATCGCGGTGGAGCCCAAGACCCAGGCGGACATGGACAAGATGGGCCAGGCACTGTTCAAGCTGGCCGAAGAGGACCCCACCTTCCGTGTTCATACGGATGATGAGACCGGCCAGACCGTGATCAGCGGTATGGGTGAACTGCACCTAGAGATCATCGTGGACCGTATGCGCCGCGAGTTCAAGGTAGAGTGTAACCAGGGCGCTCCTCAGGTAAAATATAAGGAGGCCATCACCAGCAGCATTCAGCACCGCGAGGTGTATAAGAAGCAAACGGGTGGTCGCGGCAAGTTCGCCGATATCCACATCCTGATCGAGCCACAGACCGACATGGCCAAGGAGGGCTTGGAGTTCGTTGACGCGATCAAGGGTGGTTCGATCCCCAAGGAGTTCATCCCTGCTGTAGAAAAGGGCTTCAAGGCCTGCCTGCAGAACGGAGTGCTCGCCGGCTTCCCGCTCGAGCGCCTGAAAGTGACCCTGAACGACGGAAGCTTCCACAACGTGGACTCCGACGCACTGAGTTTCGAGATCTGCGCGAAGAGCGCGTTCCGCGAGGCTGTTCCCAAATGCAAGCCGGTGCTGATGGAGCCGATCATGAAGATCGAGGTCATCACCCCTGAGGAGAACATGGGCGATATCGTGGGCGATCTTAACCGTCGTCGCGGACAGATCCAGGGTATGGAGGACCGCAGCGGGGCGAAGGCGATCAAGGGTACCGTTCCCTTGAGCGAGATGTTCGGATATGTCACCTCCCTGCGCACCATGAGCTCTGGCCGCGCCAGCAGCACCATGGAGTTCAGCCATTACGAGCAAGCACCCAATAACGTCACGGAGGCCGTATTGGCCAAGGTGCGCGGTAAAGTTTCAGCATAAGTCAGCCCCCGAACATGACCCAAAAGATCAGGATCAAGCTGCGGTCTTACGATCACAACCTCGTCGACAAGAGCGCCGAGAAGATCGTGAAGACGGTGAAGAGCACAGGCGCCGTGGTCAGCGGCCCTATTCCTCTGCCCACGCACAAGCGGATATTCACTGTGCTCCGTTCCCCGCACGTGAACAAGAAGGCTCGTGAGCAATTCCAGCTGTGCAGCTACAAGCGGTTGATGGACATCTATAGCTCGAGCAGCAAAACGATCGATGCGCTGATGAAACTGGAACTCCCCAGCGGCGTAGATGTGGAGATCAAGGTCTGACCGATCAAGTGAGGAGGGATGATGCATGCATCGTCCTAACGAACACCCAACAACAAGAAAACAGTCATGAGCGGATTGATCGGAAAAAAGGTCGGAATGACCAGCTTGTTCGACACGGACGGTAACCTGGTAGGTTGCACCGTGATCGAGGCAGGTCCTTGCGTTGTAACGCACGTGAAGACCAAGGACACGGATGGCTACGAGGCCATTCAGCTTGCCTACGGTGAGCGCCGTGAGAAGAGTACAACAGCGGCCTTGATGGGCCATTACAAGAAAGCATCGACCACCCCCAAGATGAAGGCGCACGAGTTCAAGGAATTCGAGGAGGGCCTGAAGCTGGGTGACACGGTGGATGCCAGCATTTTCGAGGAAGGCAGTTTCGTTACCGTCACCAGCAACAGCAAGGGAAAAGGTTTCCAAGGTGTTGTGAAGCGTCACGGCTTCAGCGGTGTAGGGGAGGCCACGCACGGTCAGCACGATCGTTCGCGTGCCCCGGGTTCCTTGGGTGGATCATCGTATCCCGCCCGCGTGTTCAAAGGCATGCGCATGGCCGGCCGCATGGGAGGCAACAAGATCACCACGGAGAACCTCAAGGTGGTGAAGATCGACAAGGAGAAGAACCTCATGCTCGTGCGCGGGTCCGTACCTGGACCCAAGGGCACTTACGTTATCATCTGGAAGTAAGATGGAACTCGATATCCACAGCACGGACGGCAAGTCCACCGGCAAGAAGGCCAAGCTCAGCGACGCGATCTTCGCGATCGAGCCGAACGACCACGCCATCTGGCTGGACGTGAAGCAGCACCTGGCCAATCGTCGTCAGGGTACGTCCAAGACGCTCGAGAAGAGCGAAGTGAGCGGCAGCACTAAGAAGCTTCACCGCCAGAAGGGCACCGGCGGAGCCCGCAAAGGCTCCATCAAGAGCCCGCTGTTCAAAGGTGGTGCTCGTGTGTTCGGCCCCAAGCCCCGCGACTATCACTTCAAGTTGAACAAGAAGGTGAAGGATCTGGCCCGCCGCAGCGCCCTTACCTACAAGGCGAAGAGCGGCGCCATCGCCGTGCTCGACGTGCTTAGCATGGGCAAACCCCGCACCAAGGAGTTCGCCAGCCTGCTCAAGGCTTTCGAGCTAACCGATCGCAAGGCACTGCTGGTGCTGCCCGCGAAGGACGAGAACATCCTGATGAGCTCGCGCAACATCCAAGGTGCCCGCGTGGTGAGCGCTGCCGATGTGAACACGTACGATATCATGAACGCCAACCGGGTGTTGATCGTGAAGGACGCGATCGCTACGCTGGAGGCCACCCTTACCAAGTAAGCCATGAGCATCCTCATCAGACCCATCGTCACCGAGAAGATGACGGCCCAGAGCGAAAAGGAAGGGCGTTACGGCTTCGTGGTGGACCGCAAGAGCAACAAAGTGCAGATCAAGATCGCTGTGGAGAAGGAGTACGGTGTTACCGTGACCGGCGTTCGCACGATGATCGTACGCGGCAAGGACAAGACGCGCTACACCAAGCGCAACATCCTGCGCGGCGCCACCAGCAGCTGGAAAAAGGCCATCGTCACGCTGAAGACCGGCGAAGCCATCGATCTCTACAGCGCTATCTAATCCTCGAAGAGCAGCCCCATGGCCATTCGCAAACTCAACCCCGTCACCCCTGGCCAACGCCACAAGGTGATCACCGATTTCGAGGGCATCACCACCAATGTGCCCGAGCCGAGCCTGACGTCCGGTCGCGTAAAGAGCGGCGGACGTAACAACCA
>JBKJNF010000016.1:0-20479 GCA_046596155.1 Flavobacteriales bacterium | reverse complement strand
TGTTGCGTCCGTCATCAACGTTGCTGCGGGTATCTGTTCCACGAATGCCACGCCCTCTTCCTGCCTCACGGTGAGCAGCTGATCGGCCTTCACATTCGTTAGCAGCGATCGCTCGCCCATAGGCCATCGCACTTCCAGCGTATCGATCACCTTGGCACTACCAAGCCCAAAATGCAGGATGGGTTCCACGCAGCTTTCATAACCGCGTGATGGATATAGCTCTTGGTATTGCACGGTGCCTGCGATGTGCGCATAAACCTTGGCGCCGAATGCAGCGCTCTTGCCGTTCATGGGTTTTACGCGCAACCAGTGGCGGTCGCTGAATGCGCTGGAGGCACTGTTCGCGTAGATCGATGCGGCGGCGTTGATGTTGTTGATCAGCAGATCCAGGTCGCCGTCGTTATCGAGGTCCGCATAGGCCGCACCATTGCTGTTGATGGGTTCGGTGAAGCCCCAGGCCTGTGAGCTGTCGGCGAAGGTGAGGTCGCCATTGTTGCGGTAGAGGTAGTTGCGGATCTGGGTGCTGGGCACCAAGTTGAGCGCACCATAATAACCGGCGCCGCTCCGGATGGTGTCGTAAACGTTCCGCGCAAAGTCATTGTTGCGTACGTCGTGCAGGTAGCCGTTGGTGATCAGCAGATCCTTCCATCCATCATTGTCCAGATCGCAGAAGAGCGGCGCCCAGCTCCAGTCCGTGCGCGCTATGCCGGCCAGCTGGCCCACCTCGCTCCAGGTACCGTTGCCGTTGTTGAGTTGAAGCGTGTTGAGCATGTACTGGAAGAAATAGCCACCCGCCACGAGCTTCCAGAACTTCTGGGGGTTCATGCTGGCCATGTTGGTCTTGTTCCGCAGGTGATCGTCCGCGGTCATGTCGAGTGTGATGATGTCCGGCAGTGCATCGTTGTTGTAGTCGGCCACGTCGCACCCCATGCCGAAGTTGCTGATATGCCGGGTCCGCAGCTGGATCTGCTCGGCGAAGGTGCCGTTGCGCCTGTTGAGGTACATCTGATCGGGCGCATCGAAGTCGTTCGCGGTGTAGATATCCGGCCACCCGTCCTGGTCAAGATCGCTGATGCCCTGGCCCAGTGTATAGTCATAGTTCTGCAGGAAGGATGAATAGGTAGCATCGGCGAAGTGCCCGCCATCGTTACGGAAATAGCGGTCCGTGGGCGCACGTTGTTCCTGCACTGCCTTGAGCGCCGTGAAGTTCGAGAGGCCTTTCATGCGGCCCAGTGGGTGGTTGATCACGTGGAGGTCGAGGTCGCCATCGCGGTCAGCATCGAAGAAGGCCGCCTGTGTGCTGTGCGATGTGTCGGCCACGCCAAAGGCTTGCGCACGTTCGGAGAATGTGCCGTTGCCGTTGTTGATGTACAGCAGGTTCCGCGTGAGCGAAGTATCGCTCGTGTTCCCGCTGCGGCACACATAAATGTCGAGGTTGCCATCGGCGTTCACGTCCGCCATGGTGACACCTGTTCGCCAGCCTGCATGCGCCAGTGGGCCAATGGACTTCTCCGTGATATCCTCGAACTTCATGTTACCCAGGTTCCGGTAGAGCCTATCGCTTACCTGGTTTCCGGTGAAATACACATCCTGCAGCCCGTCGTTGTCGATATCGCCTACGGCCACACCACCTCCGTTGTATGCGTATACGTAGGTGAAATAGTTCACCTCCGGTGATTCGGTGATGGTGTTGGTGAAGTCGATTCCGCTGGCGGTGGACAGAACGGATGAGAGCAGCGGGGAAGTGCCTGTTGCTTTTGCAGGAGATGCTCCTTCCACAGGCGGTTTCGTTCCGCAGGCTACGAGGACCAACGCAAAAACAAAAAGGAAGGAAAAGGAGCGGGGCATAAGGTTCACTGCGTTGGGTGTATCGCGAGAACAAAGTAACGAGGCATCGGACCGATCACCCCTGCGGTCCCCGCGTGTACGCCGTCGCGCCTTCACATAGTCGGTAGATCGCCAGGTGCATGGCCCGTTCAGCCACGGTCACGTGCAGTCTTTCGCGCGCGCACCGGGACTCTTCGCCCCTCACTTCACCACCTGATCCCACAGCTCGATCTCGTTCTCGTTGTTCACACTGATCCGCGGGATGTCATTGTACATGGTGACCTTTCCAGTGATGCACACCTTCTTGTCCATCAGGTAGGTCACGGGATCATAGTGGAAGTTGGGACCATTGTAATCCCAGATCGTGGCGTAGAACTCTTGGTTCGGATGGTTGCGGTCCAGGTTGAGGTACACAGCGTTGGCCTTGGTGGTGCGCCGGGTGCTGACCACCGTACCGCAGACCGTCACCATTTTTCCGATCTGGTACTTCGCCTGTGAGGTGTTGAAACGGCCTCCGGGCAAAGGCGCGGGTATCGGCGCAACGTCCGTGGAAGTAGGATCCCCAGCGGCCTGCCAGGACTTTACATTGTTCTGTGCTTCGATCCTGTTCTCCAATGAATCGTCGAGAGCAGGGAAGAGATCGAGTCCGGTAAGCTTCTCTACGCTGTCGATGGACACGGCGTAGCCCATCATGTTACGATCAGCTGGGCCATTGTTCATAATGAAGGCGATGCCTTTTTTATCGGGCCCGTCCAGGTCCACGAAGGCCTTGAAGCAGTAAGTGGGAATGCTCACCAGTTCCTTGGTGGTCGGTGTGCTCAGCGTGGGAAGTCCGTCTGACAGCACTGGACCGGTGACGATGAACACGCGCTCTTTGGAGTAGTGCACATATCGGCGGCCCCAGTCCTCCAGGTCGGCCCAACTCTCGCGGTTCATCTCGGCTTTCTGCGGGGTGATGTTGCTGTATAGGTAGGTAGCCTCTAACGCTTTCTGGCTCCACCGCATATCGGCGCTGGGTACCATGTGTCCGCGGTCGTAACCGCTGTTCCAGTACTCATCGAACAGGTCCGTGCCGCCCTTCACTAGTGGATCGGGCTTGAAGGAATCGATGCGTGCGAGGTTGCCTTTCATGATGTCGGGCATCACAATGTGGGCGGTCCACTTGGGGTCGTGCAGTTTGTCGTTCCACACCAGCGCATGCCCCGGATGCATCACCACTTCATCGCCCGGTGCCAAAGCCGGTAGCCCATATGCTTTCAGGTCACGCTGCATCACAGCGAGCTTCAGGTCCTCGATGGGGCCGAGCAGCAAGGCCTGCTGTGACTCCAGTTGGTCGTACTGGGCCTGCAACTTCTGCAGTTGCTGCTCTTGCTCCTGCGCGTGAAGGGTGGGGCCGACGCTGATCAGGGCAAGAAAGAGAAGGGATCGGATGGTCATCGTTGAGCGAATGTAATCGGGCGGCGCGAGGCTATGAGCGCGGCCAGCTCTTGCAAGGCCCGTTCCAGAAGCTGCGGGTCCGCAGGAGCGGCGCCCAAGGCGCCAGTCCCCTTAGCAAGTGCGCCGGCCACATCCAGCTGTTCCTGGGCCTGCACCACGAAGCGCCCGGTTCGCGCATGCAGTTCGCCCAGATACTCTTGCTCCTCCTGCCCGGGCGTGGGCACCACCAGCGCACTTCGGCCGATACGTGCGAGGTCCAGCAGCGTGGTATAGCCTGTGCGGCTCACGATCAGCTCCGCTTGAAGCAGTGCGCCAGTTAGTGCATCCCCGCCGAGGTGCCCCCTGCGTCGCACGTTGCCAACCACCTCGTCCAACGGCGGGTCGGGCTTGCCGAGCACCAGCAGGTGGTCGCCCCGGATCCGTTGCAATTGCTTCATTAGCTGCTGCTCCAATAAGGTGCGCTGCGGTTCTGACCCGCTGATCACGCACACCACACGGTAGGGCATGGATGGTGCGATCGCGCGAGTGGGATCCATCCGGCTCACTGGCCCGATGTAACAGGCGTTCGCTGGCAGCATTGCGCCATGCGAAAGCTCACCTGCCAGGCCGGGTGATCGGGGATCGTCGGGGATCCAGCAGCGGTCGAAATGGCGGATCTGGTGCAGGTTGAAGCGCCGCAGCAGGCCTTGTGCGATCGGGGTGAACGGAAAGACCTGGTGCGAGATGATCACGCTGGGCAGCTCTTCCGCGCGGATGCCGAAGCGTTGGTCGCTGATCACTGCGTCGAGCTGTAGCGAACGCCGCAGGTCCAGGAACTGGTGATGTTCCTCGCGTACACTGCGCAGCATCGCGGGGAACTGTTTCGCCATGGCCCAGCCTTGCGATCGACCCTTCGCATAGCGCACCTCCACACCGGGCATGCGCGCATGCGTCAGCTCCGGGAAGGCATCGCGCAACAAGGCCAGCGGTCCTTTATCGGCCCCGATCATAGGTCGCGCGTCGAGTTCCAGTAATCGTCGGATGATGGGAATACAGCGCGTGCTGTGCCCAAGTCCCCAATCCAGAGGAGCAACAAGGATGCGTGCGCCGTTGAACATGTCGCTGCGAAGATCGCATCTCTACTTTCGCCGCCCTGACGGGTCAAGCCTGGTGACTGAAGCCTGAGGTGGAACATCGACGCTGTACAATGGGAAAAGGAAAGATCGCACGCTTTGCCGAGAACGCCACATTCCATCACGTGGTGCAGCCCAGCTTCCAGGAGTTGATGGGTACGGGCTTCCCGCTGAAAGGGAAATGGAACAGCGACTTCTTCAAGCGCGAAGCGCCCTTGGTTTTGGAACTCGGTTGCGGCAAGGGCGAATACACCACGGGCCTCGCCCAACTTTATCCGGACCGCAACTATGTGGGCGTGGACATCAAAGGTGCGCGGATCTGGCGCGGTGCGCGCACAGCGAAGGAGAAAGGGTTGAACAACGTGGGCTTCCTGCGCACGCACGTGGATCACTTGCTGAAGGTCTTCGGTCCGCAGGAGGTCGCCGAGATCTGGCTCACCTTCAGCGACCCGCAGATCGGCAAGGACCGCAAGAAGCTCACCTCGCCGCTGTTCCAGGTGCGTTACAAGGAAGTGTTGAAGCCCGGCGGCATCATCAACCTGAAGACGGACAGTGCCGAACTCTATGCCTACACCATGGAGCAGATCGCCGAGCACAAGCTGCCGCTGTATGAGCATAGCGATGATGTGTATGGCGAACTCGTCCCGCGCTCAACGCCCGAGCTACAGGCCGTGTTGAACATCCGCACCTTCTATGAGCAAATGTGGTTGGGGAAGGGGAAGCGGATCCATTATTGTAGGTTCGGGTTGGGGTAGGGGGGCCTGGGCCCCATAGGGAATGGGCCGTTCCCGCAGGGCATCGTCCGGATCAACGGCCATACAGCCTGACTTTCTACCTCCCACAGCCCCCTATTTCCGGGCCTAGGCTTGCACCGATCGAAGATCGCCCTACCTTCGCACCGCTCCGAGCGGCCGGTTCTTTGGCGAGAGTCCATGCACGGAGCAACAACCTAAACAACTCACTCAGTCAGTCGAACTCATGAACATTTACGTCGCCAACATCGCGTACAGCGCGAAGGACCAGGATCTCCGCGAACTTTTCGAAGCTTTCGGTGAAGTGACCTCGGCCAAGATCATCATGGACAAAGCCACCAACCGTAGCCGCGGCTTCGGGTTTGTGGAAATGGCCGACGATACCGCTGGTAAGGCGGGGATCGAGGGCACCAACGGCAAGGCCTTCCACGGTCGTGACCTGGTGGTGAACGAGGCTCGTCCCCGTACAGAAGGCGGTCCCGGTGGCGATCGCGGCGGCTTCCGCAGTGGCGGTGGCGGCGGTGGAGACCGTGGCGGTTACCGCGGTGGTAGCGGCGGCGGTGGCGGAGATCGTGGCGGATACGGCGGAGGAGGTGGCGGTGGCCGCGACCGTGGCGACCGCGGAGGTGGCGGTGGATACCGACGCGACGAGTACTAAGCGCAAGCAACATCCCAAAAGCCCTCGGCCAACCGCCGGGGGCTTTTTCGTTCCATCACTTCAAGCACTTTAACGGCGCTGGTGGAGCGTACCAGTAGCTTCACACCCTTCATGATCACACGCGTCCGAGCTTTCCTTCTCCTGTTGCTCGTCTTCGCGGTACTTCATGCCAACGCCCAGCGCCCCGGCGGTCCGGGTGGGCAGCGCCCAGCGATCGCTCGTGTTTACGGAAGGGTGCTTGATGCCACCACGCACAAGGGCGTGGAGTTCGCTACGGTCAGCCTGCGTTCGGCACGTAACGACAGCGTGGTCGGAGGCGCGCTGGCCGCGACCAATGGCGACTTCAGTATTGAGCGGCTGCCCATGGGGCCCTTCCACCTGCGGATCGCCTTCCTCGGGTACAAGACCCTGGAGCAGGACGTGATGATCACGCCCGAACGCATTGACCAGGACCTAGGCAACCTGCTGCTGCAGCCCGAAGCCGTGATGCTGAAAGCGGCCGAAGTATCCGCAGAGCGCGCCCAGAGCACCCTGCAAGTGGACCGCCGCGTGTACAATGTGGAAAAGGACCTGGCCGTACGCGGCGGCACCGGCGTGGATGTGATGAAGAACGTACCTGGACTCACCGTGGATGCCGATGACAATGTGCAACTGCGCAACAACACACCGCAGATCTTCATCGACGGACGGCCTACGGTGCTCACCTTGGAACAGATCCCCGCGGACGAGATCGAACGCGTGGAGGTGATCACCAATCCCGGTGCGGCCTTCGATGCGAGCAGCAGCGGGGGCATCATCAACGTAGTGCTGAAGAAGAGCACGCGACCAGGCTACAACGGGCAGGTGCAGGTTGGCGCGGGCTCCAACGGGCGCTACCAAGGCAATGCCAGCCTCAACGTGAAGGGTGGGCGCTGGGCCTGGAACCTGAGCGGAAACGGCAACTTCAGCGATAATACCACGCAGACCAGTCTGCTGCGCGATGTGTTCCTTCCCGAGGGTTTGGCCTCGCGCTTCCGCCAGAGCGGTGGGTCGGGCAGCGAGCGCAGCAACTACGGGGGCCGCTTGGGGGTGGAATACAAGGTGAGCAACCGCAGCACCGCCAACCTTAGCGGCAACGTGCGCGGCCGAGCCTACCGGAATGATGAGGTGCTCACCTTCACGGAACGCGATGGGGAGAACGCACTGGTCGGCAGTGGTGACCAGCGGAACACCGGCGAGAACAGCGGTACGGAAAGCAGCCTACAGGCAAGCTTCAAGCACAAGACACCGAAAGAGGGCCGCGAGTGGAACACGGACCTCACCTACAACCTGTCCCGCCGCGAAAGCGATCAGGTATTCGCGACCAAGGCCCTCGATGGCGCTGGAGCCCCGATGGTCGGTGGTGTGCGGGAGCAGCTGAGCAAGGGCACCACGGATTCGGACCAATTCACCTGGCAGTTCGACATGGCCGACCCGCGCAGTGAGAAGACCAAGCTGGAATACGGCCTGCGCAGCAATGTGCGCTTGGAGCGCAGCATCCTGAACGTAACGGTGGAGAGCGACACCAGCGAGGCCACGGCCGATCCCACCCTGAGCAACGACTACCGTATTGACGACATTGTGAACGCGGCGTACATCAACTGGACGCACAAGCTCAGCGAGCATTGGGGCGTACAGGCCGGCTTGCGCGCGGAGCAGACCTGGTTCGATGTGGACATCCGCGATGTGTCGGACCCTTCCATCCGTCGTCAGCAATTCTCCTATCGATATCCGGATGGAACGAAAGATCTGGTGAAGGCGCTCTTCCCTTCACTCTACTTCAGTCGCAAGTGGGAAGGCACACGCGAGCTACAGTTCAACCTCTCACGGAAGATCCGGCGCCCGAATTTCTTTCAGGTGATGCCCTTCATTATGTTCGCCGACTCGCGCAACCAGCGCATCGGCAACCCGGCCCTAGCGCCCGAGTTCATCACACTCGCCGAGGCGAACCACCTGCTGCCCTTCAAAAAGAACCCGCGCAACAACTGGCTCACTTCCGTATTCGCGCGTTACACGGAGAACGTGATCACCGGTTTCGCGTACCCGTTGGCGGAGGACGATCGCATCCTGGTGAGCACCTTCGTGAACGGCAACCCCAGCTGGACCTATGGCTGGGAGAACACCGTGCGTCTGGAGCCTGTGAAGAATGCGCAGCTCACCTTGGGCGGCACCTTGCAGTATGTTGAAGTGGGGGTCGGCACCGGCGCTTCGGCTATCAGGAACAATGGATGGCAGGTGAACAGCAAGGTCAACTTCAACATGAAACTGCCGAAGGACTGGAGCGTACAAGTGAACGGCGAGTACGAAGGTCGCCGACCGCAGCCGCAGGGGTATGCGATCCCTAACTGGGGCATCGACCTCAGCACGGGCAAGGACGTCGGCAAGCACTGGAGCGCCCAAGTGATGGTGAACGATGTGTTCTTCACGCGCTTGTGGGGCACAGTGCTCGATACGCCAACGTTGTACCAGGAAACGGAGCGCCGTCGCGAAATGCGGTTCGTTCGCGCCACGCTCACATGGAAGTTCGGCGAACAGGACGCTTCGCTCTTCCGACGAAAACAGACGAAGGAACGTCGCGACCCCGGTGCGGGTTCTGGCGAAGGCGATCTATAGGATCGATCACAGCGAATACCTTTTCGCAATAAGGAACAGGCTAGAGATGCGAAGTGATTTTTTCGGAGGACGATACGACAGGGTCCGTTGCGTAGCTGGTGCTACGGAACGATCACGACGGGGAAGTCATGCGGAAAAAGCAGAGTAGATCGGCCTAGGTCTTAGTGCGAATGGGTATGAACGCACAAAGGCCCGGACCATGCCTGATCCGGGCCTTTGCTATCATGTTCGTTCAACGTTGCGCGTGAACGAAACGCCCAACTGCCGTGTGTTCGCCATCCACGATGCGCAGCACGTAGGCGCCGATCGAAAGCGATCGTAGATCCAGTTGAAGCCCACGTCCCGTAAAGGTCACGGCGACCGTTGCTGAACGTCCGAGCTCGTCGATCAGTTCCACACGCGCACGCTGGCTTGGAGAGAAGGGCAGGTTGACATACACCACATCCGAGGCCGGGTTCGGCCACGATAGTGCGGTGGTGCGGCTCTCCAGATCGCTTACAGAAGTAGCAGATCCCGTGCTTTCCAAGGTGCCATCCTTGATCGGTGTGGGTTGTGGCGTGTTTGGGCATTCGATCACATCGATCACGAGCTGGGTGGTGTCTGTAGGGCAGTCGGGCCCATCCTGAACGGCGTACACGTAAATGCCGCTCACTCCGGACACGGGATCAAATATCCCTTCGAATGCAAGGCCATCCGGACCGGTCCAGCTGCCACCCATATCCGGCGTGCCGTTCAGCAGGCTGAACAGGTCCACCGGTCCTTGGTTGAAACAGAGCAGTCGCTCGCCGCCGATACCCGCGTCGGACGTGCAGGTCGGGATGCATTCAATGATGGTGAATTGCGCTCCGACCACATCCAAGCTCGCGCAGATCGTACCACCGCCTTGGATCAACAGGGCATTGATGTCAAAGCCTGTGGTCACATCGAATTGCACACCCGACAGGTCCAGGGTATTGGGATCGTAAACCAGCGTGTGGATCGTGTACGCTCCAGTAACGGTCCATTCGAAGTTGGGATCGGGCTCGATGTTCTGAATGAAGAGTTCTGGCCCGTGCGTGAGGACGTAGGCCACAATGTAGCCGGAGGGAACGACCGCATCACCGTTAGGCGTGGCACTGATCAAGGCCGATCCATTCACGAGGCAAACCGCATCCAGCTGGTCGGGTGTCAACGTCCCAGCATTGGCTGTGCAGTTCGGTACGCAGTCCGCCACCTGGAACTCGGCACCGGTGACATCGAGCGCAGCGCAGATCGCTCCGCCACCTTGGATCAACAGGGCGTTCACCTCCGATGCCGTGGTCTCTCCGAACACAACAAGGCTCAGGTCCAGCGAGGTGGGGTCATACACCAACGTGTGGATCGTGTATTGTCCGGCCGTGGTTACCGTGAACGCAGGCAACTCACTGACCTGTTGAAGCACCAGTCCTGCACCTTGAGTGAGCACGTAGATCACGGAATATCCCGAGGGTACGGTCTGGTCCGCATTCGGAATGGCTTCCAATGCTGCCGAGCCATCAACAAGGCACAGGTCTGCGGCACCGGATGTAATGCTCCCAGCATTGGCCATGCAGATCGGCGCGCAGTCCACTACTTGGAATTCGGCACCAAGGACGTCGAGTGACCCACAGATCGATCCGCCGCCTTGGATCAACAGGGAGATCACGTCAGATCCCGTTGTCTCCCCGAACACAACGATACCGAGGTCGAGCGTCGCAGGATCATAAACCAGCGTGTGAATAGTGTACTGCCCGGCCACGGCAACGTTGAAGGAGGCCACTAACGATGCTTGCTGGATGATGAGCCCCGAACCCTGTGTGAGCACGTATAGCAAGGAATATCCCGGAGGCACGAAGCTGTTGCCATTTGGGGTGGCCATAAGCGATGCAACGCCGTCCACCAAGCACAGATCGGGTTGAACCGAACTGAGCGTTCCAGCATCGGCCGTACACAGGTTCTCACATTCCTGCAGCTTGAATGGCGCACCGCTCACATCAAGGCTGGCGCAGATGGTTCCGCCGCCGGCGATCAGCAAGGGGAAGATGTCATAGGCGCTAGTCTCGCCGAATTGCACGGTGGAGAGGTCCAGCGTGGCCGGATCGTACACCAGCGTATGGATGCGATAGATGTCCAGCGAGTTCACCGTAAAGGTGGGCGTGGCGCCCACTGCTTGGATGATGAGGCCGTTGGTCTGTGTGAGCACATACAGCAGGCTGTATCCGGCGGGCACCACAGCGTTGCCATCGGGCGTGGCGGTCACCATGGCCGTTCCGTTCACCAGGCATCCGGCGTTGAATTCAATGGATATGGTACCGGCGTTCGCATCGCAGCCATCGGGTGGCATGGGAAGCGCCCATGAGGCCGAACATGCAATTGCGAAAAAGGCGGTCAAGAGCAAGGTGCGAAATTGGCGAGGGCGCATGGCGAAGGAGCGTTTTATAGGGGGTCTGAAAGTAGCACACGTCTCATCTGATCGCTCTCGATCGTTGATATTTAAATGCCAACTGTCCTTACATACCGATGGTCACCGATGGCCCGTTCCAAGTCCCTAACGGATCGTTAAGGTGGAGCGGTTCGCTGGCACGGAGCCTGTATCATTGCCGGTAGCTGAGCCATGCGCCGACGTACCCTGGGCACCCTCTTCCTGTTGGCCATCCTGAGTGTGATGGCGGTGGTGCTCACGCAGTACTTCTGGTTGCAACGGGCGCAACAATATCAGTTGGAGCAGGTGGAGCTGCAGAAGCAGCAGCAGAGCCAGCTCGACAAGCAGTTCAACGATCGGGTGAAGAGCGCCTTGGCGGACGTGACCCAGCGTATCCTTTCGATCAACAAGGACCCTAGCGACCTGTTCGATGCCGTGAACCAGGAACGGCCGAACTATTTCGCCGTCACCATGAACGACACCATCCATCCGTACTTGTTGGAGTCGCTTCTGCGGCAGGAGTTCATACGGCGCAATATCGAAGATGACTTCGAATATGGCATCTACGACTGCTTCACGGACAGTATCGTCTACGGCAACTATGTCAGCCTCAAGGATAGCTCGGTCAGTGACACCGCAGCGCACAGCCAACTGTTAAAGCTCGATAAGGACGGCCACTACTTCGGCGTGTATTTTCCGCGCCGGGCGAGTGCTTTGTGGGAACCGATCGTGGGGGGCAAGATCACGTGGATCTACCCGGCCATCGTCACGCTGATCGTGCTGTCCTTCTTTGGATACAGCCTGTGGATCATCGCGCGGCAAAGGCGCTTGGAGGAGATGAAGAACGACTTCATCGGGAACATGACGCACGAGCTGAAGACCCCGATCAGCACGATCGCGTTGAGCAGCGAGGTGCTCTCCGATCCCGCGATCATCCTCGAGCCCGAGCGGCTGGCCGGCTACGCGCGCATCATCCGCGCCGAGAACGAGCGCCTGCGGGTGCAGGTGGAGCGCGTGCTGCAGCTCAGTTCACTCGAGAGTGGTGAACTGCATTTGAAGCGCGAGTCCGTCGATCTGCACAAGGTGCTTCGCGAGGTAAGCGCCTCCTTCGCCTTGCAATTGAATGAGCGTAAGGGCACACTTACGCTCGATGCCCGAGCTGATAACCCAGTGATCGTGGGCGATACGCTGCACCTCACCAACCTTCTGTTCAACCTTGTTGACAATGCGTTGAAGTACAGCACCGGAGCGCCTGCTATCCGGATCACTACGGAGAACACCAACCTTGCGCTGCGCATCGTTGTGCAGGACAATGGCATCGGTATCGCACGAGAGAACATCAAGCACATTTTCGAACGCTTCTATCGTGTGCACACAGGCAACGTGCACAACGTGAAGGGCTTTGGCCTCGGGCTGCATTACGTACAGCATATCGCCGAGGCGCACGACGGACATGTGTCCGTGCAGAGCGAAGTGGGGAAGGGGAGCACCTTCACCGTAGAGCTACCTTTTCAACCATGAAGACACAGGCCGCACATCAAGGGTGCGAAAGGCTCAAGCGTGGGGCCTTAGCCAGCGGCCTGAAGCCAAACTCACACCTGCGGGAACGTCACCATGAGCGATAACAAAGCGAATATTCTCCTCGTCGAGGACGACCAGAACCTGGGCTTCGTGGTGCAGGACGCATTGAAGCGCAAGGGATACACGGTGCACCTCTGCCGCGATGGCAAGGAAGGACTGAAGTACTTCAACGAACATGCGTATGATCTCTGCGTGCTTGATGTGATGCTGCCGCAGAAGGACGGCTTCAGCTTGGCCGAGGACATCCGGCTGGTGAACCAGCGGATCCCCATCGTATTCCTCACGGCGAAGAGCCAGACGGAGGACCGTATCGCAGGCTTCAAGGCCGGTGGCGATGATTACCTCACCAAGCCCTTCAGCCACGAGGAACTGCTGCTCCGCATAGAGGCCATCCTGCGGCGCACGTTCGACAAAGAAGAGAACCCCAAGTCGCGCGATGTGTTCGAGGTCGCGAGTTACACCTTCGACCATCGGAACCTCGAGCTGAAGCATCCGGATGAAACGCGCAAGCTCACCAAGAAGGAGGCGGATGTATTGAGGCTACTGTGCATGCATCGCGATCAGGTGCTGCCCCGCGAGCTGGTGCTGAACATGGTCTGGGGCGATGACACCTATTTCCTTGGCCGCAGCCTCGATGTGTTCATCAGCCGCCTGCGGAAATATCTGCGCCATGATGAGCGCGTGCACATCAACAATGTGCACGGTGTGGGCTTCCGCTTCCAGGTGGATTGATCCAGGTAATCGATCGACCGAGGCAGACCGGACCGCTCGTACATGGTCGGAAAGGGTACAGGATATCCTGCCGATCGGGTATTGTGATGGCCTTCTGTGTGTGGCCACCTTCGCTGAGCAATTGGGCAGTACCACATATCCCTACAACGATGAGAACCCAGATCACCTTCACAGCGAGCATCGCGATGTTAGCCGTGCTCACCGCTTGTACCAAAGAGCGATTGGAACCGATGAGTGCGGTCCCCGAAGCGCGAACAGCGGCAATGGTGAGCAAGCCGTTGATCGCGTCGGATAAACACGCCTTGCGACCCAGGGTCTATACGGATGCAGCGGTTGTTACCCGCGTTGACGGACAGGTCACCGGTTCATACGCACACGATATCGCCATAGCCACCACCATTGACCGCACAACAGTAAATGCCGTCGGGTCGCATTTCCCAGTCATCACCTTTTTCGATGGGGATCGGGCAACAGGCCGTGTGACCGGCTCGAATGGCTACGGGGGAGGTGTGGTGCCCGCGCAAAGCGCTTCCTCGAACGGGGTTTGCTCCTACTGCTGGCAGACCGGCTTGGCGGCGTATCCACCACAAATGCCAATAAGACTCCTGGAAAGCGATGATCCCATCACACCTGCACCCCGGGTTCACATTTCCGGCGAGTTCCTACCTGTGCATGCCAATACACCGACCACAGTGATCGGACCGATCGGGCGAGAGATCCCGGAAAATGAGGCGATCATCCAGAATACACCCACGGTCGGAGGGGCAGTTATCGCGGTATCCATCAGCGATGATGGTGGCAAAGATGAATGAATGACCACCTCAACATCGGACGGACAAACAGGTAGAAGATGAACAGCGCACCACCACAGCACATAGGAGAGGAGGGCCGGTTGAGCAGCGTTCAACCGGCCTTCCCTTGGTTGGTGACATAGGATCCCAAGCACAAAATCCCCCCAAATGGGTATTGTTCAGGCCTGCCTCTCCAAGTTTCCTTCGTACCGCGACCAGAGTTATGTCCCGATGACCCCCTGCACTATGAAACTCTCCTACTATACTATCGCCACCAGTCTGATGCTTTGCGCGCCATGCACCCAAGCGGAACAGGCCATTTTGCATATCGACGGACGGTTCAGGGTCCAACGGGGATCCATGGACCAAGCCAGCGTGAAGATGATCCGGGATGGCCGCATCTCCAATGTGCTGACGAATGACATCCGTAAGGTCGCCTTAGATCTGGAGTTACAGGCTGTTTACACCCTTTCATTCTCCTGCCCTGGTTACCTGACCAAGGACCTGCTCTTCGACACCCGAATGACTTCCGAGGCCGTGGCCAATGCTCCTTTTGAGTTCAAGTTCGACGTCACCTTGGAGGATCTGGTCGCCGAGAACAGGTTCGCCTACGCGGGTCCAGTCGGCTTTATTCGCTTCCTAGGCGAACGGGAGGATTTCGGATATGATACCAACTACGCCTTCACCCACATGAAGAAGAGCCCCGCCACCATTCAGGGTGAAGCTCCTGAGGCGTCGTTGACCGCATCGAAAGGCCGTCGTGAGCGCCATTATGTGCAGCCTTTCATCGAGCCCACGCTGGCCGAGGACCTCGCAGGTCTGGCCCGCACGGCAGCGGATCCCCGTCCCGAAGAGGAGGCCCAGTTCGTGATCAACGGCTCACCGGACAATGAAATGTGCGAGATCGAAGCTGTTGCAAGTAACGTGAACGGCCTTACCAACATGGCCGCTGCAGCAGCCAGCGAAGCCAAGGCCATGAAGTCCCGCAAGGGCGTGGACCGCTCTGTGATCCTCGAACAGGAACGCGCGATCGTGATCACTCGCTTCAGCTCAGGTGGGAAGTTCAACGAACTGCGGGAGATCAAGCATACCGATGGTACCATAATGCACTTCTGCAACGCCAGCAGTTGCAGCTTGAAGGAATATACAGAGCTGATGACCAAGTAGGTCATTCAGCGAGGAGTTCCATCACCCGACCACTGGGGGGATGGTTGAAAGGGGAAAGTAGGTTTGGACATAGGTTTGGTCTAGGCGCGCACCTTCAAGGGTTTGGGGGTGCGCGCCTAAGTGATGCAGCCGCCGACCAGGCACTACAGGAACGGGAGCCACTGCACGTATCAGGAATACGTGAGCGGGGTAGGGGGATAGTGTACCTAGGCTAAACTCCGGCCAACGCCTTCTTAACGGCCGCTGCGATCGCCCCGCCATCCGCTTTGCCGGCCAATTGCTCATTCACGGCCTTCATGGCTCGCCCCATATCCGCCAAGCTGCCCGCACCGATGCCGCTAAGGATGTTCTTCACGGCGGTCTGAAGATCAGCATCGCTCATGCGCGCGGGCAAGTAAGCCTCGATCACTTTGGCTTGCGCATCATCCTCTGCGGCCAGATCTCCCCGCCCTTGCTGGTGGTAGATGGCAGCAGCCTCGGTGCGTTGTTTGTGCAACTTCTGCAGGATCTTTAGTCCAGCTTCATCGCTTACGAGCCCTGGTCCACCATCCTTGGTCAGTTCCATCAGGATCGCGCTTTTGATGGCGCGCAATACATTCAATCGGTCCTTCTCGCGGGCCAGCATAGCGGCCTTGATGTCAGCGTCGATACGTTCGTGAAGGCTCATGGTGCGTCGTTTATCGACCCGAAGTTAGCGGATGCGAGGAGGTACCCCATAAAAGCCGGGATCCGCGCTGTTGGCGCGGATCCCGGACGAACATTTGACTGGACGTTCCTTAATCCACGTTGTCGTGCAGGAAGGGATTGTTGCGCTTCAACTGTACGCTACGATCACCGTTCTCATCGGTCTCCTCGCTCAAGGTATAGCGGCTGATGCTGCTGTCGCTGCTGTGCGGGGTGTCCGTCAGCGTGACATTCTTGCGCTTGTATGCGGGCTCGCGCTCGAGGTCGGCCAAGCCGTTCGGCTGGCGCAGCTTCATGGTCATCTCGCGCATGCGGCTCACACGGTCCTCCACGCGGTTCTGGTGTTCCTGTGCGTTGTTCCTCGATTCGATCGGCGCCACTGTCGCGGCTTGGGTGAAGGAGGCGTCGCTGGAGCTGTTCACGCTGGGTACTTCATCGGCCGCGTACAGGTCGAACACTTTCTTCTCTTCAACCACGATCGGGGGTACGGGTGTTACACTTCGTTGTACTGGGGCTTCGGCTTCGAAGGGAATAGTGCGTTGCTCCTCCTTGGGTGCGGCTACTGAGGTGGGTGCAGGCATAACCTCCTCCACCATGGGTACGGTCTTCACTTCCCACTCAGTGGCATCGGGTACGTCGGCCACAGGCACGGCCTTTGTCGGGGCACTGTTGGCCACCGGATTGGTGATGGGCGCGGTTATGATCGTGGGCTCAAGTTCGCCAAGGTGCATCACCTTGCGCGCGTCCTTTTTTTGCTCCTGCCCGATGTCCAGTGGATTTTGATTGAAGCCGGTGGCGATCAACGTTACGCGAAGGCGATCTCCCAGTGATTCATCGTGGCAGTAACCCCAGATCACATCGGCGCTGCTGCCTGCGGCATCCTGGATGTGGTCGGTGATCTCCGTCATCTCATCCATTTGCATCTGGCGGTCGCCCAGAGCAATGTTGAGCAGCACGTATTTCGCGCCGCGGATATCACTGTCGTTCAGCAGTGGTGAAGCGAGCGCCTCTTGTGCTGCGCGGATCGCGCGGTCCTCACCTTCGGCCTCGGCCATGCCCATGATGGCCACACCACTGTTGCTCATCACAGTGCGGACGTCCTCAAAGTCCACATTCACCTTGCCGGTCTTCATGATGATGTCGGCAATGCCACGCGCCGCGGTGGTCAGCACGTTGTCGGCATGCGCGAAGGCATCGTCCATGGTCAGATTGCCGTAAAGGTCGCGGAGGCGGTCATTGTTGATCACCAGCAGGGTGTCAACCGCGTTGCGCATTTCCTCGATGCCGGAGCTGGCCTGCTGCTTTCGCTTGCGGCCTTCCCAGTTGAAGGGCATTGTAACGATGCCCACGGTGAGCACACCCATGTCGCGGGCGACCCGTGCGATCACGGGAGCGGCACCTGTGCCGGTGCCTCCCCCCATACCGGCGGTGATGAAGAGCATCTTGGTACGCGTGTTCAGCAGCGAGCGGATCTCCTCGATGTTCTCTTGCGCCGCAAGCCCGCCGCGCTCTGGAACGCTTCCTGCGCCCAGACCTTCCGTAAGCGCCGTGCCGATCTGCAGCTTGGTGGGGATCGCGCTCATGTCGAGTGCCTGCTTGTCCGTGTTGCATATCACGAAGTCAACGCCATTGATGCCTTGTGCATACATGTGGTTGACAGCGTTGCTGCCGCCACCGCCCACGCCGATCACCTTGATGATGCTGGACAATTCTGTTGGAAGATCGAATTTCATGTTCGGGGGGATTGAGGGGCTCAGGGAGGGGTGGGGTCGGTCGTTATCAGGTGCGAGTGGGTTCGCTCTTCGATAGATATTCTTAGGCTTCGTCGTCGTTCAATAATTCAGTGGCGCCTTTCAACACGCGGTCGAAGAAGCCGCCCACCTTGGTCGGTTGGCTGTGGCCTTTTACCTTGACGGTAGTGTCGGTGACCTTGGGACGGCGACGGTCGAGGTGGTCGAATCCCTTCATCACGAGGCCCACGCCTGTGGCGAAAAGCGGACTGGTCACATCCTCAACATTGCTCTTGGCCAAATGCTCATTCGGATAGCCGATGCGTGTGCTCATGCCGGACATGAACTCGGTGAGCTGACGCAAGTGCTTGAGTTGCGCTCCACCACCGGTGAGAACGATGCCTGCGCTCAACTGCTTTTCCAAACCGCTGTTCTTGATCTCGAAGCATACGTGCTCCAGGATCTCCTCCATGCGGCACTGGATGATGTGCGCGAGGTTCTTCAAGCTGATCTCCTTCGGCTCGCGACCACGCAGCCCAGGGATGCACACCACTTCGTTCTCCTTGTTCTCTGCTGCCAACGCGCTGCCGAAGCGGGTCTTCAGGGTCTCGGCCTGGTCGCGCAGGATCGAGCAGCCCATCTTGATGTCGTCGGTGATCACATTTCCACCGAAAGGGATCACGGCGGTGTGGCGGATGATATGGTCACTGAAGATGGCGATGTCGGTGGTGCCGCCGCCGATGTCCACGAGCACCACGCCCGCTTCCTTCTCCTCACTGCTGAGCACGGCGTCAGCACTGGCCAGTGGTTCCAGGATGAGTTCGGTGACCTCCAAGCCCGCGCGATGTACACACTTGTTGATGTTGCGAGCGGCAGTGAGCTGGCCGCTGATGATGTGGAAGTTCGCCTCCATGCGCACACCGCTCATACCGATAGGGTCCTTCAGCCCCTGCTCGCCATCCACGATATACTCCTGTGGGATCACATGGATGATCTCCTCTCCCGGAGGCATCACCAGTTTATACATATCGTCGATCAGCGTATCGATGTCGCTCTGGCGGATCTCCTCTTCGATGTTGGCGTTCTGGCGGGTGATCATGCCGCGGTGGTGCATGCTGCGGATGTGCTGCCCGGCGATGCCCACGTTCACGGTGGCGATGTCCACGCCCGCGCTGTCCTCAGCCTCGCGCACGGCCTGTTTGATGCTGTCCACGGTCTTCTGGATGTTGCTCACCACGCCACGGTTCACGCCGTCGCTCTTGGCTTTGCCCATGCCCAGGATCTCGATCTTGCCTTGTTCGTTACGGCGGCCTACGATGCAGGCGATCTTGGTGGTGCCGATGTCCAAGCCGGCCACGATCTCGTTCTGATGCTGTTCCATTCTGTTCGTTGCGCTGGTGCGCGTTGGTTAATGCGCCCGTTGCGCCTCTACGGGTTTAGGGGACAGGGGAGCGATGCGTACATCGCTTTTCAAAGTACACACGACCTGACCCGCGAAGCGCGTGTCGATCACGCTGTATCGGCGCCAGTCCGTTTGCGGAATACCTTGGTCGTAGAAGGCCTTCAGCTTGGCCAGGTTGGGCTTTAGTTCGGTGCCATCACCCACTCGCACACGCTGCCCACCAATGCGTGCGATCAGTTCGATCTGGCCGTTGGCATCCACATACGCCTGGTCGATGAGCGCGGTCCAGAACGGATCGTTGGCGATGGTGGTCGCCACAGTGTACAGGCCGCGACTCCTTGTGATGGCCGCCAGACTATCACCGAGCGCACCCAGGTCCGTCACCGAGCTGGTGAAGGGCTCGAAGAGCACTCCGGTGGCCACCAATACGCGGGCCGTGTAGTCCTTGCTTAGCGGCATGGTGAAGCCTTCGTCGTCGATGTAGAATCCGCTCCCGTCGGCGTTGAGCACGCGAACGATCGGGCGGCGCTGTGTCACGTTCACGTGCAGTACACCGTCCAGCGTGTGGTACACATCGGCCTTGGCCACACTGGCGGTGTTGCACAGCTCCTGTTCGATGGCCACCAGGTCAACGTGGTTGATCGGATCGCCGATGACACCATTGGCATGGGCCAGCACCTGTTCGCGCACGGCGTTCTCGTCAATAAAGTGCATGCCCTCGGTGGCTTCGGTCTTCAGGTGACCCATGTCCACACGCACGGCCAACTCACGGATCACCGTGTTCTCCGTGCTATGCTCTACGAAGCCGAGTATGACCAACAGCGCAAGCACGCCCGCACCCAAGAGGGCGGGACGTAACAGGCGCTGGAGGCGGGTCTTCATGAGCGGGCTTCGATCAGTGCGGCCAGAGCGGGTACGTAACGGTCGATATCGCCCGCGCCAAGCGCGAGCAAGATGTCCACGTTGCGTGTGTCCATCAGGGCCAGGAGACCCTCCTTTGTGCACAGGCTCTTGTTCATCATGGGCACCTGCTCCAGCAGCCAGGCGCTGTTGATGCCCGGCAGGGGCTCCTCGCGGGCCGGATAGATCTCCAGCAGGATCAGTTCGTCGAGGAGGGCGAGGCTTTTTCCGAAGTCGGCGGCGAGGTCGCGCGTGCGGGAGAAAAGATGTGGTTGGAAGATGCCGGTGATGCGTCGTCCGGGAAACATCTCGCGCACGCTGCGGATACAAGCGTCCAGTTCGGTGGGGTGATGCGCGTAGTCGTCGATGAACACGCAGCTTTTGGTATTTGCGCGCATCTCGAAGCGGCGGCTCACACCGCGGAAACTGGCCAGTGCGCGCCGCAGTTTTTCCGGCGGCACACCCAGGTCCAAGGCCATGGTGCTCGCGGCGATGGCGTTCTCCACGTTATGGCGCCCCGCCATGCCCAACACCAGATCGGGCAGCGCGTGATGTTCCGTCACCAGGTCGAAGTGGTACGCACCATCGCGCACGCTGATATTCTCGGCACGGGGCATGCTGGTGGCGTTGATGGCATAGGTGCCCAACCCCTTGCG
>JBKJNF010000209.1:0-9145 GCA_046596155.1 Flavobacteriales bacterium | reverse complement strand
ACCACGGGCCTCACCTCCGTGTGGACACGCAACAATGCGGCCGTGCCCGACCCGGCAGCGGTGACCACGGGCGGCGCTTATCAACTGGTGGCGAGCAACAGCTTCGGTTGCACCGATACGGCCGTTGTTGACCTCGTGGTGAACGCCAGCCCGGCCCTCGGCGCTGACCTTTCATTCGCGCTGTGCCCGTGGCAGACTGTCGATCTGGGCGCGGTGTTCCCTGTAGCCGGCATGACCACAACGTACACGGTGAACGGACAGGCCGTGTCCGATGCCGCAGTGGTGCATGATCCCGGCACCTACTCGGTATCGGTGACGGATGCCAACGGATGTATAGATGATGCCATGGCCACATTGACCAACGTGGAGTGCCTGTGTGTTGCCGACTTCACAACGGATGCGCGATGTATGCAGGAACTGGCGCAGTTCACCCTGCTGGCCGATTCGGCCATTGTAGGCGCGCACTGGGATCTGCACGGTGCCTCGACCAGTTCAACGGAGACCGATCCGCTGCTACAGTTCACGGCCGGTGGCGATGTCCTCGTGACGCTTGTGGCCACCTTGAGCTGCGGTGTGGACACCGTGGAACGTATGATCCACGTGGATGACTGCTCGGATTCGTGCAGCGTGTACGTGCCCTCCGCCTTCACGCCCGATCAGGACGGTATGAACGACAATTGGAGTTGGAAGGGTGAATGCTTCCCCGAGGACTTCTCGATGGAGATCTTCGATCGTTGGGGTGAGCTCCTGTTCAGCACAACAGAACCGCTCCGGTCGTGGGATGGTACCTACAAGGGCGCGTTGGTGCTACCCGGCGTGTATGCCTACCACGTGGGTTACCGACTTCCGTACCAAGAGCGGAAGGAGGTGAAGGGTACGATCGCGGTGCTGAGGTAGCGTAGCGGCCTGACCTATTCGCACCGCATCGCCACCAGCTGGTTCTGCTTGTGAAAGGTCTTGGTCAACAAGGTCTCCTTGCCCGGGCATGATCGTTCATCACGATCAACAACGCTTATATGAAGGTCCTTCCGCGCATGGTCATGTCCCACGCAGGTCGCGTGAAATGATGTTGGTGGCGAGAGAGGCCATGACCGACGGATCAGGTTCCTGACCATCTTCGCCGCACGCCAATGGCCCGCACCGTATCGCTCCCCTTCCTTTCGCGCCTGCTGGATCGGCTCGCGCGTCCGCAGGTGCAACAGGTGCTAGTGCTGGTGTGCGCATGTGGGCTCTATGCCAACACGCTCGGTCACCAGTTCGTGCTGGATGACGGTCTGGTGCTCAGCGACAACGCCATCGTCCAGAAAGGCATCCGTGGAATTCCGGAGATCCTGACCCAGGACAGTTTCTTCGGTTCCATCGGAGAGTCGGCGTATTTGAGCGGAGGGCGATATCGTCCGCTGCCGTTGATCACCTATGCGATCGAAGTATCGTTCTTCGGCCTGAACCCTTTCGTGCACCATGCGGTGAACGTGTTGCTCTACGCATTGACGGGGCTTATCCTGCTGCGTTTCCTGCGGCGGCATGTATTCGGCGAACATCCGCACGCCACGCTGGCGGCCACCTTGCTGTTCCTCTTTCACCCCCTACACACCGAAGTGGTGGCCAATATCAAGAGCCGCGATGAGTTGCTTTCCCTGCTCTTCCTTCTGCTCACCCTCCAATTCCTGCTTGACCATGTGCGCCCTGCCATGCCGACCATGGATGCCCGGAAGCGGACCGGCCGGAAAGGTGCAACAGGTGGTCCCATACGGACCGGAAAAGGCGCACTGCTGAAAGCCTGCGTCTGCTTTGCGTTAGCCTTGCTCAGCAAGGAGAACGGTGTGGTGTTCGTGCTGCTCGTGCCGCTCTCGCTTTATATTATCGCCAAGCTACCCACAGCTCAGGTCCTCCGCAATTCGGCCCCTTTCCTAGCGATCATTGCGGGGTATGTGCTATTGCGCTTCCTGTTGTTGGGGGCGCAAAGCAGAGAGGTAACGGAAGTGATGGACAACCCATACCTACTTGCAAGTATTTCAGGGAAATACGCGACCATTCTCTTCGTGTTCATGAAATACATCGGGCTGCTGTTCTTTCCGCATCCGCTCACCTACGATTATTCGTTCCGGCAGATCTCCTATCGCACGTTCGGTGAACCCGTCGTTTGGCTGGGTGCACTCCTGCTGATCGGCCTTATCGCATTCGCCGTGCGCGGTACGCTAAAGCGGGACCTGCTCGCCTGGTGCGTGCTTTTCTTTCTGACGACCTGGGTCCTGGTCAGCGGGATCTTCTTCAACATCGGTGCGCCGATGGCCGAGCGTTTCATGTACCAGGCATCCGTGCCGTTCATTATCGCCCTGGTTGAGTGCATGCGCAGGGGGATAGAGGCCTTACCAACGCATGCGATGGCTCTACGCCCCGTGATGTTCGGCAGCGGCATCGTGCTGCTCTCGGCGTGCAGCTTCGCGACCATAACGCGCAACCGGGTATGGCACACCGGGGATGAGCTGCTGTTGCATGATGTGGCCACCTCCGTGAACAGTGCCCGTGCCAACACGTATGCAGGAGTGGCGTGCATCCACCGATGCGATGCGGCCAAGGAACCTGCGGCGAAGCGTTCCTATGCGGCCCAGGCCATTGCGTATTGCCGCCGCTCGGAGGGCATCAAGCCGAGGTACGTGCCGAACTACCTCAACTTGGGCGTGGCTTACATGCGGCTCGATGATCTGCAACGGGCCGAGGCTGCCTGGGATACGGCACGTGCGCTGGACCCTGCGAGCGGCCTGTTGAAGCAGTATGATGCCTACCTGTTTGACATGTATTACCGCCGAGGCTTGAAGGCGGGCGTCGGCCATGACAACACAAGCGCCATCAGCGACCTGAGGAACGCCCTGAAGTACGGCCCCGCCAAGGTGGATGCTTGGTACAACCTGGGTGGCGCTTATTTCACCATCGGCGATACGGCCCAAGCGCGTATGTGCTGGGAACGCACGATACGGCTAGATCCGCAGAACGCTAATGCACAGCAAGGGTTGACGAGTTTGCATAGGCGGTAGCACGCGCAGCTCCACATGCGAAGACGCGCTCCCCGGACTGGTCCGGAAAGCGCGCCCACGGCAAGTTCGTACGTGTTACGTCAGGATCAGGATGAGAAGAAGAATGATGATGATAGTACCGGCTGATATGTAGATCACCTCGCCACTGCGGTTGAACTCACGCGCCTGCTCCTTGAGTTGGCGCGCTTCGCTGCGCAGCGCCTTGCGCTCTGTCGGCGTCAGCTCCGAGCGGTCCATCGTAGTGATGGTCTCCAACCGGTCGGCAATGGCCAGAACGCGCTCTTGGTCGGCCGGGGTCAGCTTGGCCAGATTCTCTTGGTTCACCACGATCTTCGGGGTGGGCTCGCCGGCCATGGCGAATTGAACGGGTGCGGCAGCAATCAGGAAGGAAAAGGCTACAAGGCGGGAACGTAAGGTTTTCATGGGTGGTGTGTGTTTGATACTTAGTTACCAGTAAATATGTGTGCCCGAAACGACGTGTGCCTAACCAGCTGATGCACAGCATTTGCCGAGGAGGGGCCTACCTCGGAAAGCTCAACATGTGTGGAATTCATTCCCCGACCGCGTGGATTTCCTTCACACGCTGGCCGGTACGCCGGCCCGCATTTGCTTGTAAATGACCTCCCGTCGGTGAAGGCCTGCCGAACGGCATGTCGCGGGCCACAGGTGAAACGGAGCTTTGTTTACCCTAGAGCCACCATGCGCACACTCCTCCTCCTCTTCACTTTTCCGTGTTCCATCGTTTTCATGCAAGCCTTGGAACAGGACGAGCCTCCTAGAGCGCATGTGGACGCCTTCGGGACCTTCCGAGTGGAAGGCATGACCACCGCGGATCGGACGCATATCGCGGGCAGAGTATAGCAGGAGCAGATCATGGACGTGGAGTACTCCTGCACGCGGACCTGCGTGATCGTGCTTCGCATTCAACCTGCACAGATCGCCGACAAGGCCGACATCATCGCCTTGGTGAAGCGCATTGTGCGTGAGGCTGGTGTGAAGGGCAACATCGACATCCTCGATATCCACGTGGAACCGTACGGAGGGGATAAGTGCTGAGTGGGCGCTGCGCTGGTCGCGCTGCTCATTCCCATCGGTTCTTAATGTCGTGATGTGCGGCCGGCTTGTCAAGGTGAACGACCGAAGGATGCAGGAACGTCCATACTGGCAAGGGTTCCGGAGCACGAGGCAAGCCGCTCACTGGCGTTCGGCTGACCAGGGATCTACCTTCGCGGACCTATTGCAGCTCATGAACATCCATATCCGGACCCTCCTCTCCCTTGCAACGATCACCGGTACACTTCTCGCACCCGCGCAGACCTTCACCCTCAACACAACGCCCCTTACGAACGAGGCGGCACGATCAGGTGGCTGTGTGGGCATCGCTGACATGGATGGCGATGGTTACGATGATCTGATCCTGCTCAACCAGAGCAAGGTGCTGTCCATCGATTACCAGAGCGCGAATGGAAGTTTCACCTCGTATGCGTATGGCACCATCTCCTCCAACAGTCAATGGGGCATGGCGGTGGGCGATGTGGAGAACGATGGCCACAAGGACTTTGTTAGCGGAGGGAACGGCGATGGTGCGCACTTCGTGGAGATCAGCGCACGTGGCGTGTACACCACGAGCACGTTGAACAACAGCGTGATGTTCATGCAGTGCATGAACATGATGGACATCAACAACGATGGTGCTCTGGATGTGTTCGGCTGCCACGACAACGCCGCGCCGCGCATATGGCTGAACAACGGTAGCGGTGCGCTGAGCTATAACGATTACATCAACTTCGCTACCAGCCCCGTTAGCGATATGAGCGGCAACTATGGTAGCACATGGACCGATTTCGACAATGATGGCGACCTGGATCTGTACATCACCAAGTGCCGACAAGGAGTGAACAGCTCCAGCGATCCTCGCCGCTGGAACCGGTTATTCGTTAACAACGGTAGCAATGCTTTCACGGACCAGGCCGCATCTTACGGTGTGCAGAACCAGGAACAGTCATGGTCCAGCGACTTCGCAGACATCGACAACGACGGTGACCTGGACCTCATCACCATGAACCACAGCACCACCGCGCAATTGTTCAAGAACGATGGCACCGGGCATTTCACGAACAACACGGCCGGCAGCGGATTGGAGTATTCAAACTTCTTCCTGCAGACCAAGTGCGAGGACCTCGATAATGACAGTTACATCGACATCCTTTCCGTGGAGGGCAACTTCTACTTCCATAACAATGGTAATGGCACCTTCACGCGGAGCACTACGCTCCTGCCTGCGCCGAACACCACAAACACGCTGCACTCCTTCGCGTTCGGCGACATGAACCACGATGGCGCCATCGACATTTATGCCAGCTACGGCACAGGTTATGTGACATCCAGCACGTCTCAGGACGATGAGCTCTACATGAACAATGGCAACGCGAACCACTTCATCAACTTCCAGCTTACCGGCAGCACGAGCAACCGCGACGGTGTGGGTGCGCGCGTCACACTCTATGGACCTTGGGGCAAGCAGATACGCGAGATCCGAGCTGGCGAGAGCTACAGCATCGTGAACTCCTTCACCTGCCACTTTGGGCTAGCTGCGAACCTGTATGCTGATTCCGCTGTGGTGCGCTGGCCGAGCGGCATAACGGATAAGTACTACAAACTGGCCGCTGATCAATGGGTCTCCGTGGCCGAAGGGCAGACGAACCGCTCCAAACTATCCGTGGTGGCCGCGCTCGGCGGACCCTACGACCAAGCGACCGGTCTGATGACCGATGGTCTGCGTAGCCTGAACCTGATCCCGCTCACCGAACCCTATACCGCGCTCGGCTTCAGCATCACAGGTGCCAGCGCCGTCCGCAAGATCCCGCAGGTGGTACTGAACACCACGGGCAACAACGCCATCGTCGATTGGGTGTGGCTTGAGCTGCGCAATGCCACCACACCAACAACGATCATGAGTGCGCGACCGGCTTTGCTACAGCGTGATGGTGACGTGGTAGAGCTTGATGGTACCCGACCTGTGGCCATGGGTGGGGTGAATGGCAGTTACAAGGTGGTACTACGCCACCGCAACCATTTCGGCGTAATGACCAATGCGGCCATGACTCTGAGCGGCACGGCGACCACCGTGAACTTCAAGCTGGGCAGTACCGTTGCCTATGGCACCGAGGCCCGGCGCGATGTGAACGGAACCCTGGTCTTGTGGAACGGCAATACCGTTGCGGATAACGTGATCAAGTACACGGGTTCAGGTAATGACCGTGACCCGATCATCGTGGCCGTGGGGGGCACCACGCCCAACAACGTGATCACAGGCTATCGTGCCGAAGATGCAAACATGGATGGCTCGGTGAAGTATACCGGCTCTGCCAATGACCGCGACCCCATCCTGGTGAACGTGGGCAGCACGCTGCCAACGAATACCAAGGTGGAACAACTGCCCTAGTCGAGCTTGAGAACCGCTAGGAACGCTTCCTGTGGGATCTCCACGCTGCCTACCGAGCGCATGCGCTTCTTTCCTTCCTTCTGCTTCTCCAGCAACTTGCGCTTCCGGCTGATGTCACCGCCGTAGCACTTCGCGGTAACGTCCTTGCGCAGGGCCTTCACGGTTTCGCGGGCAACGATCTTGGCGCCGATGGCGGCCTGGATGGGAATGTCGAACTGTTGGCGGGGCAGCAACTCTTTCAGCTTGCTGCACATCTTCTTGCCCAGCTCAAAGGCGTGGTCGCGGTGGATCAGGGCGCTGAGCGCATCTACCTTCTCGCTGTTGAGCAGGATATCGAGCTTGATGAGGTCGCTTTCCTTGAATCCGATCGGGTGATAGTCGAACGAGGCATAGCCGCGTGAGATGGACTTCAGCTTGTCGAAAAAGTCGAAGACCACTTCGCCGAGCGGCATTTCAAAGCTGAGCTCAACGCGGTCGGTGGTGAGGTAATTCTGGCCAATGAGGATCCCGCGTTTCTCGATGCACAAGGTCATTATCGCCCCTGTGTATTCGGCCTTGGTGATGATCTGGGCCTTGATGTAAGGCTCCTCGATCTTTTCGATGTGCATCACCTCGGGCAACTCGCTCGGGTTGTTCACGTTGACCACCTCTTGGTTGGTCTTGGTCACTATGTAGCCCACGTTGGGCACCGTGGTGATCACCGTCATGTTGAACTCGCGCTCCAGTCGCTCTTGGATGATCTCCATGTGCAACAGGCCCAGGAAGCCGCAGCGGAAACCAAAGCCCAACGCGGCGCTGCTCTCGGGGGTCCAGGTGAGGCTGGCATCGTTCAACTTCAGTTTCTCCATGGCATCGCGGAGCTCTTCGTACTCGTCCGTGTCCACCGGGAAAATGCCGGCCCATACCATGGGCTTCACGTCCTCGAAGCCTTGGATCGCCGCCAGACACGGGCGGTCCTGGTGCGTGATCGTGTCACCCACCTTCACCTCGCTCGCCGTCTTGATGCCGCTGATGATGTAGCCCACATCGCCCGCACATACCTCGGGCTTCGGCCGCAGATCCATTTTCAGTACGCCCACTTCATCCGCCGCATAGGTCACACCCGTGTTGAAGAACTTCACTTTGTCGCCCTTGCGGAGGGTGCCGTTCATCACGCGGTAGTAGGCGATGATGCCGCGGAAGGAATTGAAGACGCTGTCGAAGATGAGGGCTTGCAGCGGTGCGTCGGGGTCGCCTTTGGGTGCGGGCACGCGGGCCACAACGGCCTCCAGGATCTTGTCCACGCCCATGCCTGTCTTTCCGCTCGCGGAGAGTATGTCCTCCAGTTCGCAACCGATGAGGTCCACGATCTGGTCCTTCACTTCCTCCGGATTCGCCGAGGGAAGGTCCATTTTGTTGAGGACCGGGATGATCGTGAGGTTGTGTTCCAGCGCGAGGTAGAGGTTGCTGATGGTCTGCGCCTGAATGCCTTGCGTGGCGTCCACAATGAGCAATGCCCCTTCACACGCCGCAATGGAGCGGCTTACCTCATAGCTGAAATCCACGTGGCCCGGCGTGTCGATCAGGTTCAGGTTGTACTTCACCCCGTTCAGGGTGTAGTCCATCTGGATGGCCTTGCTCTTGATGGTGATGCCGCGCTCACGCTCTAGGTCCATATCGTCCAAGGCCTGCGCCTGCATGTCGCGGTCGGCGATGGTGCCGGTCATCTGCAACAAGCGGTCGGCCAGGGTGCTTTTGCCGTGGTCGATGTGGGCGATGATGCAGAAGTTGCGGATGTTCTTCATGGGGCGAGTGAGGACCGGACCACCCGCACGGCGTGGGGTCGAAGCGGGTGTTGAAAGGGGCGCGAAGGTACGGCCTGCGCTTTTTGAAAGGGGCAGGCAGCCTTTGGGTCAATATCTTCGTCTCAACGGCCAGTTACCCTTATCGCCTGTCGCATGAAGAAGCGCTACACCCTTGTGTTGTTAGTTCCGCTGTTCACCGCCGGCCTTTGCGCCCAGACCGTGCTTACCGCCGAGGCCTACGATGACCTGAAAGGACATGGGGCATTGCCCAGCGGTCCCATCCAGATCCTGCCCCAAGGCCCTTCCAACTCATCACCGGCCGATTGGGTGACCGAACGAGGCAGCGGCGGACCCTGCGGTTGCTGGATCCAGCCCGACGCGAATTATCAGAGTGCTATGACGGAGAATGATGATTGGTCCTCGCAGCAGATAGCGTTACCCTTCAGCTTTAACCTGTTCGGTCAGATCTACGATTCGTTGTACATCAATAACAACGGGAACATTTCTTTCGATAACTCCTATACGTCCTTTATCGCTTCCGGCTTTCCCTCCGCCAACTTCATCATGGTGGCGCCTTTCTGGGGTGATGTGGATACCCAGGATTCGACCACTGTAGAGGATTTTCTCCACGGGCAGGTGCTCTATCGCATCACGTCCACGGCGATGTATGTTAATTGGGTTGATGTGGGCTACTTCCCCAGTATGGGCGATAAGCGCAACAGCTTCCAGCTGATCCTCACCGACGGCACCGATCCGGTGGTCCCCGGCGGCAACAACGTGAGCTTCTGCTACAAGGAAATGCAGTGGACCACGGGCAGTGCCAGCGGCGGGCAGAATGGATTCCTGGGCACCCCGGCCACCGTGGGCGTGAATAAGGGCAA
>JBKJNF010000346.1:0-19687 GCA_046596155.1 Flavobacteriales bacterium | reverse complement strand
CGAACGAACGAGGGCCCATGAGCGAATTGCACCTCGCACTAGGCACCCCCTTTTTCTTGAACGACTTTGTGAGCTAAGCGTTCGAGGCGAGTAAGAGGTGGAAGGCCGCGATCCCGGGTAAGCCCCGAGTGACAAGCGCCGCGTGCGGCGTGCCTCAGACCTTCATAATGTCCTTCTCCTTCGCATCGATAAGTCCATCGACCATTTTGTTGTAGCTGGCCGTCATCTTCTCCACCTGATCGCTGGCGTCCTTGGCGAAGTCCTCAGGCAACTTGGCGGCCTTGATCGCCTCCATAGCCTTCTGGCGTGCACCCCGGATGCTGACACGCGCATGCTCGCCATCTTTGTGAGCGGCTTTCACCAGGTCCTTGCGGCGTTCTTCGGTGAGCATAGGCACGCTGATGATCACGCTTTCCCCGTTATTGCTGGGGTTGAAGCCGAGGTTGGCCGCTTGGATCGCTTTCTCGATGGCCTCGATCATCTTCTTGTCCCAAGGCTGCACCATAATAGTGCGGGCGTCGGGCGTGTTCACGTTGGCCACCTGGTTCAGGGGCATGTTGTTTCCATAGGCCTCCACGCGCACACCCTCCAACATCGCGGGATTGGCGCGACCTGCGCGGATCTTCGTGAGCTCGTGGTCCAAATGGTCCACGGCCTTCTTCATCAGGTCCTCACAGGGGGCGATCATGCTCTTGGCGTCCATCACTTCAGTTTATTAAGAAGGGCGAAAATAGGGTTGGTAATACAAACGCTCCCAGAACGGTCTAGGGCTCGATATGATAGTCGAGAAGCCAACGCTCTTGGTGCACGACCTGCCCCATGTTCGCGAGCAAATCCTCTTTAACAATGCCGACATCGGCAGCGTATCGACGTTGTCTGCTCAGTTCCTCCCCGAGGGTCTGATCCAATGGAGGCCAATAGTGTGATGTCTCGCGCATCGTCTTAGTGATATAGAGCCCCGCTGGAACGGTCACTTCCAAACCATCATCCACCATTGTCCTGGACCAGTAAACAACCGTATCGCCAGCCGTCGTGGTGTAGCCCGAATCCAAGCACATCCCGAACACATCCTCAGCGAATCGGATCTTGCCAAAGGCATTCACGAGCATACCGGCCGAATCACGCAAGAATTCGGGAGAAAGGTTAAATGGGTTCGATTCCGGACGTATGTAGATTGCGTATGTGTATTGCCCGATCATGGTATCGCCAGCGATGTAACAGCTATCGATCCAACCAAGATCTGTTGCATTTCCCGCCGTATCCACCTCATACCTCTTATACAGCCAATAGCTACCGACGGACAGCGGAGCATAGGAAAGTGTTTCATCCCCATCGTACTGGATACGAGGAACAACATCATAATCTTGGGTACAACCGATCAACCCGGCCCAAATAAAAAAAAACGACCCGGCTCCGACAAGCGATGCTCGCATTGTTGTTGAACTTTCGATGCTCGAATTTATTGCCCGAACGGTCCGCCTATACCTCCACCAAGGTACCCACCTTCTCCCCGGCCACCACTCTACTCAGGTTGCCGGGTGTGTTCATGTCGAAAACGATGATGGGGAGCTTGTTCTCGCGGCAGAGTGTGAACGCCGTAAGGTCCATTACGCTGAGGCCCTTGTCGTATACTTCCGTGAAACTGATATGCTCGTAGCGCGTGGCGGTTTTGTCCTTCTCTGGATCAGCGGTGTAGATGCCATCCACGCGGGTGCCCTTGAGGATGACGTCCGCCTCGATCTCGATTGCGCGCAGGCTGGCTGCTGTGTCCGTGGTGAAGTATGGATTGCCCGTACCTGCGCCGAAGATCACGATGCGACCCTTCTCCAAGTGACGCACGGCCCGCCGACGTATGAACGGCTCGGCGATGGTGTCCATCTTGATCGCACTGAGCAAACGGGTGCTCTGGCCATGGGCTTCCAACGCGCTTTGCAAGGCTAGGCTGTTGATCATGGTCGCCAGCATACCCATATGGTCGCCCTGAACACGGTCGATCCCGCTGGCCGCAGCTTGGATACCGCGGTAGATGTTGCCACCGCCGATCACGATCGCCAGCTGCACACCTGTGCGCGAAACGGCCATGATCTCCTGGGCATAAGCGTTCAGCATCTTGTCGTCGATGCCGTAGTCCTTGTCACCCATGAGGCTTTCGCCGCTGAGCTTCAGGAGGACACGCTTGTACTTATGGGATGCGCTCATGGCTGTGCGGGTAGTTGGGTGCGCAAAGCAATGAAAAACGAACGCTCTTGTCACGTAACAACCAACAGCGTTGACACAAAACGCGAACGGCCCCTTTTCAGAGGCCGCTCACAGGTAAATTATGATCCGGTTCAGACCGTCAACGAGTGGCGCTTGAAGCCGGTGCATGTGAGGTCCTTGTCCACGCTCTTCAGGTACTGCTCCACGGTCATCTTGTTGTCCTTGATGAACTCCTGGGCGAGCAGGGTGCTCTCCTTGAAGAACTTGTTGAGGCGACCGACCGCGATCTTCTCGGCCATCTCGGCAGGCTTGCCTTCCTGGATGGCGAGCTCCTTGCCGATCTCCAGCTCTTTATCGATGACGCTCTGGGGCGTGCTCGCTTTGTCCAGGGCGATTGGACCCATTGCGGCCACTTGCATAGCCAGGTCCTTGGCGGCGTCGGCGTAGCCCGCCTTGTTGAGGCCAACGAGGCTGCCCACCTTGTTACCGGGGTGGTTGTAAGCATACACGAACTCTGCGTTCAACAGGTGGCAGGCGCTCACCTCGATCTTCTCGCCGATCACACCGGTCTGTTCGATGAGCTTCTCGGCGACGGTCATGCCATTGGTATCGAAGGCCATCGCCTTCAATGCATCGATGCTTTCCGCACCCTTTTCCAAGGCGATGGTAGCGATGCGGGTGACCATGGCCGTAAAGTCGGCGTTCTTGGCAACGAAGTCCGTTTCGCAATTGGTGCACACCAGCACGCCGTGTTTATTGTCGGCGCTGACGAGGCCGATGACCTGGCCCTCGCTGGCGTCGCGATCGGCGCGCTTGGCGGCCACTTTCTGGCCCTGTTTGCGCAACACGTCGATGGCGGCATCGAAGTCGCCATTGGCCTCGGTGAGGGCCTTCTTGCAATCCATCATGCCCGCGCCAGTGATCTGGCGGAGCTTGTTCACATCAGCAGCGGTGATCGCCATGGTAGTGCTCACGGTGAATGGGTTCAGTTCTGGGTTCAGGTCATCGAATTCAAGCATCTGCCGATCGACCGGGCGTCGAACGTACATCTGCGCTGGACGGGCTGATCAGGCTTTGGCCTCGTCAGCTTTGGTAGCCTCAGCGGCCACCACCTCGGTGCCCTCTTCGGCCTCTTCGCCACCGTCCTCTTCAGGCACGGCCTCGCCGCGGTCCTTATCGTTCTTGCGCTCGTCGAGTCCTTCGTTGATGGCCGCGATCATCAGGTCCACGATCATCTCGATGCTCTTGGTGGCATCATCGTTGGCCGGGATCGGAAAGTCGATGAGGTCGGGGTTGCTGTTGGTATCCACCATGGCGAAGGTGGGGATGTTGAGTTTGCGGGCCTCGGCCACGGCGATGTGCTCCTTCACGATGTCCACGATGAACAGCGCGCTGGGCAGGCGGGTGAGGTCGGCGATGGAGCCGAGGTTCTTCTCCATCTTGTCGCGCTGGCGGCTCACCTGGAGACGCTCCCGCTTGCTCATGTTGGTGAACGTGCCGTCCACTTTCATGCGATCTATGGACGCCATTTTCTTGATGGCACGGCGAATGGTGCCGAAGTTGGTGAGCATGCCACCGCTCCAACGTTCGGTAACGTAAGGCATGCCGGTGGGCTTGATCTTCTCGGTAACGATGTCCTTCGCCTGCTTCTTGGTGGCCACGAAGAGTACCTTTTTACCGCTGCGGGCTATCTGCTTCATGGCGGCGGCGGCCTCTTCAAGCTTCACGACCGTCTTATTCAGGTCGATGATGTGGATGCCCTTCTTCTCGCCGAAGATGTAGGGCGCCATGTTGGGGTTCCACTTGCGCTTGAGGTGTCCGAAGTGTACACCTGCTTCCAAAAGCTGTTGAAAATCTGTACGAGCCATACTACACTGTTCTTATAAGGTTCACTTTCCTGGGTCCCGTTTTGCAGGCATCTCCCCGGTAGCCTGTCCCGATGGTGTCGGGACCGAGTCCGGGGGGATTGGATGCTGAACCCCGACCGAACGGGGCTCTCCGCAAGCGTGGGATGTTAACGCTTGCTGAACTGATAACGCTTGCGCGCTTTCTTGCGTCCGAACTTCTTACGTTCCACCTCGCGGGGGTTGCGCGTCATGAGTTCCTCGGCCTTGAGTTTCGGTTTGTGCTCGGGGTCGATCTTCACCAGAGCGCGGGCGATGCCCAGGCGCAAAGCCTCCACCTGACCGGTGGTACCACCGCCGTCGATGGTGGCGATCACATCGTATTTGCCCTCAGTGCCCGTGAGCTTGAAGGGCTGCTGCAGCTTGAACTGCTGCATGGTGATGGGGAAGTACTCATGACCTTCCACGCCGTTCACGGTGATCTCACCGCTTCCGTCATTGAGGACCACGCGCGCCACACTGGTTTTGCGGCGTCCCAAGCTGTTCACTGCTTCCATCTTACTTGATGCTATTGAGGTCGATCTTACGGGGCTTCTGCGCTTCGTGCTTGTGGGTATCGCCCACCACCACGTGTAAGTTGCCGAACTGGGCGGCACCAAGACGTGTTTTGGGAAGCATGCCCTTCACAGCGATCTCCAGGAGGGCCTGGGGTTTGCGCGCTTTGAGGTTCTTGGCTTTCTCGCGGGTCTGGCCACCAGGGTACAGACTGTAACGCTGGTACTCCTTGTCCTCCATCTTATCGCCGGTAAGGCGCACCTTCTCGGCGTTGATGACGATCACATGATCGCCCGTGTCAACATGTGCAGTGAAGGTGGGCTTGTGCTTTCCGCGCACGAGCATGGCGATCTTGGAGGCAACGCGGCCGAGAACTTCGTTCTCAACGTCCACCAGCAGCCATTCTTTCTGCACGGTGGCCGCGTTGGCCATGGAAGTGGTATGGGTCGTGGAAGCCACGGTATCCTTGGGATTTGGTCTGTTTGGCCGTCCACCTACTTGGCACCGGATCGGTGTTACGGCGGGTAAAAACGGGGCGCGAAGATAGATCGCTTCCCCGATCCAACAAACGGGGGTGGATAGAAAGTGGTGACAATTGCTGGAACACTCGCGTGTTCTGATCGGTCCCGGATCGTGAATAACGTCTATCTCCTTGTTGTTCAGGCGGAACGATGTGCATAAGGCAACTCGCTGCTTTTTTGCGGTCCATAGCCAACAGCAACGTTAACCCTAGCACGGCCATCAAGCTGATTCGGGCGAAATCAACACAATCGTTTGGAAATAAGCAACTTAACTGATATTGAACGACAGAGGCGACCTTGCAGGGTCGCCTCCGTCACTGGTCCTCCTCCCCGTTCTACATCTTGGTAATGATGAACTCGGTGCGTCGGTTCATTTGGTGCTCCGCCTCTGTGCAAGACACGCCATCGCCACACTTGTTCATCAACTCACGTTCACCGTATCCCTTGCCCTTGATCCGTGTGGCCGCAATTCCACGGCTTACGATGTATGCTGCCGAACTCTTCGCCCGCCGATCACTCAAGGCCAGGTTGTAGTCGTCGCTGCCGCGGCTGTCGGTGTGGCTGCCCAACTCGATCTCCATCGTGGGATTGTCCTTCATGACAGCCACCACCTTATCCAATTCCACCGAAGCGTCCTTCCGGATGTTCCATTTGGCCAGATCGAAATAGATCGGTTCGATATCGATCTTCTTGGCGATGTCCTCGCCCACGTCGATCACTTCCATGGTGCAGTCCATCAACTTGTGCAACAGCACTTGGTTGAAGTCGTTGATACGGTAACGCAGTCGTTCATCCTTGGGGAAGTAGCCTTGTTTGTTGAGCTGCACACGATAGAAAAGTGAATCGCCCAAGGTAACCGCCTTCAGTTCAGTGGTGAGGTCGCCGGTGGCCGGTGTATGCCCTTCTAGAATTGCGTTGCCCTGACCACGTTGTTCAGTGATATGGACAACCACATCCTGCAATGGCAGACCGGTCTTCGAATCGCTCACGACCAACAACATCCGGATATCTCCGATGCGCATGGCCGCCAGGTCCTTTTCGATGATAGTGTCCTTGCGCGAGCCTGTGGCCAGTTGCGCTCCTGTACTCCGATAGTCGCCATCCTCGGAAACGATCTCATATTTCGTTCGATCCCCCAGATCGAAGGCATATTCACCACCTGCCCCCGTGATCATTTCGCCGATCTTGTTGCCGTTCGCATCCTTCAGCAACATCTTGATACCAGCGAGCGGCTCACCCGTCATCTTGTCGCGCAGGATGCCGCGCAGCCGCATGGCCGGCAACATCGGTTTCTCCAGTTTGAAACTGTACAGGTCATCGTTGCCCATGCCGCCGCTGCGGTCGCTGGTGAGGTAGCCTTTGTGCGCCGTGGAGTCCAGCATGAAACCGAAGTCGTCGTTGCGGCTGTTGAAGGGTGTGCCCACATTGGTAACGGTACCGAAAGTGGAAGTTCCCGGTTCGCTGTAGAAAATGTCCAAGCCGCCCAGACCCGCTTGACCATCGCTGGAGAAGTAGAGTACATCATCGGAGCGTACGAAGGGGAACATCTCATCACCTTCAGTATTCACCGGTGCGCCCACGTTCGCGGGTTTGCCCCACACACCTCCCTTGGTGCGTGCACATTTCCAGATATCCGTGCCGCCAACGCCGCCGGGCATATCGCTGGTGAAGTACATGGTGTTGCCATCGAGGCTGAGCGCAGGGTGCCCCGTGGAGTACGCATCGCTGTTGTATGGGAACGACCGTTCATCGACCCAGTGCCCATCGCGCAGCGTGCGGGCGTAGATCTTCAGATTGACAACGCCTGCCGATGTCCTGCCCTTTTTACCGTCGCTGAAGTTGTTGCGCGTGAACCAGATCTCCCGCCCACCTGGCGTGAAGGCCGCGTTGCTTTCGTGGTATCGTGTATTGAGGTCGGCCATGATCTGCACATCACTGAGCTCACCATCAGGCCCCACCTTTCCGCTGTAGAGGTCCAGGTAAGGATCGCCGTTCCAATTGTGCCTGCGGCGCTCCGTACTTTGCGGCTTGCGTGCCGAAGCGAAGACCAGTCTATCGCCAAGAAAGGCGGCGCCCATGTCCCCTTTTTCGCAGTTGGCCGCCACATTCTTCATGATAACGCCTTCCACCGGCTTTGCCAGGAGTTCCGTAGCGTAGTTGACCGCACCGATCTGACGTGCCGGCCGGGTATCATCGGCCGCCTGCTTCTCATAGGTCGCCATCCATTTGTCCGCCTCTTCCAACTGCCCTGTGGCCCGGAGGCACTGGGCGTAGTTATACATGTCAATGGGCCGTGCCACACGGGTGGTAGTGGCGTACTTGTACCATTTGGAAGCGTTGGAGAAGTCGCGCACGTTCAGGTAGCTCTCGGCCAGGCGCGTGATGAACCCCCCTGTGTCGGCGCCCATCTTCACAGCCTCCTCATAGCGCGCGATGGCCTCCCTATAAGCAAGGTCCTTGTAGGCCTTGTCGCCCATGCGCAGCGAATAGCCCTGCGCTGAAGCCGCGTTGATGGCGAGCATCCCGATGGCAACGATGATCGATCTGTGCAATGTGGCGCGCATCAGAAATAGCGGGGTGATAGGGTCTTCTCGCGGGTGAAGCTGAGATCGTATTGCAACATGAGCTCGTGCGTACCGCCCTCATGCGCCCTGAGCGGGCTCAGCGTAAGGTCATAGGCATAGCCCGCGCGCAGTTGCTCGGTTATGTTGTAGGCGATGATGCCGGCCATGCTGTCCTCGTTCCGGTAGGCCGCACCCAACCACAGTCGTTCCAGAAGCAGGAAGTTCGCGGTAAGGTCGATGCTCAGCGGTGCACCATCAACGGCCTTTAGCAAGAAGCTGGGACGGAATTTCACTGCAGGCGAGAACGTAAAGACATAACCAGCGATGAGGAAGAGATGGCGCTTTTGCGTGATCGCACTCACCGTCCCATTCGCATCATCCACGCCAAGACGCGAATGCTGCATGAGCTTGGGTGTGCTGATGCCCACATAACCCTTTTTGCTCCAGTAATACAGACCGAACCCGAAATTGGGCTTGGCGCTAGAGCTTGTGTTCTGCTGGAACAAAGGGTCGCCGACGTCGGTACCGGGCACACTGGTGAGGTCAGCTTGGAAGAGGTCCACACCGGCCTTCAATCCGAAGGCGAGCCGTGCGTTCTTCGTAACGCGTATCCGGTATGCGAAGTCGCCGAACAGGAGCGTGTTGTTCACGGGGCCGACCTCATCATGCACGGCGCTCAGGCCGATACCGATGGCGTTATTGCTCAGTGGTGTGTGAAGCGTGAGCGTTTGTGTGCTGGGTGCCCCATCAAGACCGACCCATTGCTCCCGTGCCAGTCCCGTTATGGTGAACAGATCTGCGCTACCCGCATAGCCAGGGTTCACGGACAAGGTGTTCCACATGTACATGGTGTACATGGGATCCTGCTGCGCATGCGCGATGCCGTTCATCGCGATCGTGAGAACCGGTAGCAGGATCTTCAGTGATGCTCTCATGTTGATCCGATGTTGGGTCGATATCCGCATCGCCATCACTTGTTGAGGTAGATGTAACCGCTGCGCACCTCCTCACCGTCCACGCCGAGATCGACCAGATACCAGTAAGTGCCAGCAGGCAGGACCTCACCGATGGTGAGCGCGTTAGTGCTCACTCCGTTCCAGTCGTTCATATACGGATCTGCGTTGTATACCTGATTGCCCCACCGATTGAAGATGAGCACCGATGCGTTCGGGTAGTGCTCCAAGCCCAGGATCACCCAGGTGTCCGCGATGCCATCGCCGTTCGGGCTGAATCCATTGGGGATCATCAGCGGCTCGACGCAATTTACCTCCACCACCACAACAGCCTCGTCGCAGAGAGGTCCGGGATCGCAGATGGTGTATGTGATCGTGTCGGTTCCACAGAATCCAGCAGCCGGTGAATAGGTCAGTGATCCATCGCTGTTGATCACCACTGATCCATACGCAGCGTCGGCCGATGTCACCGTCAATGGATCACCGTTGGGGTCGCTGTCATTGTCCAACACATCGATATCCACGGCTGCGCCTTGACCAGTGCTGGTGCTGTCATCCAACGCGATGGGCGGGTCGTTCACCGGCGGACAGGCCACCGTGACCACCACGATCGCCTGGTCACAGAGCGGTTCGGGATCACAGATGGAGTAGGTGAGCGTGTCCGTTCCGCAGAAGCCAGTGGCCGGTGTGTACGAGAGGCTGCCGAACCCATTGATCACCACCGTACCGTTGCTCGCTGTCGCGCTGGAGATCGTGATCGGATCGCCGTTCGGATCGCTGTCATTACCAATGACATTGATCACGACCTCCGTGTTCACATCTGTGCTCGCCACATCATCCACCGCGATCGGCGGCTCGTTCGGAACGCAGGTCACCGTAACCACCACGATCGCCCCGTCGCATAGCGGACCGGGGTCGCAGATGGTGTACGTGATCGTGTCCGTTCCGCAGAAGCCCGCAGCGGGTGTGTATGTGATCGTTCCGTCGCCGTTGATCACCACAGTACCGTTGTTCGCATTGGCGGTCGTCACCGTGATCGGATCGCCGTTCGGATCACTGTCGTTGTTCAGCACCGACACCGTCACCGGTGTGTCCACGGTAGTAGTGGCCGCATCATCCACCGCGAGCGGCGGACTGTCCACTGGTGTTACGTCGATGATGACCAGCACCGTGTCGCAGCCGCCGTTGTTGTCACAGACCACTACGCTCACTGTATCGGTGCCTATGAAGCCGGGTTCTGGTGTGTACGTGAAGCAGGTGTCGCCATCCGCGATGCCTAAGAGGCTGCCGTTCTGCGGACCGTTGAACGCGCTGGTCACATCCAGCGTATCGCCATCAAGGTCGATAACCGAGATACAGATCGTGATCGGCGTGTCCTCCGGCGTAGTGGTGTTCAACGTGTCTTTCGGGATTCCATTGCCGTCGGTGATCACAGGTGGATCGTTCACGGGTGTTACGTCGATGATCACCAACACCGTGTCACAGCCGCCGTTATTGTCACAGACCACCACGCTCACCGTATCGGTGCCGTTGAAGTCCGGCAAAGGAGTGTAGGTGAAGCAAGTGTCACCATTCGCGATGCCTGATATCGTGCCGTTCTGTGGACCGTTGAATGCGCTGGTCACATCCAATGTGTCGCCATCGATGTCAACCGCTGTGAGGCAGATCGTGATGGGCGTATCCTCCGGCGTGGTGGTGTTCAGTGTGTCGATCGGTGTGCCATTGCCATCCGTGATCACGGGTGAGTTGTTCGTTCCGATCACCGTGATGATCACTAGCAGCGTGTCGCACGCTCCGCTGCCATCGCACACTACCGCCGTCAGCGTGTCAGTGCCCAAGTAGTTCGGATCCGGCGTGTAAGTGAAACAGGTGTCGCCGTCGTTGTACGCGTCAGCCACGCCGTTCAGCGGACCATTGAGCACCGCCGTTACATCCAGCGTGTCGCCGTCCACATCCCATGCGTTCAGGCAGATCGTTGCCGGCGTATTGACGTCCGTGGTGACGTTCAGTGTATCCATCGATACGAAGCCACCGTCCACGATCACCGGCGGGTCGTTCACCGGGGTCACCTCGATGATCACAAGCACACTGTCGCACGCGTTGAACACATCGCACACGAACACGTACACCGAGTCGTTGCCCGTGTAGTTCGGGAAGGGCGTGTACGTGATGCACGTGTCACCATCAGCCAGTCCGGTTATCGTGCCGTTCAGCGCCACCACGATGTAGATGGTGGCGTCCAGCGACAGACCTTCCGGATCGATCGCATCCAGGCAGATCTGCAGCGGTATGTCCTCGGGCGTGGTCGAGTTCAGCGTGTCGATCTGTGTACCGCCGCCATTGGTGATCACCGGCGGATCGTTCTGCGGGAACACGTTGATGATCACCACCACCGTGTCCGTGCCACCATTGCCATCACCCACAACCGCGATCAACGTATCGGTACCGTTGTAATCTGCACCGGGCGTATACGTGATGCATGTGTCGCCGTCCTGTAGTCCGGTCGCGAGACCCGCGAACGGACCATACGGTACGCTGATCACATCGAGGCTATCACCGTCCACATCGTTCACCGTGAAGCACACTTCTATGGGCAGGTCCTCCAGCGTGTACACGTTCAGCGTATCGATCGATGTGCCCGTGCCATCGATGATCACCGGCGGATCGTTAATCGGGGTCACCTCGATGATCACCAATACTGTGTCGCAGCCGCCGTTGTTGTCGCACACCACCACCTGCACGCTATCCGTACCGTTGAAGTCCGGATCCGGTGTGTAGGTCCAGCAGGTGTCGCCATCGGCGAGGCCGCTGGCCGTGCCGTTGTTCAGGCCGCCCGCCACACTGGTGACCTGCAGGCTGTCGCCGTCCACATCGATCGCATCCAGGCAGATCGTGATCGGCGTGTCCTCTGGGGTGCTCGTGGTGAGCGTATCGGTGGGATCGCCGATCACATCCACCACCTGCGGCGGATCGTTCACCGGTGCCACACTGATCACCACCACCACCGTGTCGCACAGCCCACCATTGTCGCACACCACCACCGTCACTGTGTCGCCGCCATTGTAGTTCGCGTCCGGCGTGTAGGTGATGCAGGTGTCGCCGTTCGCCTCGCCCGTGATGATGCCGAAGTCAGGTCCGAGGAAGCTGTTGGTCGCGTCCAGCGTATCCCCTTCCACATCCGTGGCCGTGAAGCAGATCTGTATTGCTGCATCCTCCAGCGTGGTCACGAACATGGTATCCACCGGAACGCCATTGATATCAAGAACCACCGGTGCATCGTTGACCGCGTTCACCGTGATGTACACTACGGCCGTATCGCATACCGCAGGCAGCGGGTACCCGATATCGCATACCGCGTATGTGAGCGAGTCGATGCCATTGAAATCCGTGTTGGGCAGATAAGTGATCGAGCCGTCCGCGTTCCCGCTGGCCGTGCCATTCGCCGCAGGGGTGATGATCGTGACCGTCGTGCTGTCGATGCCACCGAAGAAGCCATCTGCCAGATCGTCGTCGTTGCCCAGTATGGTGAAGGTCACAGGCACTTCCTCATCCGTTGCTGTTGTGTCGTTGAGCGCGATCGGCGGATCGTTCACCGGATCCACATTGATCAGTACTGTGCCGAAGGAGCAGAATCCTAGGTCGGTGCACAAGGTGTAGTTGAACGCGTCCGGACCGTAGTAGTTGGCGTTGGGTACGTAGCTCACGCTGCCATCTCCGTTCGTCGTGGCCGTGCCATGGTAAGGGCCGCTGACCACACCCACGCTGCCCGGAAGGATCACGCCGGTGATCGTCGTGTCGTTATCGAGCACGGTGAGCACTGCGAAGCTATCCTCATTCAGACTGTAGTCATCGTCATACGCCAACGGGTAAGCGTCCGTGACATTGATGATGAGCACCGCGGTGTCGCAAAGCGAAGGCAGCGGCACACCCACATCGCAGATCTGGTAGATCAGCGTATCCAGACCAACAAAGCCGGGGTTCGGCGTGTAGGTAATGGTGCCGTTGCCGTTCACCACCACGCTTCCGCTGTCCGGCGGCACGATGATGGTGATACTGCCTAGGTCGATCGTGGACATATCGGCCGTGTCATTGTCGTTGGCGCTCACGTTGGTCGTGAGCGCAACATTCGGAAGGGTGTTGTCCAGATCGCCCAAGGCCGCGGGCGGATCGTTCACCGGCTGCACATTGATGAACACCGTGGCGGGTTCACAAAGGCCAGATGGATCGCACACCTGGTATGTGAAGCTCACGTATCCGTAAAAGTTCGCGTTCGGCATGTAGTCAAATGTGCCGTTAGCGTTGAACAAGATCACCCCGTTCTGGCCTGCTGCTCCTTCGTTCAGCAGGCTCCATGTAAGCTCGCTGTTCAGGTTGTCGATGTCGTAATCGTTGCCCGTGACATCGGCGCTCAGCGTGCCAGCATCCTCCAGCATCGCATATCCCTCATCAAATGCCGTTGGCGGGTCGTTCATTGGCAACACCGTTATATCCACAAAGGCCGTGGCGCATTGCGCAGGCAGTGGTGTACCGTCATCGCACACTTGGTATTCAAAGGCATCCGCACCCGCGAAGTCACCGTTAGGTATGTACGTGATGCTGCCATCCACGTTCACCACCACCGTGCCGTTGTTCGGCTGCTGGGTGATGGTCACGCTGTCATCATCTAGGCCGCCATCACTGTCGCTGTCATTCGCCAGAACATCCACGATGACCGGCGTATCCTCGTTCGTGGTGGCATTATCCGGCTCCACGTAAGGCGCATCATTCACTGCGTCAACGTTGATGATCACCAGGGCATCGTCGCACAGGCCGCCTGGATCGCAGGCTTGGTAAGTGAAGGCGACGGTACCGTTGAAACCGGGGTGCGGCGTGTAGGTGAAAGTGCCGTCGGGGTTCACCGTGAGCGTGCCGTTCGCCGCTGCGCTCAGGCCGTCCACCACGCTCCATGTCAATGCATCACCGTCGAGGTCGCTGTCATTCACCCCCAGGTCATTGCTTAGCGTACCTCCTTCCGAAATACCGTAGTTGTCATCCTCCGCTACTGGGGGATCGTTCACTGGCAACACATTGATCGTCACCTCGGCGGGATCACACACACCGGACGTGTCGCAGACCTGATAGGTGAAGTTCACTGTGCCGTTATAGTTGACGTTGGGCACATAGGTGAAGCTGCCATTGGCATTGAAGGTGAGCGTTCCGTTCGTGGCAGCAATGCCTCCGGTCACGAGGACCCAATTGAGGCTGCTGCTTCCATCATCCGCGTCATTGTCATTGCCCGTGACCACACTGATGAGCGTCCCGTCCTCATCCATGCTGAACATGTCGTCCTCGGCTACAGGCGGATCGTTAGCAGGTATCACCGTGATGGTCACGATCGCCTCATCGCACAGCAGACCAGGGTCGCAGGCCTGATAGGTGAACTGAATGGTGCCGAAGTAGTTTGCATTCGGCGTGTAGATGAAGGTGCCGTCGGGGTTGAACACCAGAACACCGTTGGCCGCGGCCGTACCGCCGCCGACCAGCGACCAAGTGAGCGGACCCTCTACATCGCTGTCGTTACCTATCACGCTATTGGTCAGTGAACCATCCTCAATCACGCTGAGGTTGTCATCGACGGCCACGGGCGAATCATTCACGGGGAGCACATCGATAGTGACAACAGCGAGATCACAGAAGCTCAGCGGATCGCAGACCTCGTAGGTGAAGCTGACAGTGCCATTAAAGTTCGCATTGGGTGCGTAAGTGAACGTGCCATCGGCATTCAGCACCAACGTGCCGTTCGCAGCAGCACTTCCGCCGCTCACGAGCGACCATGTCATCGGATCGCCATCGGGGTCACTATCGCCCCCTGCTACGGTGCTAACAATAACTCCATCCTCATTGATCAGGAAGAAATCATCGCCTGCTATCGGCGGATCATTGACGCTACCAACATTGATCGTCACGATGGCCTGATCGCATAACCCCGATGGGTCGCATACGTGGTAGGTGAAGCTGACGATCCCATTAAAACCCGGATCGGGCACGTACGAGAAATTGCCATCCGCGTTGAACGTGAGCGCGCCGTTGGCACCTGCACTGCCTGGATCTAACACCGACCAGAGGAGCTGTCCCTGCGAGTTGTCCACGTCACTATCGTTCCCTGATGCAATGTTCAGAAGCGTACCATCCTCGATAACGCCAAATCCATCGTTCTGCGCGACAGGGGGATCATTCAATGGGTTGACAGCGATGGTAACGGAAGCAGGAACGCACGCATTTGCGGGATCGCACACCTGGTAGGTGAAGGTCACTGTGCCGTTGAAGTTGGCATTCGGGGTGTACGTGAAGGTGCCGTTCGCGTTGAACACCAGCGTACCATTTGCTGCCGCAGTTCCACCAGCCACTACGCTCCACGTGAGTTGTGCGCTCGTATTATCCGGGTCGCTATCGTTACCTGTAACGCTCTGAGCGGTCAACGCCACATCCTCGTTCGTGGTGAAGCTATCATCATTCGCCACCGGGGCGTCGTTCACCGCCGTTACGTTGATCGTCACCGTGGCTGGATCGCAGAGCGGACCCGGGTCGCACACCTGGTAGGTGAAGGTCACCGTGCCATTGAAGTTCGCGTTGGGTGTGTAGGTGAAGGTGCCGTTGGTGTTGAACACCAACGCGCCGTTCGCAGCAGCAGTGCCTCCGCTTACGAGGCTCCAGGTGAGCTGCGCGGTCGTGTTGTCCACGTCGGCATCGTTGCCCGCGATGCTTTGTGTTACGATCGCTACATCCTCGTTGGTGGAGAAGGCGTCATCCAAGGCAACCGGGGCATCGTTCACCGGCGTCACGTTGATCGTGACGGCGGCCTGAGCGCAAGCGTTCAACGGATCGCACACCTGGTAGGTGAAGCTCACCGAACCATTGAAGTTGGCGTTCGGCGTGTATGTGAAGGTGCCGTTCGCGTTCACTACCAACGTGCCGTTCGCAGCTGCCGTGCCACCGCTCAAAAGGCCATAGGTCAATTGTGCGTTCGTATTGTCCGGATCGCTGTCGTTGGTGCTGAGGTTCTGACCGGTCAACGCCACATCCTCGGTGGTGGTGTAGGTGTCATTGGCCGCCACTGGTGGGTCGTTCACCGGAACGACCACGATGGTAACGACCGCTTGGTCGCAAGCATTCGACGGATCGCACACCTGATAGGTGAAACTCACAGTCCCGTTGAAGTTCGCGTTCGGCGTGTATGTGAAGGTGCCGTTCGCGTTCACCACGAGCGTACCGTTCGCTGCCGCGTTACCTCCAATCAGCAGGCTCCATATCAACTGGGCGTTCGTGTTGTCCACGTCTGCATCGTTCGAAGCGATGTTCTGGGCGGTCAAGGTGGCGTCCTCGTTCACCGAGAACGCGTCATCCGTTCCGACCGGCGGATCGTTCAACGCCACCACGGTGATGGTCACCGTAGCGGGGGCACAAAGCGGGCCCGGATCACAGACCTGGTAGGTGAAGCTCACGGTGCCGTTGAAGTTCGCGCTCGGTGTGTAGGTGAAGGTGCCATTCGCGTTGAACACCAGCGTGCCGTTCGCAGTAGCCGAGCCACCACTCACCAGTGCCCATGCCAATTGTGCATTGGTATTATCCGCGTCCGCATCGTTCCCAGTGACGCTTTGGCTTGAAAGTGCCACGTCCTCGTTCGTGGTGAAACTGTCGTTACCTGCAACGGGCGGGTCGTTCAACGCCACCACGGTGATCGTCACGGTGGCCTGGTCGCAGGCATTGCTCGGATCACACAGCTGGTAGGTGAAACTCACCGTGCCATTGAAGTTCGGGTTCGGGGTGTAGTTGAAGGTGCCGCTCGCGTTCACGGTAAGGGTACCGTTCACTGCGGCTGTGCCACCGCTCAATAAGCTCCATACGAGTTGGGCGCTCGTGTTATCCACGTCGGCATCGTTCGTCGCTAGGTTCTGATTAGTCAAGGTGGCATCCTCGTTCATGGTGAACGCATCGTCCCCTGCTACCGGCGGATCGTTGATCGGGGATATGGTGATGGTCACCGTGGCCGGATCGCAGAGAGGACCCGTATCGCAGACCTGGTAAGTGAAGGTCACCGTGCCGTTGAAGTTCGCGTTCGGTGTGTAGGTGAATGTGCCGTTCATGTTGAACACCAACGTGCCGTTCGCAGCAGCAGTGCCGCCATTCACCAGGTTCCAAGTCAATTGGGCCGTGGTGTTGTCCACATCGCCATCATTACCCGTTACGCTCTGAACAACCAAGGCGACATCCTCGCTCGTGATGAAGCTGTCGTCATCGGCCACAGGGGCATCGTTCACCACCGTTACGTTGATCGTCACCGTGGCCTGATCGCAGAGCGGACCCGGATCGCAGACCTGGTAAGTGAAGGTCACCGTGCCGTTGAAGTTCGCGTTCGGCGTGTAGGTGAAGGTGCCGTTCGCGTTTACCGTCAAGATGCCGTTCGCCGCAGCAGTACCACCGCTGAGCAGACTCCATGTGAGCTGCGCCGCGGTGTTGTCCGGATCACTGTCATTACCTGCAAGCGACTGATCGGTCAAGGCTGCATCCTCGTTCACGCTGAAGCCATCGTTCACGGCGACAGGAGGATCGTTCACCGGAGATACAATGATGGTGACCGTGGCCAAAGCGCACAACGGACCGGGATCACACATCTGGTAAGTGAAGCTCACCGTACCGTTGAAGTTGGCGTTCGGCGTGTATGTGAACGTACCCGCAGCATTCATGCTCAAGGTGCCATTGGCAGCTGCAGTGCCGCCACTGGAAATGCTCCAGGTTAGTTGTGCGGTCGTGTTGTCCAGATCGGCATCGTTGCCCGTCACGCTCTGCGTCAATGTGGCATCCTCGCTCATGGAGTAACCGTCATCACCCGCAACCGGAGCATCGTTCACCGAGGTTACCGTGAAGGTGATCACCGCCTGGTCGCACAGCGGACCCGGATCGCACAGTTCATAGGTGAGCGTTGCGGTGCCGTTGTAGTTGGTCGCCGGATCGAGGGTGACGATGCCCGTCGCCGGGTTGTACGTCCACACACCCGTCGCGTTGGAGAAGCTCGTCTGCACTCCGGCGGTCCCGGGATCCAGGTCGACCACGAATTGGCCCGCCCCGTTAGTGGGTGCTGATGGATTGCCATCCACGTCGGTATCGTTCGTCAGGATGCTCACCGTGCCGTTGGCACCATCCTCGGTGAGCGACCCCCCGTTGTCATCGTTCGCCACCGGCGCATCGTTCACCGGGGTTACCACGAAGGTGATCATGGCGTTATCGCACAAACCACCTGGATCGCAAAGCGTATAGACGAGTGTGGCGGTGCCGTTGTAGTTGTTCGCCGGGTTGAAGGTGACCACACCCGTTGCGGTGTTGTAGGTCCATACGCCCGTCGCGTTGGTGATGCTGGTCTGCACACCCGCACTGCCCGTGTTCATGTCCACGGTGAACTGCCCTACACCATTGGTGGGCGCCGTAGGGTTCCCGTCCACATCGGTATCGTTGGAGATGAGGTCCACGGTGCCGTTCGCTCCATCCTCGGTCAGCGAACCGCCATTATCATCATTGGCCACCGGCGCATCGTTCACCGCCGTTACGGTGATGGTAACGGTGGCCGGATCGCATACGCTGCTAGGGTCGCAGACCTGGTAGGTGAAACTCACCGTGCCGTTGAAGTCGGCGTTCGGAGTGTATGTGAATGTGCCGTTCGCGTTGAACACCAAGGTACCGTTGGCCACCGCAGTGCCACCAGCCACTAGGCTCCAGGTCAGCTGCGCATTGCTGTTGTCCGGATCGCTGTCATTCCCCGCTACGCTCTGGTTCACCAGGGCCAGGTCCTCGTTCGTGCTGAAGCTATCATCCCCCGCGATAGGCGGATCGTTCACACTTCCCACATCGATGGTCACAGTGTTGGTATTGTCACAAGCACCTAGGGTATCACACACGCTGTACGTGAACGTGACGATGCCATTGAACAACAGTGTGGGCACGTAGGTGAACGTTCCGTTCGCGTTCAGGGTCAGTGTACCGTTCGCCGCCGCCGTGCCGCCGCTCACCAGTGCCCAGGTCAACTGCGCATTGGTATGATCCACGTCGCTATCGTTGCCTCCCACCGAGCTGTTCAGCGTGGAACTCTCCGCCATTGTGAAGAAGTCATCCACGCCGACCGGCGTATCGTTCACGGAGTTCACCGTGATGGTCACGGTGGCGGGATCGCATAAAAGACCCGGATCGCAGACCTGGTAATTGAAACTGACCACCCCGTTGAAGTTCGCGTTCGGGGTGTAGTTGAACGTTCCGTTCGCGTTGAACACCAAGGTGCCGTTCGCCGCGGCCGTGGCACCGGCCACTAGGCTCCAGGTGAGTTGGGCGTTGGTATTGTCGATGTCCGCGTCGTTGCCAGAAACGGGTTGGTTGGTCAAGCTCGCATCCTCGCTCACACTCACGGTATCGTTCCCGGCGACGGGCGGATCGTTCACCGGCAACACGGTGATGGTGACCGTGCCCGAAGCGCACAACGGACCTGGGTCGCACACCTGGTAAGTGAAGCTGACCGTGCCGTTGAAGTTCGCGTTCGGGGTGTAGTTGAACGTGCCGTTCGCATTGAACACCAAGGTGCCGTTCGCTGCTGCCGTGCCACCAGCCAGAAGGCTCCATGTGAGCTGAGCGTTCGTGTTGTCAAGGTCCGTATCGTTGCCTGTCACAGACTCCGCGACCAATGCCACTTCTTCCGAAGTGGCGAAGCTGTCGACACCGGCAACCGGAGCGTCGTTCACTGCGATGACCGTGAAGGTGATCACTGCCTGGTCGCACAACGGACCCGGATCGCACAGTTCATAGGTGAGCGTCGCCGTGCCGTTGTAGTCGTTCGCCGGATCAAAGGTGACAACCCCCGTCGCCGGGTTGTAGGTCCAGACACCCGTAGCATTGGTCAGTGTGATCTGAAGGCCCGCCGTGCCTGCGTCCAGGTCCACGGTGAACTGGCCAGGTCCGTTCGTTGGTGCGCTGGGGTTGCCGTCCACATCCATATCGTTACTGAGAATGCTCACCGTGCCATTCGCGCCGTC
>JBKJNF010000249.1:0-3848 GCA_046596155.1 Flavobacteriales bacterium | reverse complement strand
ACGATCGTGCTCGCACTGGCAGCGATATTGATACCCGTGAGCGAGTTGGCCGAAGCGGCTGTTCCCGCCACGTTCACCCCGATGTAGTTCCCTTGAATGAAGTTGCCGCCCGCGTTCACTTGGATACCATCGCCCAGGAATCGGTTGATCACAAAACCCTTGATCGTGCTGCCCGTGCTGCCGGCCGCCAGTGTAAAACCATCCACGGCTGCGCCTGCACTGGTGCCGTTCACTTCAATGATCGGTGCTGTAGCGAACAACGGATGCGTGCTCGCATCCAACACCATCGGCGTGGTGATCGAGGGAAGCGCTGATAGCGGAATGATCGTCGCTGCGCCGGCCGCGAACATCGTCGCATACGTCACCGTTAGTCCCGGACGCGCCACACCATCGGCCAGCATGAAGACGCCATGATCGATGCCCGCTGTGCGGCCCTGGATCGCCAAGCCTGTATTGGTCAACGCGTTCATGTTCGTCATCAACTGACGCAGCGAACCCTGACCCGCGTTGTTCTTGTTCACCACCACGTTGTAGCTGTATCCGAAGTCCACATTCGTCACCTCTTCACCGCCAACAGCCACCGTAGTCACCGATTGGGGGGTCGTAGTGGCCGTCGTTAGCGCTGCCAGCGTGGTGCTGCCGTTCCCAGCATCAGCTTTCCCCGGCACTTCGCCGCCAACGCGATCCGTAACGGCTAAGCCAGTGCCCGAACTCCCGTTCGTGCGGAAGGTCTGGACGGCCAGATGCGTATTCGCGACATATCCCGTGCGTGCACTGCTTACGGTGCTGTTCACGACACGAACGGTGTACGTGCCGGCAGGTAGCGCCGCGAAGTCGTATTGACCGCTCGCGTTGGTGGAGGTGAATGCAACGAAATTGCCCAACTGATCATAGAGTTCAACCCGGGCGTTCGGGCGACCAGTGCCCCCATTCCCGAGCGCGGTTGAGCGACCACGACCGCTGCCACCTCCATAGTTCACATCCTCGTAGACCGTGCCACTGATGCTGCGCGAGGTGACCAAGCTGAGCGCATCGAACTCCTCACCTCCGGAGGATATACCTGCATCGGCACCTTGGAAGATCATGGTTGCCGTAGCCGTTGAAACACCCGGTTCCGCGATCGACACGTTCAACGCGAAGATGTCATACTTGTCCACGGCCAGGTTGTTGGTTCCCAGACCTGCGTCCGCTTGTTCCAAGGAGAGCACCACTGCACCTGGATTCAATACAACGCCGCCGATGAACGTGGTCTCACATACCAAAGCGAGACCTGCAATATGCACCCCGCTGAAACCCAGATCAGTCCCCTCGAGCAGGGTTGTGACGGAACCAGCAGTAACGCCCTGACCCGCTCCGGTGGCTACATAGCGCATCACGTTCTTGTCGAACGGATCTCCAGCGTAGTTAAGCAATAGATCCCCCGCGTTGAGGGGTTGAGTGCCGACCGTGCATGCTCGTTCCACCAAGGCGATCTCGCGGATGTCGCTGTTCACGGGATCATCCAATAGAATGAAGACAGATCCGGCCGTGTAGATGCCAGGGACGGTAGGCCGCAAGACTCCAATATCCCGCTTCCGGACCAACAGCCCGGCAAATGTGGCATCATTGGTCAACGAAAAAAGCAGGTCGCCGACCTGGAGTGAGATCGCATTAGCACCCGACCCCACCGTTACAGCCCGGGTCACATAGTGCAGAGCGTTGATATTCTCGTTCGTCCCGGCCAAAAGGTCAATGTCGCCAATGCTCCGGAACGTTCCATTGGACGTGCCCGGTTCAACCAAAGCGAGGTTGGGGTCGGACAACTGCACAACTTCACCATCGGTCCAGGAGATCCCTCCGTTCAACGGCGGCACCGTTGCACTGGTCTTTGAGGACACCCAAATGCTCGATTGGATGGGCGTAGTGGAAAAGCGAGCGATCAGCCCGATCCACACACCTGAAGCACCCACTGTGGCCGTAGTTTGGTAACTGCCCGGTGTGGCCGCTACGCGGTCCGCCACGCCATAACTCGCAGCGAATGCAGGGGCGCCCCCATTGTTCACGTTACTACGCTCCGTAAATGAGTTCGTCCAGGAAGTGAAGGTCGTGCCGCCATCGATCGTGAAGCCCGTGATGATCAATTCGTTGGTCGTTGCGGATGTGACCGTGCCTGTGGTCAGCGATATACCCGTACCCGTGGTCTCCACGAACTGCCGCAGGCTGGCGCCCGGGATCCCGGAATATTCGAAGAGCTGTAGGCCCAAACGAGAAGAACCGGAATAGTTGAGGGTAACCCCGGAAGGCTCGGAAACGCCGGCGATCTTGTACAGGATGAGCAAACCGGGGCTTCGGTTCTCATCGGCCACGCCTTTCGTCCATCCGGCAGGTATTGAGCTCAAGATCATGGCATCCTTGTTCCCAGCGATCGCGACCAAGAGGTTTCCTGACGCGGGGGAAGAAGTGTACGTGGCGGTAATGGAGGAGGTGTTACCGCCGTTCACTGCCGCGGTGGATTGCACCAAGACCGGTGCTGCCAACGATACGCTATGGCCCATCCAAAGGACGAAAAGACCGGCGACCCATCGGCGCGAACGGGAGTGGATCGCCTTGAGCGAAGTGGATGTGCGAGGAAGTCCGGATGAGTTCATTAGGCAGGTCGGAAGGTCAGTTCCGATGCCTTTGTACTGAACGACCGATCAAAATGTTCCGTCGACAGATGATCCCCTGTGCCCGATGGAGGCTAACAACGGACCCATAAGCGGCAGGGCGACAGAAATCGCTTGGCCTATGACACTATAATTGGCTGATTATCAGATAATTTCAAGCTCCTTCCCTACTTTGGCAAAGGCAGCAAGTGCCTGATCGATCTGGGCCTCGGAATGCGCCGCATTGAGCTGCACGCGGATACGCGCCGTGTCCTTGGGCACCACTGGAAAGAAGAAACCGATGACGTAAATGCCCTCTTCCAGCAGCTTGTCCGCCATCACTTGGCTCAGCTTCGCATCGCCCAACATCACGGGGACAATGGCACTGCGATCCCCGCGTGTCTTGAAACCAAGCGCTTCGATCCCGGTCTTGAAACGCGCCACGTTCGCTTCGAGCTTGTCGCGCAGCGTGGTGCTGGCCATCAACAGGTCCACCACCTTGATGCTCGCGCCCACAATGGCCGGCGCTAATGAGTTGCTGAACAGGTAAGGGCGGCTGCGCTGTCGCAGCATCTCGATGATCTCCTTGCGACCCGTGGTGTAACCGCCCATGGCACCACCCAATGCCTTCCCGAGCGTGCCTGTGATAATGTCAACGCGACCAGTCACTCCGCATGCTTCAATGCTACCGCGCCCGGTCTTGCCGATAAAACCTGCAGCGTGGCATTCGTCCACCATCACCATGGCCTCGTATTTGTCCGCCAGGTCGCACACGCCCTTCAGGTCCGCCACAATGCCGTCCATGCTGAACACGCCGTCCGATACGATGATGATATGGCGGGCACCATCTGCTCGTGCTATCTTCAACTGGATCTCCAGGTCCGCCATGTCGTTATTGGCGTAGCGATAGCGCATGGCCTTGCACAAGCGCACGCCATCGATGATGCTCGCGTGGTTCAGCGAGTCGCTGATGATGGCATCAGCCTCTTGCAACAAGGGTTCGAACACGCCCCCGTTCGCATCGAAACAAGCAGCGTAGAGGATGGTGTCCTCCGTGCTGTGGAACTGGGCCAGCTTGCGCTCCAGCTCGTTGTGAATGTCCTGCGTGCCACAGATGAAACGCACACTGCTCATGCCGAAACCGTGCGAATCGAGCGTGGCGTGTGCGGCCTTGATCACCTCCGGATGCGATGACAGACCGAGGTAGTTGTTGGCGCAGAAGTT
>JBKJNF010000192.1:0-19315 GCA_046596155.1 Flavobacteriales bacterium | reverse complement strand
GCCGGCTTCCAGGATGCGTTCCATTTCCGCGACGGTGAAGTAGTTCGTTTCGCAGAACACGTCCACATGATCGGCCAGGTGTTCGGCTGCAGCCTGCGGGATCAACTCGCTCACGATCATGTCCACGTAGCCCTTGCGATCGGAACTGTATTCATCCGGCAGGGCGTGCGCCGCCAGTAGCGTGGCCTTCACCTGCAGCGGTAGGGTTGCCTTGAGTCGCTTCACCACCCTTAACATCTTCAGCTCGCTTTCCAGCGAAAGACCGTATCCACTTTTGATCTCCACGGCCACCGTGCCCTGGCTCATCATCTCTTCCAGTCTCTGACGCGCTTGTACGTAGAGATCGTCCTCGCTAATCGCACGGAGCTTGCGCGCACTGTTCAAGATGCCACCGCCGCGAGCGGCGATCTCCTGGTAGCTGGCACCGCGGATCTTGTCCACGAACTCCTCCTCACGCGGTGCAGCAAAGACGGTATGCGTGTGCGGGTCGCACCAACCGGGGAGTACATATCGGTCCGTGGCGTCGATGACCTCCAGGCCATTCCAGTCCGATATCCCTGGCCAACTGTGCATGGTGCCCATGGCGCAGATCACACCGCCCTCAGCGAGTAGCCAACCATCCTCGATAAAGGGAAGCCTGACCATGTCGCTGCCGGCCACGCGCAGCACGCCCGGTGCATGGGTGCCCAACAGGGCTTTGGCATTCTTGATCAGTAATCGTCGCATCGGTCAGGTGCGTGCTGCACGGCTGCAAAGGTGCTTATCCGCGCGGGATGCCGGGTGGAAGAATGCACTTTCGATATCACGTACATACATCAAGTGCTATTCGATAGTGCACACCGAAAAGTTGGGGGATCGTTGCCACGGGCTGGGATCATACGGTCGGAAGGTTCACCTCTACCAACGAACGCAATGCTCCGGGCATCTGGAGGCTCTTCACCAGAGGCTAGTTCGGTCTAACCGGGTTGGGGTCAAGGGCCTTACGCTAGGTTTCTCTCCACGGGATCGGTGATCACGGCCTGGGCATCTTGTGCGGCAACGTTCGCGCTGGTCGCCAGAGGGTGTTCCTGTTCCTCATCGCGCAAAGGAGGACGGTGTGTCGCAGCGGACTTGCGGATGGTCAACGAGAGGTTGACGCATCCCTCGGCCACAACATCCTTAGCCTTACAGATCGACAGGCACATTGAAGCAACGGGCAAGGTCCGTGTGCGCACCTTTGCAAGCCCTACACGGCAGGAACCGGCCGTCTTATCCGAACTCATGCGCATAGGTATTGTATGTTATCCCACCTTCGGCGGAAGTGGCGTGGTGGCCACGGAACTCGGCATCGCGTTGGCGGAGGAAGGCCATGTGGTGCACTTCATCACGTATGATCGTCCAGTGCGCCTGCCGCATGCGTTGGCGAACGTGTTCTTCCATGAAGTGCGCGTAAGCGACTATCCGCTGTTCGACTACCAGCCTTATGAACTGGTGCTCAGTAGCAAGCTGGTGGACGTGGTGAAACACGAGCGGCTCGACATTCTGCACGTACACTATGCCATTCCTCACGCCAGCGCGGCCTGGATGGCGCAACAGATCCTCGCCACGCACGGCATCCGCATTCCCTTCATCACCACCTTGCACGGAACGGACATCACCCTCGTGGGTCGCGATGCCAGCTTTGAGCCGGTGATCACCTTCGCCATGGAGCGCAGCAACGGACTTACCGCCGTGAGCCAGAGCCTGAAGGACGATACCTACCGTCACTTTCCGCTGAAGCATGCATCCGAGGGCGGTCCGGGCATCCATGTGATCCCCAACTTCATCCGGCTTGATCGCTATATCAACAAGATGGATGAAGCGCTGCGAAAGCGTTTCGCGCCGAATGGCGAGAAGCTGCTGGTGCATGTGAGCAACTTCCGCCCGGTGAAACGCGTGGAAGATGTCGTGAACGTGTTCCTGAAGGTGCGTGAAAAGATCCCGTCAAGGCTCCTGCTCATTGGTGATGGACCCGAGCGCGCGCGGATCGAGACCATGTGTCGCAGCGTGGAATGCGATGGCATCACCTTTCTCGGTCGTATGACCTCGCCGGAGGAGGTGATGGCGAGTTGTGATCTGTTCGTGCTCACCAGCGAAACGGAGAGCTTCGGACTTGCTGCGCTAGAGGCCATGGCCTGCGGCATACCCGTGGTGAGCACGGATACGGGAGGCATTCCTGAGGTGAACATCTGGGGCGAAAGCGGTCTGCTGAGCGCGGTAGGCGATGTGGACACGATGGTCGCGAACGCATTGACCATCCTGAGCGATCCTGTAACACATCAGCACTACCGTGCTGGAGCGCGACGCGAGGCCGAGCGCTTCAGCCTGGAACGTGTGTTGCCTCAGTACGAGGCGCTGTACAACGAGGTGCTCACCAATATGCGGAATGGTTGATGGAGTTCGTAAGCGCGCGTGTGAGCGTTGAGCGTAAGGGCGAAGAGATGAGCGTGGTGATCAGTCCACGTCTTTCGCGCATGCAGGAGGCCTTGCTGGTAGCATGGAACCTAGCGTGGCTGGTGTGCGGTGTGATCATTCTCGTCGAACTGTTCCGTTTGCCTGGTGGGTCGCAGCGCACCTTCTGGGTCGCATTCATGGCGTTCTGGGCTTGGTTCGCCTTGCGCATTGGCCGGGTGATGCTATGGCGGATCAAAGGATTCGAGTTGCTTCGCCTGAAGGACGGGCGCTTCACCATTAAGGACAGCATCCTTGGTTATGGCAAGGCGAACGACTACTTTTTGGAGAACATTCAACGCTTTGGGCAACTGTCCATCGACGAGAGCTCTTGGACGTGGCAATTGAATGACAGCTTCTGGGTGATAGGAGCCGAGCGTTTGGGCTTTGAGCACCTCGGCCGCAAAGTGGCATTCGGTAAAGGTCTCACGCGCGAGGAGGCACTGCACCTCGTGCCCATCATCGAGGGCGCTCTGCGCAAGGCCCGTCGACAGAGGGCTCAGTGAGGCTGCAAATGGAAGGCATTCCCGCGTAGCCGGAGGGTCTTTTTGCCATCGATCTCCTGCTCCAGCAACATGCGCTTCGCCAATGGCGAGGACAGGGCCTCATCGATGGAAAGCACAGCCCCCGCAGGGACCTGCGCTTCCTTGAAGGCATCGAGTAGTTCGTTGCGTTCACGCAAGGCCATCGGCTGCCCCAGCAGTTGGGCCAGCACATTGCGGTTGGTCACACGCTTGGGGTTGCTACTAAAATGCTGGTCGTGCACGAGGTCATCTATATCCAGCACATGGCAAAGTGCCTTGAACTGATCGTTGCTGCCCACGGCCAGGACCAGCCGCTTCTCATCGCCTGTGGTGAACACCTCTCCGTAGGGGGCAATGTTTGGATGCAACGTACCCAAGGGCTGCGCCGTGTGGGCGACCATCAGCCAGTTGGTCGCCTGGTTCACCAGACCTGCGAGGGCGGCCTCTTCCAAGGAGACATCGACGTAAGCACCGCGACCGCTGTCCTTGCGCTGGAGTAGCGCGAGCAGCAAACCTTCCTTCAACTGGTGCGCGGCAAGAATATCGATCATGGCTACGGGCAGTTTCGCAGGATTCTGGCTGTCCGATCCGGTCATGCTGATATAGCCCGTTTCCGCCTGCAGCACCACGTCATAGGCAGGCCGTGAAGGGTCATCAGCATACCCGCGGATGTGGCCATGTATCATGCGGGGGTTCAATGCCTGCAATCGCTCACGCTGCAAACCGAGCTTTTCGGCATCAGCGGTCAGGTGGTTCGTAATCAGGATATCGGCCTTGGTCACCAATGCATCGAACTCTCCGCGGAATAGGGGATCAGTGAGGTCCACCATGCGGTGCTCCTTGCCGTGGTTCACACTGCTGAAGTACGCGCTGATGGGAGCGTGGCTATCCTCTTTCGGCAGCTTCCACTTGCGCGTAGCATCACCACCTGCGCGGGAATTCTCCAGTTTGATCACGCGGGCCCCGAGCTCCGCGAAGAACATTCCTACGGCCGGGCCCGCAAGCACGCTGGCGGTCTCGATCACCAGCAGATCTTTCAAAGGTGTGTCCATGAGCAGGAAAATTGGGCCGCGGTCTATTGTCGGGACAGTAAGATAGTACAGCCTGAACGAGCAACCGATGAGGAACGGTATCTCTTGGTTTTTATGGCCGGAGGTTCAGACCAGGTTTGGCCGTGAAGTGGATCCAAGCCTAGGCCGACTTCGCGGCCCACGCGGCTTTTTCACCGCCTCCCTCGCACGAGCGTTGCTCGGCTCGGTCGGACGTGAAAAAGCCCCGCCGCTGCGCGGCGAGGCTTCGATCATCAAGTGCCCAGGACTGGACTCGAACCAGCACAACCTTTCGGTCACTACCCCCTCAAAGTAGCGTGTCTACCAATTTCACCACCTGGGCAGGGGCATTTTTCACGGGAGGGGCGGCAAATATAACGGAGTAGTTCAGATGCCGCTCTCCGGACGTGAAGGACCCCTGCCAGCGCGACGTTGGCGCATTTCGGTGCGGATCAAGGCTTCTTTCCAATGTCGCTCGGTCTCTTCCTCGCCGGACTCGGGTACTTGATCCAGAACGGGATCCATATCCGGCTCGGCTGGTTGCATGTGTAAAGGCTGCGGACCGCTCATGTGTTCCGGTTTGATATGTCGTGCGTGCTGTGTCATGATCGGGAGGGAAATCATGGTACAAACCTACCGGCGCATTATTGCGCCAACAATACCGACATATGGGGATTTTTAGGGGGTGATCATCACCCGAGTGCGAAGCACTTGCCTGCCGCGCACCGCTTCCAATAGGAGGAATTGGCATCCGTGCTCGCCAAGCGCCCATGTGAAGGGATCGTTAGTGCGGGCCACAACACGCCCCATGGCGTCGATCGCCCGCAGGGTCCAACCACCGCCACGTGGAAGATCCAACGAAACAACACCACTGCCCGGGCCCACCGTGCACCAAACGGACGCATCCTGCTCCGGGACCGCGTTGGTGCATTCCAGGTCATTGATCTTCTCCCACAATTGGTTCAGGAAGACCACAGGAACACTGATGTTCGGATCGGACGAATTGCCCATGCGCACAACCACCATATTGCGGCTGGGGATCACGCTCACCAACTGGTCGTTCTTGCCGATGCCACTGAACATGTCCGCCGGGGCGTTGGGCGAAAGAGGACCAGGGAACACGATCTGCGTCCCCGGCAGCATGAAGCTGGGCTGCCCATTCAGCCACCACAGGTATCCGTAGCTCTGGTTCAGCGGTTGGGAAGGAGTTGTCATCGCGGTGAAGTAGTCCTGATCGTGCAGTATGGTGTCCGTGTTCCAGATGCCATGGTTCAACGCGAGCAAGCCGTAGCGCGCCATGCTGCGTGCTTTGCTGAAGTACACGTTGTTGTACACCGAACCTCCAGGCAACCAGAGACCGTCCATGCCGATCGGATTCCGGAGGCGCGTGTTGAAGTAGTTGGAGAACGTGGTCCCCGTCGCGTTGGCGATCACGTCGTCCAACAACGTGTAAACGCCATTGTGGTATGCCCAGCGCGTGTCCGCGTCTGCGAGGTACTGCAGGCAGACCGGGTCCGTACAATCGTCATCCGCTACACCATCGTCCAGCCCCGAGGTCATGGTCAACTGGTTCAGCACGGTGATCGCAGCTTCTTGTGAAGGACTCGCGCTGGTCCATCCCGCGCCCAGATAGGTGCTTGTCGGTTGGTCGATGTCCAAGTAACCCTGCTGCTGCGCGATGCCCGTGAGCATGGAGGCAAGGGTTTTTCCCGCGCTCGCCCAGTACCAAAGACTGTCCTGCGTAAAAGTGCCCACATAATGTTCCAGCACGATGCGGCCGTCCTTCAGGATCAGGAAGGCCTTTGTATTGCGTTGCTCCAGAAAGGCGTAGAGCGAATCAATGCGGTCCGGGCACCAACCAAGCAGGGAAGGGTCTAACGTCTCCCACGTATTGAATCCGTTGTGAGGGAAATACAACGACTGGGTCTGTGCCATGAAGCTGAACGAGGGTAGCACTGTGACCATGCAGAGCAGCAAGCGGAAAAAGGATGGGCGCATGGGCGTTTGACGATGCTCAGCGTAAATGGTTCAGTTCGCAGCAGGCATCCGCAGCTTCCGTATCCGTGTGAGCGGGCCGGGACACACCGTGCCATGACAGGCCGCACAATACTGGATCAGCTCATCAAAGGCCTGCTGCCGTTGGGCGGGCACCACCTTGTACAGCACATCCAGCTGATGCAGGTAGCTGAAGGCGAATGGGTCAAAGGTTCGGTGATCCACCATACCCGGCGTTGACTCCAATGTGAGCATGGACTTGAAGGCCGCGGGATAGGGCAGGAGCTCTTGGCCGGTTGAGAGATGCTGTTTTGTACTGTCGGCCCAACTCGTCATGTCGCGCATCAACTGAGCTAGCGGGCTCACTATATGGTCTCCGCCTGTGACCACTGAGGGTTTGGCACCTTTCGTATCCTCACTTGGCGTGTTATCACACCCGATGGCGAACAAGACGACTAGTCCAACTGCCAAGGCGCGTGCATGCATGATCATGACGCGAACTTAGCTCCGCCTGCCATGCTGTCTTCCCCGAACTTGCGGCGCGATGATCGCTGGCACTCAACAATGATCGACCACCTGAACGAGGACTTGGGCCGCAGAAGGCTGTTCACTGCCGCCCTGCCACCGATGCTGGCTGTGGGATCGTTGTGGATCGCCTTCGCTTTCGATCGGGTCTATCGGCTCGAACTGTTCCGCCACGGGGTGCGCCCGCGATCATTGCAAGGGCTATGGGGCATTCTCACATCGCCTTTTGTGCACGCCGATGTAGATCATCTCTTGGGGAACAGCACGGCCATGCTGGTGCTCGGCTGGCTGCTGGTGTATTTCTATCCGAAGGCCTCCTGGCGAGTGGTGGTGGCCAGCTGGCTGCTCGGGGGAGTGTGGGTGTGGTCCACTGCCCGGGACAGCTATCACATCGGCGCAAGCGGCATCATCTACGGCATGGCGGCTTTCCTTTTCTTCAGCGGGATCATCCGTCGGCGCGTAGCACTGATGGCGGTGTCACTGATCGTCGTTTTCCTTTACGGCAGCATGGTTTGGGGCGTGCTCCCCTTGATGAAAGGAGTGAGCTGGGAGAGTCATCTATTCGGCGCCCTTGCTGGTGTGATGATGGCCTGGTTCTATCGTGGGACGGCCCCTGCGCACGTGCCACCGCCTATCGTGCACGAGGATGACGAGGAGATGTCTGAAGAAGGTCTGGAACACAGCGAAGCACCGCAGCAGGTGTTGCCGGGAAACATGAGCAGCACGCAATTGAACGGGGACGCGCGGCCGATCCACTTCGTGCAACCACAGGAAAGCGGCCAACGATCAGAGGAGTAACGCGGAATAGCGATGCGCCTATTTTGCCTTGAGCAACGTGGCGAGTTCCTTTTCCTTGTCCAACAAGGTCAGCTTGTCACCTTCGAGGGTGAAGCTGTTGGTGGCCCGCAACGCATTCATGAATCCGCTCTCGGTGGCCTTCGTGTTCTCGCAGAACATCTTTGTACTGCCCAGTCCGGGGAAGGACAGCGAACCCTCATCCACCTTCATTGTGCCCATCAGGTTGTTACAGCCGTTGAAGCCGCTCACCGCACCGTCCTTGCCGAGCGCGATGTAAGGATTTTCCACGCCCTCTGGCAGTTGAAAGGCGCGGCCGACCAGTGTTTGCAGGTTCCAGCGGGAGCCGGCCAATGCGGTCATGGGATCCATGGGGGTGCCATCTGCTTTCGAGCACTTGTTCGCGCTCAAGGTGATGAACAACAACAATGCGAGAAGGGGAAGGCGGATCGGTTTCATGGGGCGATGTAAGCGAATGTAGTGCCACGGAACGAGAAAGGGCCTCCCTCGCGGTCGGCCCTTCCATGGATGGTCGGTCAATTCAATTGTTCAGCATTACGGGCATCACGAGCATCAGCACATCTTCGCCGTGCTCGCCGGTCTCCCCGGGCAACAGGATACCTGCGCGGTTCGGCGCACTCATCTCCATCACCACGTGCTCACTGGTCAGGTTGTTCAGCATCTCCATGAGGAAGCGGCTGTTGAAGCCGATCGTCATGTCCTCGCCCTCGTAACCGCAGGTAAGCTTTTCGTTCGCCTCGTTGGCGAAGTCGAGGTCTTCAGCGCTCACGGCCAACTGGCTGCCTGTAATGCTCATGCGCACTTGGTGCGTGGTCTTATTGCTAAAGATGCTCACCCGACGCACGCTGTTCAGGAAGCTCTGGCGGTCGATGGTGAGCTTGTTCGGGTTCTTCTTGGGGATCACCGCCTCGTAGTTGGGATACTTGCCATCGATCAGGCGGCACACCAGCATGATGTTGTCGAAGGTGAAGGAAGCATTGTTCTCGTTGAAGGAAACGGTCACCTCAGCGTTCGTGCTGGCGAGACTGTTCTTCAGTAAGTTCAGCGGCTTCTTGGGCACGATGAAGCTGGCGGTCTTCGGCGACTTGATGTCAGTGCGAGCATAACGCACCAGCTTGTGGGCATCGGTGGCCACGAACCGGATACCGTCGTCGGCCAGTTCGAAGAAGATCCCGCTCATCACCGGACGCAGGTCGTCGTTGCCTGTGGCGAAGATGGTCTTGTTGATGGCCATGGCCAGCGTGCCGGCAGGCAGGTTGAACTTCGTGGGGCTTTCCAGCACCGGGCTCTTGGGGAACTCCGAGCCATTGAAGCCGGTCATCTTGTACTTGCCTTGGTCGCTGCTGATCTCGATGCCGAAATGCTTGGCGTCCACGCTGAAGGTGAGCGGCTGCTCTGGGAAGGCCTTCAGGGTATCCAGTAACAACCGGGCGGGAATGGCCACGCTGCCTTTGTCCTTCGCTTCCACGGCCATGGTGGCGGTGATGGTGGTCTCCAGATCGCTGGCGGTCACCGTTAGTTGCTTGCTGTCGATCTCGAATAGGAAGTTATCGAGTATGGGCAAGGTGTTGCTGCTGGCAAGCACGCCTTGGAGGGTCTGCAGTTGCTTGAGCAGGGCAGTGCTGGATACGATGAACTTCATCTCGGTAGGTTGGTTGGTCAGTGCTCCCTCAACACGGTCTCGCTGGAAGCGGCGCGAATATACCCGCCTCCCACCCCCCGATCGGGCCGTTTTATGAACATGGACGCGGGTTTATCCACGATCCGCCGAGTAGTCCAGTGGTGAGTGGCTGGCAGCCGGAAGCCTGCAGCCACAAAGCGACTGCGTCAGTTCACCCTCACCGAGGAGCCAACTGCTCCAGGTTGGGCACCATGCGGTCGAACCAATAGCGCTGCACCACCACCAAGGCGCTGTCGTCCACCAGGCAGTACATGCGGTCCACGTCCTGTGTCAGCAGGTTGAAATCCGCATCGCGCTCGCCGGGGATGGGGTTCTTGCGCCAGAAAGGTATGCGCTTCGCAATTCCGTCCGTGGAGGTCACAGTCAACACGTGCCAAGGCTTGGTGGCCAGCACACTGTCGCGCTGGGCCTTGGTAATACTGCGTTCGAGGTACTCGAAGTGCGCGTCCGTGAGGTGCATCATCAGGTCACGTACGAGCGAAGTGTCGATGGGAACGTCCCGCCCAGCGGTGTCCTTCAGTTGTAACATGCCTTTTCCATCATACAGGACGGTATATCCGGGGCTGTCGGTGGAAGGATGTTCCACCTGTACGCGCGACACCTTGCTCAGGTCCTTGTACACGGCCACATCACTGCTCCGCCACTCGTCCAGCCGCGCATGGAAGCGGGTGTTGATGATGCCGGTGAAGCCGGTCATGCCCAGCACAAAAGGACTGTCGCTGCGGCCTTCTCCGGGCTTTTCGAGAACGGCGAATACGCCAAAATGATCCTGGGTGCCGTGGCCCACCCACCAGATCTTTTCCGGCTTGTCAGCCCCGGTGTAGATCTCCACCTTCACCGCCAGGGTGCTCATGGTCTTCAGCACATTGGCCTGCATGCTCATAGGCACTGGCGTCTTCACTTCCACGCGGATGAAGGTCTTCAGCAGGGTGTTGATCGGCACCCGGTTCGCGGGCATGCCGTTCACCGTCCAACGATCGCCCTCGCGGCGCAGATCGGCGGTGTGCCCATCCATCTGCGCAATGAAGATGCGGTCGATCCTGGCCGTATCCGGCACGGCAAAGTCCGCCATGGGACCGGCCAAGGTGGTGTTCGAGCGGGAGCGCCAGAGCCACAAGGCCACACCGCCCAGCGCCAGCAGCAGCAGGAGGGGCAGGATGCGGCCAAGGCCTTTTCGGGGAGCGGAAGTGCTGTTCATGCGGTGGTGGCGTAACGACGGCGGCGCAGGGTGAAGAACAACAGTCCGGCGAGCAGGCTCACCAGCACGGGCAGGCCAACGTTCAGCATCTGCCAGAAGCCGCGCTCACGACCGATGCGCTCCATGTCCAGCTGCCGTAAGGTGATCGTGCGCGAGCGCAGGCTGATCAGGCTCTTGTCGTTCAACAGGTAGTTCATCGCGTTGATGAAGAACTCGCGGTTGCCGTACACCTTGGCGCGGGCCATGCGATCGAAGCCCAACGTGTAGTACATGCCCTTATCGCGGTCCACTGGGTTGGCGATCGCGTCACCATCGCTCACCACGATGCAGGCGGTCGGTCTGCTCGTGTCGCGGTGACCGATCGCGGTCTTCATGCTGTCGCTCATCACAACGCGGTCCGCATACGCACTGTGGAATATCCCTTCTGTAAGCACCGCCACCGGACGGTCCGGTGTGTTGCTCTTGTCCAACTTCAGATCGATGTCGACCACCGCCAAGCTGATGCGCACTGGATTGCGCAAGGCGCGCGCGTAAGGTGAAGAGGTGAGGAGGATGGTGCTGCGCGCACTGTCCAGCCCGATGGTGTCGATGGTGCTCGCGAACTTCAGGTGCACGGGATCGATGTTGTTCACGATGGGGTGCGTGCTGCGCGGAACCACCACGGGCTCGAATGGGAAAGGCCGCGTTTCCAACTTGCGCTGGTTGCCATAGGGTGACCCATAGAGCTGGATCGGTGCGCATTGTGCATCCACCAGCAGGTCCGTGTTCACCCGGCTTCCATAGGCAAAGAGCAGGTCGCTGATCCCCAGTTCCAGCGGTGTGGCGATGGAGTATTGCTTGGTGCGCAGGCTGTCCAGGTGCGCGTTCATGGCGTCCACTACCCACAGGATGCGGCCGCCGTTCATCATGAACTGATCGATGAAGTAGGCATCCTTCTGCGACAAAGCGCTGTCCGGCTTGGCGATGATGAGCGCTTCGAACTTGTTGGTGCGGAAGCGGCCGCCCTCTACCTTTTCGCTCAGCGCGTCCAGCTGGCCATCGATGCGCACGCGGCTCACGATGTACTGTTCCGCCAGCCCGTTCGCCATGTCCTTCGTCTGTAATTCGTCCAACTCGCCGTGCCCTTCGAGGAAGGCGATGCGTGGCTTGTAGGTGGCAGTGATCTGGCGGATGGCGCTTGCCACTTCGAACTCCAGGTTGTTCACGCTGCGGTTCACCATGTCCGCGTCCGGCGTGCGGAACTGCGTCTTCAACAGCTGCAACGGCAGTGTCTTGTTCTGGTAGTTCAGCAGGGCGCAGGGCCACACGATCAGCTCGCTCTCGCCGGCCTTCTCCTTCACGCGGATGCTGGAGTATTGAAGGCCCTGCTTCTGCAGGTCGGCGAACAGGTCGTTGCGGGTCTTTTCATCGGAGCTCGCGTTCGGGTCCACAAGCTCGTATTCCAGCATGCCAGGGTTGCGCACGCGCATCTCGTCCAGCAGCTCGCGCGTGGCATCGCTGAGTTTCTTCAGGTCGGCAGGGAGTTCACCGCTCAGGTAGATCTTCAAGAACACCACGTCCTTCAAGCTGTCCATCAGCTGTTCAGTGGCGGGCGTCAGTGTGTAGCGTTTCTCCGTGGTCAGATCGGCCCGGAGGCGCGTGAAGGAGCCGATGAAGAGCACCAGTAGCACGCAGGCAACACCGATGAGGAGGCTCATCAGGTCACGATAGCGGTGGCTCCGGTTCTGTTTCATTCGATGATCACCATTTCCGACCTTGGATCACCGTACGCGTCAACAACAGGAAGATCATGATCACGCCGCCGAAGTAGAGCACATCGCGCAGGTCGATCACGCCGCGGCTCATGCTGGCATAGTGTTGTTGGATGCCAATGTTCTTCAGCGGGCCCTCCAACCCGCCAACGGCGTCGAACGAAGAGAGCAGTTCGAAGCCCATGAACAAGGCGAAGCAGAGGAACACGCCGATAAGGAAGGCCACGATCTGGCTGTCGGTGATGGAGGAGGAGAAAATGCCTACGGCCGTGAAGCAGGAGGCCAGAAAGAACAGGCCGAGGTAGCTGCCCCACGTGCCGCCGGAATCAATGTTCCATGCGGGCAGCGCCAGCGTCCCCACGCTCCAGTAATACACCAGCGTGGGCAGCAACGCCAGCAGCACCAACACCACAGCAGCGATGTATTTGCTGACCACCAGCTTGAACTCGGTAATGGGCTTGGTGAGCAGCAGTTCGATGGTGCCAGTGCGGCGCTCTTCGCTGAAGCTGCGCATGGTGACCGCGGGCACGAGGAACAGGAAGACCCAAGGGGCTAGGAAGAAAAGGGGACCCAGATCGGCGTAACCAAGGTCGAGGATGTTATCCGGGAACACCCAAAGGAAAAGCCCCGTGATGAGTAGGAACACCACGATCACGATGTAGCCTATCAGTGAGCCGAGGAAGGCCCGTATTTCTTTACTGATCAGCGCTCGCATGGGTGTAAAAGCGCGCCAAGGTAATGGCCGCGTTCGGCTGGTCCATGCTTATCCAAGGAACGGGGGAGGTGGGGGCATGAGCGTCTTGGGGGAGGTGGGGAGGGAATGTAATTCACCGCAAAGACGCAGAGAGCGCAAAGGGCGCAGAGCGAATTCATCTGCGTTCATCTCGTCCATCCCCTTCATCTGCGGTTCAAACGCGATCCGCATCCATCCGTGTCCATCTGTGTTTATCCGCGCCCATCTGCGGTAAAAAGCATTCCGCGCCTGGCGCGCCGCCACGCGCTTCAGAACTCAATAACGGTCTTGTGCTTGCCCTTCACTGGTTTGCGCGGGATCTTCGTAAGGTCGGTGTCGCAGTAGTTCTTCTTGATGAATACAGCATCACGGTCGCCCAGCTTCGCGCTGATCAAGAAGTCGGCACAGGCCTTTTCCTTGTCTTGTATCTGGTAATAGCTGTCGCCTCGGTAATAGTGCATCGCGGCCAGTTCTGCCGTGTCGGTGGCCATCACCTCGGTGAACTTCTCAATGGCCTCCTCGTAACGCTTGGCCTCGTAGAGCAACACGGCCATGCTCATCATTCCACCTGGGATCGAGGGTTTCAGGCGCAGTGCCGCATCAATGTCTGCCAAGCCGGCTTCCTCCTGATACAAGTCACCTTTCGCAACACCTCGCAGATACAGGGCATCGGCGTGTTCCGGCTTCAGTTTCACCGCCTTGGAGGCATCCTTCTCGGCACCCTCGATATTGCCGCCCAGGTACAAGGCGCAGGCGCGATCGTAAAATCCGTCCGCATCGGTGGGGTCCAGCTCAATAGCCCGTTCGCAGTCCTTCAGCGCCGTCTTGTATTGCCCGCTGGTGATGCGCAAGGCAGCGCGGCTGATGTAAAGGCGGTGATCCGTCGGGTCCAATTCTTCCGATCGCTTATAGGCGGCCAACGCAGCTTCCTTGTTGCCAGCGCGCTGGTACAGGTCCCCGCTAAGTTTGTGAGCCTTGGCATTGGCGCCATCCAAGGCCAAACTGCGGTCCACTTGGATCCGCGCACTGTCCAACTGTCCCACTTGGGCGGTGGACAAGGCCGCTACCAACTCCTGCTGGGCCGAGCGTTGTCCATGGCACAGAACAGAGAGGGCAAGGAAAGCGATGCTGATGTGGATCTTCATGTTCACGCACAAAGCAACGACTGTTCCGATCCTTTTAGCAAGGGAAAAAGCAACATTTCGCGGACCACTACCCCCAATTGGGTAGGTCGAAGCAAGGAGCGGCTTCCCAAGGGCGCTCAAACGCCAACATTTTATGCCCACATGTGCGCAGGGTCAAGTGCTCGGATGTTCATCCGCCCATGGCATGTTCCCGCTCCACGGTCCACGCTTCCGCCTTTGCGGCGAACTGCGACTTCACCACAGGCCACACGCTGTCGAACACTTCGCTTTTCCGGTAGGCCTCCAGATCCGTGATGTCGTCCCATACGCTGTAGGTGAAGAACACGCGCGGATCATGGGCATCATGCAGCAGCTGCAACTGCTGGCATCCGGGGGAGGCGAGGATCTTGTGGCGCCAGCCTTCGAAGAGTTCCTGGAACCGCGAAACTTCTTCCGGACGGAAGGTCATCTTCACCAGGCGGACGATCATGCCACGTTGGCGCTGCGCGCCAAGCCGGTGATCTCCAGTCTTACGGGGTCGGACACGCGAAGGCCGAGCAATTGGGCGGCACCGCCGCCGCCGCCGGCCACACCCTTGTTCACCGCGATCTCCAAGAATCCGGTTGCGCCGAAGAAGGCCAGCCGCTCGCCCTGCACAACGTCCGTATATGTGGTGCTGATCTCCGTGATGTCATGGAGCGAACGACCGAAACTGATCTTGAAGGTGTGCGCCTTGATCAACTCGTCGAAATGCGTGCGCGTGATGTTGGTGACCACGTTCCCGTAACTGTCGATGTGGATCACCGCGCCCTTGATAGCATCGCTGTGCATCACCGGACGGAAGTTCAGCTGCTCACGGATGGTGACCACTTTGCGGCCGATCACCTCCGGCGTGCCGCCGCGGGCGATGTGGCAAGCCGCTTTCACGAAGATGTTCTTCGTGGGGAAGGCCAGGTGGTCGGTGTCCAGTTTGATCGTCAGCTCGAAGGCCTCCTGCGGCTTGGTGTCGAACAGCAGCGAGAAGATGCCGTTGTCCGCACCGATGAAATAGTGACCATCATGGCGCACCACCAAGTGTGGGGTACGACCATCGGCCTCGCCGTTCACGCCGATGATGTGGATGGTGCCGCGTGGGAATTCCGGGTACGCATTGCGCAGCACAAAGGCCGTATGCTGGTTGTCGAACGGCGCGATCTGGTGGCTGATGTCCACGATCTGCGCTTCCGCATGCTGGCTTAGGATCGCGCCCTTCACCGCAGCCACGTAATGATCACGCAGGCCCATGTCGGTCGTTAGCGTGATGATGGCCATGTGTGTTTCGGATGGGCGAGCGAAGAAAGAGGACACCCTACCTTCGGCACGTTAGAAAAACGGCAACGGATCAACAGTCCGTTGTTCATGATCGATCCCCCGCGTGAGCGAACGAACCCTCCAGATCACCGAAACGGACCCCGTGGCCGTGTTCGGCCCCAACGACCAGCACCTGCGGATCATCCGCGAGCTGTTCCCCAAGTTGAACATCGTGGCACGCGGCGATACCGTGAAGGTGATCGGGCCGGAGGAACAAGTGGACATGTTCATGGAACGCTTTGCACAGCTCATTCAGCATGTGAAGAAGTATAATGAATTGCCGCGCAAGGTCCTGGACGACATCATGGGCAGTGGTGATGCCACCAGCGAGGCCAGCGAAGAGCATGATGTGATCGTGCATGGCAACGCCGGTCTGCGCGTGAAAGCGCGCACCGCCAACCAGCAGCGCATCGTGGAGGCCGTGAAGGTCAGCGACATGGTCTTCGCCATCGGCCCTGCCGGCACAGGCAAGACCTACACCGCCGTGGCGCTCGCCGTAAAAGCCCTGCGCGACAAACAGGTGCGGCGTATCATCCTCACGCGGCCCGCTGTGGAGGCGGGGGAGAACCTCGGCTTTCTGCCCGGCGACCTGCGCGATAAGCTCGATCCGTACCTGCAGCCGCTCTACGACGCGCTGAAGGACATGATCCCTGCCGCCCGCCTGATCGAGTACATGGAGAACGGCATCATCCAGATCGCCCCACTGGCCTTCATGCGCGGGCGCACCCTCGATCACGCCTTCGTGATCTTGGACGAGGCCCAGAACGCCACGCTCATGCAGCTGAAGATGTTCCTTACCCGCATGGGCCGCAGCGCCAAGTTCGTGATCACCGGCGACGTTACCCAGGTGGACCTGCCGCGCCACCAGCGCAGCGGCCTGGCACCCACCTCAGCCAAATTGCGCGGTGTCGAAGGCATCAGCATTATCGACCTCGACGAGCGCGATGTGATCCGCCATGAACTGGTGACCAAGGTGCTCGTTGCGTTCCGCGAGATCGAGGAAGGCATCAAGAATGGATCCTAGACGCTTCGCGAGCCCCGACGCGTCGGGGCGAAGCGATCTTTGATCCTCCCCCGCGAAGCGATCTTTGACTCCCGCTTCGCGAGCGGCCCAACAGGATCAGCGACCCATGTGGCCGCGAAGCGATCTTTGATCTCCCGCTTCGCGAGCGGCCAAAAGCATCTGTGACCAATGGCCGCGAAGCGATCTTTGATCGTTCCCCGCGAAGCGATCTTTGACTCCCGCTTTGCGAGCGGTCCAAGGATCTCTGACCAATGTGGCCGCGAAGCGATCTTTGATCCCTCCCCATGACCATCACCCTCCCCAACACGCTCACCCGTTCCGACCTCAAGCTGAAGGATGTCGCCGAGGTCTATCGCGGCAAGGTGCGCGACGTGTACCACCTGAAGGACGGCCGCACCATCCTCTTGGCCACCGACCGCATCAGTGCCTTTGATGTCGTGTTGCCGCGCGGCATCCCGCACAAGGGACAAGTGCTCAGCCAGGTGAGCTGGCACATGCTGCAGGCCACAAGCCACGTGGCGCCCAACTGGGCCGTCGCCTCGCCCGATCCCTGCGTGGTCATTGGCCACCGCGCCGAGACCGTAAAAGTGGAAATGGTGGTGCGTGGCTACCTCAGCGGACACGCGTGGCGCCAATACCGCGACGGGCATCGCCTGCTCTGCGGAGCGCACATGCCCGACGGGCTGAAGGAGAGCGATGCATTCCCCGAGCCCATCATTACGCCCAGCACCAAGGCCAATGTGGGGCATGATGAGGACATCGCACCGGACCAGATCGTGGAGCGCGGGCTGTGCACACAGGCCGAATGGGAAACGATGAGCCGCTATGCCTTGGCCCTCTTCGCCGAAGGCACACGCCTGGCGAACGAGCGCGGACTGATCCTCGTGGATACCAAGTACGAGTTCGGACGCGCTCCCGGCTCAGGTCCGGGAGGCGAGTTGATGCTCATCGACGAGATCCATACACCGGACAGCTCCCGCTATTTCTACGCGGAGGGCTACGCCGAACGGCAGGAGCGGGGGGAGGCCCAGAAACAACTGAGCAAGGAGTTCGTGCGCCAATGGCTGATCGAACACCACTTCATGGGTAAGGAAGGGCAGGTGGTGCCCACGATGGACGATACCTACGTGAAGAGCGTGAGCGACCGGTACATCGAGCTGTATGAGCGTATTACTGGTAAAGCCTTCGTCCCGGCCGATACCACCGATATCTCCGGACGGATCCAGCAGGCGCTGGAGGGCTATTTGGGCTGAAGGCGCCGCGTGTTCCCTATTCGCGTTGTCATTCAATGTTCAACTCTGTTCCGCGTCCCGAGGCTTTGCGAAGGGATCGCGGAATGGCGGTCAACGGTTTCGGGCTTGCCGAAGTAGGGATGCGTACAGCCCCAGCAAGTTCTACAGTCTGCTTTATCCGATCCAGACGGTAGTGATAATGCAGGGCTATCCGCGACCGGATAGCAAATCAAAACGCCATGGTCGATCGACCACGGCGTTTTGAATACTACTGATAAGTAAATTCAATGCACTCTCGAGAAGCGCTTACTCCGAAGCCTTCTTCATGCCATCCTCGATCATTTTGTAGAATTCGTCGATCTTGGGCAGGATCACGATGCGCGTGCGGCGGTTCGCAGAGCGGTGCTCGGGCGTGTCGTTTTCCACCAATGGAACGTATTGGCTGCGGCCACCAGCCGTCACCCGTCCGGGTGCCACGCCCAGTTCGGTGGTCAACAGCCGTGTAATGGCCGTGGCGCGCATGGCGCTGAGGTCCCAGTTGTCTTTGATGCAGTCCTTCACGATGGGCACATTGTCCGTATGGCCTTCCACCAGCACTTCCATCTCGGGCTTGTCGTTCACCACGGTGGCCACCTTGGCCAGCACGGCCTTGGCGTTGGGTCCGATCTCCGTGCTGCCGCTCTTGAACAGCATCTTGTCGCTGAGGGAGATGAACACCACGCTCTTCTCCACGTTCACGGTAACGTCCGTGTCGTTCAGGTTGCCGAGGGAGCTCTTCAGGCTGACCACGAGCGCCAGCGTTACGGAATCCTTCTTGGTAAGGGCGTCCTGCATGCGACGGATCTGCAGGTCCTTTTCGCGCATGCTTTCGAGGGACTTCTCGAGGTTCGTGGATTCCTGAGCGGACAACGTGGCCATGTTGCCCACGTTGTTCAACAACGCTCCGTTCGTCACGTTCAGATCGCGCACCTGGTCCTTCAGGTGGTCGTTGCTCGTCTGCATGTTGGCCAGCTTGCTTTCCAGCGCGGCCTTGTCGTCCTTGCACTGTCCGAGGTCACGCTTCACCCCCTCCAGCTCAGCAGTGAGGCCGGTGTGCTTGCCTTGCAGAACGATGTATTCTTTTTTGGACACGCACGAGGCGAGTAGCAGGACAGCACAGAGAACAGGGAGTACGGTTCGGGTCATTGCTTCAACGGTTTTGAATGGTGAGGCCAAGTTAGGCGCTCTGAACTTAACCGATGCTATGCCATAGGTCCGATCAACGACGTGTACGAAATGAGCTCTGCGCGCAATTTGGTTGAAGAGGATCAACGCGCGTGAAAGGGTTTCCGCCACTCGCTGAGGTCCCATCCCAGAAGCACTTCCACCTTTCGGATGTCCTCCTGGAACAAGGCGTTCATACGGTCGTATTCCGCCGCACCGATCCGCCTGGTGAACTCGCCGCGATTGAGTTCAACGAGCTCTGTGGCATAGGACTCATCAGCAACATCCAGGAAGCTGAAGATCCGGGACAGGCAGGCACGTGGCTCGGCACGGAACTCGTCATGGTTGAGGAATAGCATTTGCTTGGGCTTGAAGAAGCGCCGGAAGCGCTCGATCTGCTCCGCATAGAAGCCGCGGTCCAAGTACGACCGTACGCGATGTTGTGCTTGCTGTCCGGTGCTGCGCAACTCATGTTCTTCGCCAATGGCCGTAAGGAAGTCGCGGTCCTCGGCTTTCCGATTGAATTCCATATTCCAATGGGAGAAGGCCCGTTCCACCGGCTGCCGGAGGATGGCGATCAGCTTCATCTCCGGGTTGTACCGGTGGATCCGTTCGCAGCAGGGCTCCCAGTAGAGATAGAT
>JBKJNF010000093.1:0-4062 GCA_046596155.1 Flavobacteriales bacterium | reverse complement strand
CGCACTTTGACCAGGGCGCGCACCATGGCCGTGAGGTTCTCCGAGTGCTCGAACAACGGTGCGAACACCTGCCGAATTCATCGCGCAAAAAACCGTTCGGCTCGAAGCACAGCCGGTCGATAGCCTGCGCCACGCTCTCGCCGGGCTTGATCAGTTGCAGGTAGTACGGCACGCCGCCCAAGGCCATGTACAGTTGTACGATGTCGTAGCGGGTGAGCCGCACGCGGTTGCGCTGGAGCAGTTGCTCGGTATCGCGCAGGTTGAAAGGCGCCAGCCGGAGGCGCCGAGTGAGCCGGTTGTGCAAGCCGCCTTTGCTCTTGATCACCTCGGTGACCAAGTACGATGCCGCCGATCCGCAGATCACCACCACTAGGTCCTTGCGTTTGGCGGCATAGCCGTTCCAGAAGTTGGAAAAGGCCGGAAGGAATCCAGAGCGGCGCGTAGCCAGCCACGGGAACTCGTCAATGAAGACGACGCACTTGCTCTTCGACTTCAGACCGCCCAGGTACTCGCCGAGCAGATCGAAAGCTTCGATCCAGGCTTCGGGCACAGGAGCCTTCCCGCCAGAGCGGGACAAGGACGTCCTCCATTGCTTCGTGAGTGCCCTGTGGAAGTTCTTCAGCTGATCCTTGTAGCTGCCCCAGTGCATGCCCGCGAACTCGAAGTGGATCACATCGCGTAGGTGTTACGGATGAGGTAGGTCTTGCCGATGCGCCGCCTGCCGTACACCACGATCAGTTCGGAACGCGGGCTCTCCAAAGCGTCCAGAAGCTGCGCCTGCTATGCATCCCGACCGATCACCACGCCTTCCCTGCCCATTCTATATCCAGCCAAATGCATGGTCCGTAGGCCACATTTGGCTGGATATAGAATTCGGGAGTGAACGGTGTTAGGTGCTCATGTGGCCCGTCACCCACATGCGGGGGCCTAAGGACGGAGGAGACTGCTGTGGCCTAAGCCTACTCCCATAGCACTTCGCCCTGCTTATAATCGAAACGATCACAAGTCACACCTCCGCTTAACACGAGCGCTTCATCCGAGTATGTGAGGGTCTTGCCAATCACATGCTCCTCAACCTTCACCGGTTTGTAGTGAACTCTCAAGACCTCAGGCTTGATCGCGATGTTCTCTCTTGTTAATCCCGCCTTCACGCTTGGATACCAGATGGTATCAGCATTGTCGTCGTCCATTCTATAAAGCATTCGACTCGCGAAGTACCCACAGAAAAGGTACTCTAGGTCGTTGCGAGGGTCTGAGCACGGTCGAGTAAAGGTGTCCGCCACAAATCTGCTCAACTTCTCTACCATTGGTTGCAATTCGGTCGGAAACGCCTTCAGCTTACCCTCGGATGTCGAAGTAGCCCATCAAGTTGCCTTGCCTCAAAGGCCATATCCACTGGTCGGCCATCTGGATGAACGAACACTCCCATTGTGTTCACTTAACCACTACTGCCCCTTCATCTCCCCCTGCTTCCGCTCCAACTGCATCGGGTTCGGAGCGCTCCACTTCTGTTCCTTGTAGATGTCGAAGCGTGTGGGTACCATACGTGGGGGCCAGCTGTTGTTGTTCAGGTCACAGTCTGCGGTTTCAAGGAACGGATCCAGGGTCACGCTCTTCACTTCCTTGCGCTTAACGAAGACCCTCGTCACCTCATCGGCGGTCTTCCAGATCTCTGCCGGGATGCGCTCGGTCTCCTTTGTGCCATCTGCATACTCCCATTCCAGGATGATGGGCATCACCAGACCGCCGATGTTCTTGAACGAGAGCTCGTACAGATGCAGGTCCTCGTTCAGCAACGCCAGTTCTTCCGGCTTCAATTGCTTCTTCCACTTTTCGAATTCGGTCACATCCCGTTCGGTGGCCGTTATCGGATCGAAGCGGTTGTAAAAGTCCTTGGTGTTGGGGTCCCGCTCCACCACTACTTGCGGCACATCGGTTTTGTTGCGCTCGCGGCTGATGTCCGCCACTTCGCGTGACTTGTCCTCGCGCTTCAGTTTCTCGGCCTGCAGCGGATCACGCGGATCTATGCGCTTGTACTTCAGGTTCTCAATACTAATGTCCACGTGATCGGTAGTATAGAACCAGCCGCGCCAGAACCAGTCGAGGTCCACGCCGCTGGCATCCTCCATGGTGCGGAAGAAATCGGATGGGGTTGGATGCTTGAATTTCCATCGATCGCAGTAGGTCTTGAACGCATGGTCGAACAGTTCGCGCCCCATGATGGTCTCCCGGAGGATGTTGAGTGCGGTGGCCGGCTTGCCGTAGGCATTGTTGCCGAACTGCGTGATGCTCTCGCTGTTGGTCATGATGGGTTCGATGCGCGCCTTCACCTTGCCCGGCTCCGCATTGGGATCGCCCTTCATGTAGTCCACGATGTTCCGGGGCTTGCCGCGCCAGCTGGGGTAGTCGCGGTCCCATACCTGTTCGGTGAGGTATTGCACGAAGGTGTTAAGGCCCTCATCCATCCACGTCCATTGCCGCTCATCGCTGTTGATGATCATGGGGAAGAAGTTGTGGCCCACCTCGTGGGTGATCACGCCGATCATGCCATACTTCGTGCGTTCGCTGTAGGTGCCGTCCTTCTCGGGCCTTCCGCCGTTGAAACAGATCATCGGGTACTCCATGCCGATCTTGTCGGTGTGGATGCTTTGCGCCACTGGGTAGATGTAGTCGCAGGTGTGCTCGCTATAGGTCTTGATCGTGTGCGCGACCACCTTGGTGCTATACATGCCCCAGAGCGGGTTGCCTTCTTTCGGGAAGAAACTCATGCATAACACATGGCCTTTGCCAATGGGTTGGTCCATGGCATCCCACATGAACTTGCGGCTGCTGGCGAAGGCCACGTCGCGCACGTTGGTGCTCTTGTAGGTCCAGGTCTTTTTGCCAAGCGCCTTCTTCGCTTCGGCGCTCTTCACTTCGTTCTTCTTCGCTTCCTCTTCGGTGACGACATACACCGGTGAAGTGGCCGTGCGTGCTTTCGCGAGTCGGTTGCGTTGTTCGGTGGTGAGCACCGCGCTTTCGTTCTGTAAGAGGCCGGTGGCCGCCACCACGTGATCGCTGGGCACGGTGATGCTCAGGGTGTAGTCACCGAAGTCGAGGGTGAACTCGCCGCTGCCGAGGAACTGCTTGTGCATCCAGCCGCTGTAATCCATGTACGCGGCCATGCGCGGGTAGAACTGCGCGATGGTGTGGATGTAGTTGTCCTCTTCGGGGAAATACTCGTAGCCGCCGCGACCACCCCACTTCATGCGATCGTTCAACCAGTTCCACCAACTCACCTTGAAGGCGAACGTTGCACCGGGAGCGAGCGACTTCGGCAGGTCGATGCGCATCATCGTCTTGTTTATAGTGTAGCTCAACTTGCCACCACCAGCATCGGTGACGGCCGTGATCTTGTAGCCGCCCTCGTAGGGCTTCACCCATTTGCTGATCTGCTCCACATTGACGCTATCGCCGATGGTGCCGGTGCGGATCACGTTGGCATCGCTGCCGGGCTCGAAAATGTTCTGGTCCAGTTGCAACCAGAGGTAGTCGAGCTTGTCCGGGCTCTGGTTGTGGTAGGTGATGGTCTCGTAGCCGGTGAGCTTGGGGAGAACCTCACCCACTGCCACCTCTCCCAAGGAGATGGGGTTACCTGAGCCAAGCACGGGCTCGGTGATCTCCACGTGGATGTCGTAGTCGGCCTTCATCTGCCAATAGGCGTGGCCGGGGGCGCCGCTGGCGGTGCGCTGCTCGTTCGGTGTGGGCAGTTCTTGACCCAGCTGCCGGAACTTGTCGCGGCCATAGCGTGGACTATCCTGGGCAAGGGCCTGCACGCTGACAAGTATGGCGGCGATGGCTAAGGAGGACTTCAGCATCATGACCGCGAAAATACAGTTCAGGTTGAAGGTAGTTGGAGCTGCGTCGCGATCTTTACGGTGCGATGAAAACCCTGCTCCTAGCCGCAGCCTTGGTGGTGGCCGCATTTGCGCCACATGACTTCTTCGTTTCCATTCTCACGATCCGTCACAAGCCGAAGAGCCGCACCCTATAATTCACTTGGCGGATCACGAGATCCAAAGA
>JBKJNF010000020.1:0-17823 GCA_046596155.1 Flavobacteriales bacterium | reverse complement strand
TCTCCTTCACTTCCTTCTTGCCGGCGATGTCCCACTCGGCGATCACGGACTTATCGCGACCGTTCAGGTTGCTGTTCACATACAGGTTCTTGTTATCGAAGGTGAAGTACAGGCGCTGCCACGCATCCTTGAAGCTCACTGACATGTACTCCGCAAAGGTCTCCTTCTCGCTGGCGCGGTAGAAGTATGTGGTGTTCACGCCGTCGGTCTTGCTGGCGATGCGGATCACGCCGGTGTGGTCCGTTACATAGGCCTCATAGTTCGGCGTGTTGTCCAGCGCCTGCTTCATTTCGCCCGTGCCAATGTTGACGTACCATGGGTCGAAGACCTGCGGATTGCGTTTGTTCATGGCCACCAGAACGGTGCTCTCCATGCCCTCTACAGCATGCAGATCATCCAATACTTCGGCCCGCACACCCTTCTCCGGCGTTAAGGCCTTCACATCCTTGCCATCAAGGCTCGCACTGAACACGATGAAGTTCTCGTCGCCATTGATGTCACGTCCATACACCAGTCGGTCGCCCTTCCAGAAAAATCCCCCGATGTCGCGTACCGTGTCCGTGGTCACTTGCGTAGCTGCACTATCGCCCACTTTCTGCACGAACAGGTTCATGCGGTTCTTCCACGGTGCACGATAGCCGAAATACTGGCCGTCCGCACTGATCCGGTAGCCCGACTTCTCGGGGTTGCGGAAGAAGTCCTTCATGGGGACGATGGGTGCGGGCTCCAGTTGGGCTTCGGCTTGTTCTGCCGCAGGCTGGCCGCAGGCGGCAAGCAGTGCCAGCGCCGCGATGGCGGGAATGAGCGATGTTTTCTTCATGGATCTTTTGGTGAAAGTGACGCGAAGTTGATCGTCCAAGCCATCCGCACGGTCCCGGTTCCATGGGCGGTTCAGGCAAGTGATGAACCGTTGGTCCTCGATCAATGGTGGAAGCGGAACACCCACACCCGGTGATCAGCCTCGACGGAATCCACCGCTGGATACCTCGCCCTCAACTGTTGGAACCACATGCGTTTCGGGTCCACAAATTCCGATCCTGCATCCACCACGATGGCGTTCATGGCGTTGTCCTCCAGCCCAAGCGTTGGAGCACTGGAGAGACGGCCGATCTCCATTCCTCCATTCAGCACGGAGGACTGATCATTCTGCAGTTCGCTCAGGTCATCACCTGCCTGGTAATTCAACCAATACCAGCTCGGTAGCACCTGGATGGAGCAGTCGTCAATGCACCAAGCATTCACCTGCTTCACCACATGGGACGGGTGCCGTGCGGTGTCCTTCCACGGCGTGAAGGTGGCGCCCATGCCCACTACAGCGAGCGCGGAAATGCCGTGGAAGACTTGTTGATCACTGGCAGCTGCGCGCAACGAAAGCGCCACGAGCAAGGCGAAGCCAGGTGCCGCGTACACGAGGTAACGGTCCAGGAACATGGGCACCCATTGCGATACGAGGAACATGCCCAGCAAGGGAACGAGGGTCCACAGCAGGGCCACGCGCATGCCCAACTCGAGCACCCTCGAACGCCAAATGCCGGCAACGATCACCACCAGGAACGCCACGGCGAGTATGGGTGCGTTGCTCCAGCGCCATATCATGTTGTATAGTTCTTCCAGCGGAGGTGCGTCCACCCATGTACCCTGGGCCACACTCGTCCCCGCGCGTTCGAAGAAGATGGCCGCATAGGGTGAATACAACGCGGCGGTGCACACGAGGCCAAGACTGAAGTTGCGCAGCAGGTGCCGCAGCTCCGGCAACAACAGCACACACACCAGTTGCACGCCAATGGCCAGCCAACCGAAGAAGTGCGTGTACACCATCAACATGTTCATCAACGAAAGGCCCAGCATCGTCTTGATCCCCTTGTTCGGCTTGTCGGCAGCGCGCACCAGTAGCCACATGCCGATGGCGGCTAGGAGCGTGAAGAGCGCATAGGCCCGCACTTCATGCGCGAAACCATAGTGATAGTTGCTGAAGGTGAACAACAGCAAGGCGATGATCCCCACTGCACGCCCGCCAAGCCGCTCTCCCAGGCGGAACAAGGGCCACACTGCCAACACACTGAACACAGCGGAAGGCACACGCAGCCACGCGGCGGTGAACGGGACCAACTGACTCCACAACTTAACGAGCAGGAAATACAAGGGCGGATTGTTCTCCGTGCGCAGCATCGCGAAGAGATCTCCCAATGGACGTTCGGACCAGTACACCGAGAAGGGCTCGTCACCGGAAAGTTCGTTAACGCCCAGCCAGCTGAACTTCAAGGCAAGGTTCAGCAGCAACAGCCCGATGATGAGCGAGCGATCGGAAGGTTGAGAAGGCACAGGGCGAAGCTATCCGCAACTCAATTGCGGCGCACCATCACGTAGTGTTCCCCGACGCCTTCGAGGGTGAAGGGCTCGCCATGCACAGTGAAGCCCAGCCGAACATAAAAGCCCTTGGCGTTGATACGCGCGTTGCACCAAAGCAGGTCGCATTTCTTCGCGTGCAAGTGGTCGAAGGCGAACTCCAGTAGCTGCCTGCCCACACCCTGGCCATGGAATTCGGGATGCGTGGCCATACCTCGTAAACGGTATTGCTTCCAACCCTTCAACAGCTCGTTGCGCTCCGGGTAGAAGGAGCCGATACCGATCAAATGGCCCCCTAGAAAGGCGCCTAGGTGGAAGCTCTCCAGGTTGCGGTCGTTCGGATAGTCGCAATCCTCGATGGTCTGGTGCGGACGCAGCACGCGGTGCCGCAACGCGTGCGTGTCGGAGGCCTTGATGAAACGGATGTGCATGAAGCGTGCACGCAAATTAGACCCAGGAAGAACAGCACGTCAACACCCGGCGACAAAGCGGGTAACGGTGCGGACGATCGGGCTTTAGCGATCCGCGGACGCCACAGGCCCAATTGGCGTTTCGGGTGCAGGCAGGGGCGCGTCCTCGCCCAACACCTCTCTACGGTAATAGCTCAGCATCAGGGTGGTGAGAGGCAACGCCAGGATCATGCCCACCAGGCCCAGCAACGAGCCCCATACCGACAATGCGAGCAGGATGTACACGGGGCGCAGGCCCGTGCTTTTGCCCTGTATGCGCGGGATCAACACATAGCCTTCGATCACCTGTGCAACAGCGTAGACGACCAACGCAAGCGTGATGATCACCCAGATGGACCGCCCCGATTCCATGGCCAGCAGCCCGCAGCTCAAGAACACAGGCAGTGCGCTCAGCAGGGCGAAGTAGGGGATCAGGCTCAGCAGCCCGGCGAGGATGCCCAATGCGAGCGCCATCGGCAGACCCATCAGGAGAAAGCCGATGGAATAGATCACGCACAGGACGATCGCGATCTTCACCTGGCCGCGGAAGTACAGCTCCATCACGCGCTCCAGATCGCCGAGCACGGCCATCACCCGGCCGCGATAGGCTTGGGGGATCATGCCATTCAGGTTCGATCTCACATCCTCCTCGTCGATCAGGATGAAGAGCAGGTACATCAGCGTAGTGAACACGCCCACCAAGCCCAACAGCCAGCCGAACACGCTGCTGACACCCTGCCAGAAACCAGGTAGTGCCTTGCGCCCGATGGTGAGCAGGTTATCTGCCGTGAGGTAGTGCTGCAGATCCACCGCGGCCACTTGGGCCAATGCATCGCGCATCCATGGAAGACCCTCCACCTGCTGCTGCCACAGGGGGAACTGCACCGCCATCAGGTGCCCGAAGTGCACCACCTCGCGTGCCATCAAGGGAACGATGAGCATGAAGATGCCCACGATCGTGCCAAATACCAAAAAAAGAGTAAGCATTACCGCAGCTCTGCGGTGCTTCACCAACCGCTGCACGCGCTCCACCATGGGCTCCATCATGTACGCCAGTAGCACGGCGATAAGGAAGGGAATGAGCACCGCACGCAGGCCATAGAGCACCCAAGCCACCACTCCCAACAGCAACAGCACCAACGCTCCGTGCAGGAAGCGACCCGGCGGTATGTAGCGCGGTTCGTTCATGGGCGCTGCATAAGGCGACGTAATTGAACTGCGCGCATCTCCGCAAAGCGTTGCGCGCTCGTGTCATTCACCGACACTAAGCTGGAGGATCCCAGTGGCAGTGACGTGCCATCCTTCAACTCTGCCTGGATCATCCAACGGCAGCGATCCGGGCCCACGGGACTCTGTACAGCATGCACTTGGTCCACGCCGGACTCCGCCACCAGCCGAATGCTCCGGCTCTGCGGAAGCGGTAGATCATTCAATAGCTCTGTTCGTTCCCAGATGATCAACGCACCGTCGCGCCGGCCGATGAACTCGCGTGGAGGAAGCACGAGCGCCGCATACATACCGCAGGCCGCTGCGAGCACGAATACAGAGCGCACCATAAGGAGCGCGGGTCTCCGCGGGTGCGCGCCAAAGGCACGCGCGATGAGAACGGCGCCGAGGCCGACCAACAAGGCAACGAACACCGCCAGCAACAAGGCCGTGGCAGCGCGTTCCCCACGCGTGGTCTCCGCCACGATCAGTCGCGTGTGATCGTCCCCGATCAAGTAGCCGTGCCCGAACATGCCCTGCGGGCCGATGCCCGGATGGATGCGGTCCAGCCCCCAGTTTACCGCCACCAAAGCGGCCGTCACCAGCACACCCAGTATCAGGTAGTGGAAGCCCGCGCGTGAGTTGTCATCCAATTCCCACCTCATATGCGGTGAAGGTCGGTGCTATTTGCTTGAGGTCACAGGCATCGGGATCAAGCCACAGATGGACACACATGAACGCCAACATGGTTTTCCCCCTCCTTGCTGAGGAGGGGAAGGCGCCGGCAAGTCCGGCCGGCGGCGGGGAGGTGACCTGTGGCAGTGACCACCCGTGATGGATCGGAGCGAAGCGCCCGCCCATTGGACACCCCTTCTACCCACTTCCGCCGGCAGCAAGAAGGGAGAACACACTATTTGAAGTACCGGAAGTCCTCGCCGCCTTTGATGGAACGTAGCGAGGCGTAGATCAGCTTGATCACGCTCTCCACATCGTCGCGGTGCACGCTCTCCACTGTGGTGTGCATGTAGCGCAAGGGCAGGCTGATCAACGCGCTGGGCACACCGGCAGCGCCGTAAGCAAAGGCATCCGTATCGGTGCCGGTGGCACGGCTTACTGCCGCCCGCTGGAACTTGATCTTCTCCTTGTCGGCCGCAGCGATGATCTTCTTCAGCACGGTGTTGTGCACCGCCGGTCCATAGGCCAGTACCGGACCATTACCGCAAGCCACATCGCCGCTCTGGATCTTGTTCATCATGGGCGTCTGCGTGTCATGCGTCACATCCGTCACGATCGCCAGATCGGGTCGGATGCGTTCAACGATCATTTCGGCACCGCGCAGGCCCACCTCTTCCTGCACGCTATTGGTGATGTACAGGCCGAAGGGCAGTTTCACCTTGTTCTCCTTCAGCAAACGCGCCACCTGCGCGATCATGAAGCCGCCCATCCGGTTATCCAAGGCGCGTCCAACGTAATGCCGCTCGTTCAGCACCATGAACTCGTCCTCGAAGGTGACCACGCAGCCCACGTGTACGCCCAACTTCTCCACTTCCTCCTTGCTGCTGCAGCCACAATCCAGAAAGATGTTGTCCAGGCTCGGCACTGGGTCGTTCTTTCCCGTGCGCACGTGGATCGCAGGCCAGCCGAACACGGCTTTTACGATGCCTTTGTCCGTGAAGATGTTCACGCGCATGCTGGGCGCAATGGTGTGGTCGCTCCCGCCATTGCGACGCACGTAAATGAAGCCGTCCTTGGTGATGTAGTGCACGAACCAGCTGATCTCATCGGCGTGCGCCTCGATCACTACCTTGTATTTAGCGGTCGGGTTCACTACGCCCACCGCCGTACCGTAGTTGTCCGTGAAGTAGGAGTCGATGTAAGGTTTCAGGTAGTCAAGCCAGATGCGCTGGCCGCTGCTCTCGAAACCCGTGGGGCTGGCGTTGTTGAGGTAGCGCTCCATGAAATTCAGGCTCGCCTTGTCGAGGATGCTGGTGCGTTTCGCCGGAGCGGTCTTCTTGGTCGCGGTCTTCTTGGCCATGGTGGGTGTGTATGGAAGCCACACGAGGGTGGCCGGTTGAAGCGGCGCCAAAACTATTCCCGGACACGGTGCCGAACCTGTCCTGTTCACCTTACGTATTAACAGCCGACGTGCGAAAGATCCAGCTCGCCGTATTCAACATGCGTCCGATCCTCTCCTTGCTCCTTTTCACCAGCGTTCTCGTCGCGCAGGCCCAAGCCCCGGCGACCGTGCCCTTCGATAAGGAGCATATCACCGACCCTGTAGCGCTCAGGATGGCACTGTCCGCCATCAAAGCGGGCGATGCCCTTTTCCGCGACGGGGGTAACCGCTACACTGCGGCCCTGGAGTTCTACCAGCAGGCCAATGCCATCAACGCGGACAATGCCGAGTTGAGCATGAAGATGGGCCTTTGCCACCTCAACGGCCGCTTCCATCATCGCGCGCTGGGCTGCTTTCAGAAAGCGTATGCGCTGGACCCCTCTATACCGCGCATTCACTTCCTCCTGGGCTACGCCTACCAGCTACATGCCGAGTGGGACAAAGCCACGGAGGAGTACAATCTGCACAAAGCCGCCCTCGGCCGCATGCCCGATCCAGAAGCGCTGTACAACACAGCTGATCGCCGTATGGTCGAATGCCGCAACGGCAAAAGCCTTCAGGCGGCGCCAGCGAACGCACGGGTCACCAACCTTGGGCCTGCCATCAACAGTGAACTGGCTGACTACGGCGTGCTGATCACCGCCGATGGCAGCCACATGATGTTCACCAGCCGCCGGTCCAATAGCACCGGCGGAAAAACCAACAGGGCGACCAACGAATTCTTCGAGGACATCTACGCCTGTGCACGCACGGCAACCGGCTGGAGTGATCCCATGCCCATGGCGCCGCCGGTGAACTCCAACATCAACGATGCCTCGGTGGGCCTCTTCAACGACGGCCGCACCCTGATCATATACCGCGACGGCCGCGGTGCAGGTGACCTGTTCGAATGCTCCCGCGTTGGTGATGCGTGGGGGGAACCCATTCCCCTGCCCGCCACGATCAACACAGCGGGGGACGAAAGCAGTGCCTGGTACAGCTTCGACCGGCAGCAGCTGTTCTTCGTGAGCGACCGCGAAGGCGGCCTCGGCGGACAGGACATCTGGGTGAGCCGGTGGGATGCCATTGCCAATACGTGGGGCGAAGCTTCGAACCTCGGACCTACAGTGAACACCTTGCAGGACGAAGAGGGCGTCTATGTGCATCCCGATGGCAAGACCCTTTATTTCAGCAGCCGCGGCCATACGACCATGGGCGGATTCGATGTGTTCAAAAGCACCCTCGTGGATGGCCATTGGAGCAAGGCTGAAAACCTCGGTTGGCCCGTGAACTCGCCGGAGGATGAACTTTATTTCGTGATGACCGCGGACGGCACGACCGGCTATTTCAGCAGCGTTCGCGCCGATGGACTCGGGGAGGACGACCTTTATCGCGCGGACTTCGACGCAGACGCGCGGGCAGAAGAGACCGCATCCGCTGTCACTTCCGGCAAGCCGGTCACCACGGCCGCCTCCAACACATTGCTAGTACAGGGCAAGGTGACGAACGATGCGGGACTTTCCACCTTGGATGCCACCATCGACCTCCTGAGCTTGGAGGATGGCTCGTTGGTGGCCAGCTTCAAGAGCGACCGATCAAGCGGGGAATACATGGCCGTGGTCCCTGGCGGGAAGGAATACGCCCTGGTGGTGCATGCGGACGGCTACCTCCTGCACTCGGAGAACATCAGCGTGCCCGCTGGCGGCGGCGCGGTGGCCATGAACATGGACCTAACCCTGAAGCCGCTTAAGGCAGGTGAACAAGAAGTGATGCAGAACGTATTCTTTGACCGCGACATGGCCACGTTGGACATTGCGTCCCAAGGCGAATTGAACAAGATCGCCGACCTGTTGAACCACAATCCCGGCCTCCGCTTGGAGATCGGTGGTTACACTGACAGTGATGGCGACGAGGACCACAACGACCAGCTGAGCATGGAACGCGCCCATGCCGTGGTCGCTCATTTGGTACAGAACGGCATTGCGGCCGAGCGCCTGAAGGCCGTGGGCTACGGATCGGGTAAACCGCTGGTCTCCAACAACTCTCCAGCGCACAAGGCCAAGAACCGGCGTACGGAGATCAGGGTGCTGTAGGCGGCTCTTTGTGCCCCCCTCCCCCCGAACGGTTATGAACAGGTGTTGATAGGGCCGTAATTCGCCCGATCTGCGTACTTTTGCCGGCCTGTCCCGACCCGGTCGGGGCCCTTGCACGGGGAACGCCCGTACCATGGAGGCGCTTAGCGAACATACCATCCAATTCAGCGGGCTGGCCGACGGTCGGCACGAGTTCGCGTTCGAACTGGGCCTCCCGTTCTTCCAAGCCACCGGCATGGAGGAATATGAGCTCGGTGGCGATGTGAAGGCCCGCGTGGAACTGGACAAGAGCGAGCATCTGCTGCTGGCCAACATCCACGTGGACGGATACTTGAACATGCTGTGCGACCACTGCAATGCACCCATGCAGCAGCCGGTGGTGGGCGTTCAGCGCCAGATCTTCAAGCTCACACACGAAAGCGATATCGACGACGAAGAGCTTGTGCCGCTGGACATCCATGCGCACGAGGTGAACCTCACCCACTACCTCTTCGAATGCATCAGCCTGCACCTGCCCTACCGGCATGTGCATCCGGAAGGCGAATGCGACCCGGAGGTGGCCGCTGCTTTCTCGCGTTTCAAGATCGAGCATGAGCCCATTCCCGACCCGCGTTGGGAGGTGTTGAAGACACTGAAGACCAAAAAGAAAACCTGATAACAGCCCGCTCTTGCCCTTGCCGGTGAAAGCCTAATCCGAACGACGATGCCAAATCCAAAACGCCGATTCTCGCACACCCGCACAGCCAGCCGCCGCAGCACCAAGAAGGCCGGCGTGCCCACGCTGAGCACCGATACCAACTCGGGCGAAGTGCACATGCGCCACCGCGCCTACCAGGTAGGCGACGACCTGATGTACCGCGGCAAGGTGGTCTCCACCAAGGCCAAGAGCGAATAACCATCCTTTCGTCCTTCATTTGCCCCTCCTTCGGACAGGGCTATGAGCGACATGCGGATCGGACTGGACATCATGGGCAGCGACCACGGACCGGTCGTACCCATTCGCGCTGCCGTAATGGCGGTCAAGGAACTACCTGCTGATATTCGGCTGGTGCTCATTGGCCACGTGGAAACGATCGTAGAAGGATTGAAGGCCGAAGGCGCGGACCCTTCGGCCTTTGACATTGTACCGAGTGAGGACGATATCACCTTCCGTGACAACGCCACCAAGGCGTTGCAGGCCAAGCCCAAGAGCAGCATATCCATCGGCTTTCACTTGCTGAAGGAAGGGAAGCTCGACGCCTTCGCTAGCACCGGGAACACTGGCGCCATGCTGGTGGGCAGCATCTTCAGCGTGAAGGCCATCTCTGGCGTCATCCGCCCGTGCATCCCCAGTGTGCTGCCCAAAGAGAACGGCGGTTACGGCATCCTGCTGGATGTGGGCGCCAACGCCGATTGCAAGCCGGACGTGCTCTGCCAGTTCGGCCTGTTGGGTTCGCTGCTGGCAGAATCCGTCTACGGCATCAAGAACCCCAAGGTGGCCCTGCTGAACATCGGCGAGGAGGACAAAAAAGGCAACGTGGTGACGCAAAGCGCCTTTGGTCTGATGAAGGAAAGCGCGCAGTTCAACTTCGTGGGCAACATCGAGGGTCGCGACCTTTTCAATGACAAGGCCGATGTGATCGTGACGGACGGCTTCACCGGTAACATCGTACTGAAAGCCGTGGAGGCCTTCCACGACCTGTTGAAGAACCGCGGTGTGCACGAGCCCTTCTTCGACCGCTTCGATTACGAGAACTACGGCGGCTGCCCCGTGCTGGGCGTGAACGGCAGTGTGATGATCGGCCACGGCATCAGCAACGACATCACCATCAAGAACCTGATCCACCTAAGCCGGAGCGTGGTGAACGCACGACTGAGTGAACGCATTCGCGCGGCTTTCCAATGAACTTACCCCGCAACCACGCAACGACGCCTCGCAGCGCACGCCTCGCATTGGGCTTAACGTTGCGTACCCGCTGCGCCGTTGGGTCGTTGCGGTAGATCCGATCACCATGCGCACAACCGCCGCCATCACCGCTGTTCAAGGCTACCTCCCCGACTTCGTGTTGAGCAATGCCGTGCTCGAAACGATGGTGGAGACCAATGACGCATGGATCACCGAGCGCACCGGCATCAAGGAACGCCGCATATTAAAGGGCAAGGATCAGGGATTGAGCGTGATGGCCGTGGAAGCCGTGAAAGGCCTCTGCACCAAGCGCGGCATTGACCCCCTGGAGATCGACCTGCTGATCTGCTGCACCGTAACGGCCGACATGCAATTTCCGGCCACCGCCAACATCATCTGCGATAAGGTGGGTGCCAAGAACGCCTGGGGCTTCGACCTGAATGCCGCCTGCTCCGGCTTCCTGTATGGCCTCACCACCGGTGCCCAGTTCATTGAGACCGGCCGCCATAAGAAAGTGGTGGTGGTGGGTGGCGACAAGATGAGCAGCATCATCGACTACACGGACCGCGCCACCTGCATCATCTTCGGTGATGGGTGCGGCGCGGTGCTGCTGGAGCCCAACACCGAAGGCTATGGTGTGGTGGACAGCATCCTGCGCGCTGACGGCAGCGGCTGTCAGTACCTGCACCAGAAGGCCGGCGGTTCAGCCCGGCCCGCGAGCATGCGTACGGTGGAGGCCAAGGAGCACTTCGTTCACCAGGAAGGCAAGGCCGTGTTCAAGTTCGCGGTAACGAACATGGCAGACGTCAGCGCGGAGATCATGGCCAAGAACGGGTTAACGAGCGAGGACGTGGCCTGGCTCGTGCCGCATCAAGCGAACAAGCGCATCATTGACGCCACCGCGCACCGCATGGGGCTGGACGACAGCCGTGTGATGGTGAACATCGAGAAATACGGCAACACCACTAGCGGCACCATCCCCCTGTGCCTCTGGGAGTGGGAACCCCGCTTGAAAAAGGGGGACAACATCATACTCTCTGCCTTCGGGGGGGGCTTCACGTGGGGCGCCATCTACCTCAAGTGGGCATACACCAGCTGATCCCGGAACTTCTACATTGGCCCTCCCAGTGCAACAGCCCAAGCCCCCTGCCCAAGCTGAGCCCGACAGTGAGAGCCTCAACCAAATGAGCGAACCGATGAACCAATCGCAGATCCAGGAATTGATCAAGTTCGTGGCCAAGAGCGGCGTGAGCGAAGTGGAGATCGAGCAGAAGGATTTCAAGATCAAGATCATCACCCCTGCGGGCAAGGGCCCCGTGATGGCCGCCCCCGTGCAGCAATACCAGGTGGCCGCAGCACCTGCCGCCCCGGCCGCAGCTCCCACTGCCGCACCCGTTGCAGCACCTGCCGCCGAGACCAAGTATTTGACCATCAAGGCGCCCATGATCGGTACCTTCTACCGCTCGGCGGGCCCCGGGAAACCGGTGTTCGTGAACGTGGGCGACGAGGTGAAAAAGGGTAAGGCCATCTGCATCATCGAGGCCATGAAGCTCTTCAACGAGATCGAGAGCGATGTGGACGGCAAGATCGTGAAGGTGCTCGTGGACGACGCAAAGCCCGTGGAGTACGATCAGCCATTGTTCCTGGTAGATCCGTCGTAGTTGCACCGCAACGACGCGACGGCGCAATGAAGTCGTAGCGCGAAATGAAAAGCCGAACACCCGAACGGAAGAGAAATAGCGACGATCGCGTGGCGTTCCCGTGCCCTCTTCGCGTAGTTGCGGTTAATCCCTAGCCTGCATGTTCAAGAAGATCCTCATAGCCAACCGCGGCGAGATCGCCCTACGCGTGATCCGCACCGCCCGCGAGATGGGCATCAAGACCGTGGCCGTGTACAGCACCGCCGACCGCGAGAGCCTTCACGTGCGCTTCGCCGATGAGGCCGTGTGCATCGGTCCACCGCCCAGCAAGGACAGCTACCTGAACATGCCGCGCATCATCGCCGCGGCCGAGATCACCAACGCCGACGCTATCCACCCGGGCTACGGTTTCCTGAGCGAGAACGCCAAGTTCAGCAAACTCTGCCAGCAGCACGGCATCAAGTTCATCGGCGCCACGCCCGAACAGATCGAGGCCATGGGTGACAAGGCAACGGCCAAGGCCACCATGAAGACCGCCGGAGTGCCATGCATCCCCGGCAGTGAAGGCTTGGTCACGGATCTCGCTGTGGCGAAGAAGGAGGCGAAGAAGATCGGCTATCCCGTGATCCTGAAGGCCACGGCAGGTGGTGGTGGAAAGGGCATGCGCCAGGTGTGGAAGGAGGAGGAGTTCGATGAGGCCTTCGAAAAAGCAAGTCAGGAAGCGGGTGCTGCCTTCGGCAACGCAGGCATGTACATGGAGAAGTACATCGAGGAGCCGCGCCACATTGAGATCCAGATCGCCGGTGACCAGTATGGCAACTTCTGCCACATGAGCGAACGCGACTGCTCCATCCAGCGCCGCCACCAGAAGCTCGTGGAGGAAACGCCTTCGCCATTCATGACGAAGGCGCTCCGTAAGAAAATGGGGGAGGCCGCCATCAAGGCTGCCGCCAGCGTGAACTATGAAGGCGTGGGCACCGTGGAGTTCCTAGTGGACAAGCACCGGAACTTCTACTTCATGGAGATGAATACCCGTATCCAGGTAGAGCATACCATCACCGAGGAAGTGATCGACTACGATCTGATCCGCGAGCAGATCAAGATCGCTGCCGGCATCCCCATCAGCGGCCTCAACTACGAGCCTTCACGTTGTGCCATCCAGTGCCGCATCAATGCGGAGGATCCCTTCAACAACTTCCGGCCCATGGCCGGTAAGATCACCAACTACCATGCGCCCGGCGGCCATGGTGTGCGAGTGGATACGCACGTGTATGCCGGCTACACCATTCCACCCAATTACGACAGCATGATCAGCAAACTGATCGTGGTGGCCGCCACCCGCGAAGAGGCCATTGCCAAAATGGAACGCGCCTTGGGTGAATACGTTATCGAGGGCATCCACACCACCATCCCCTTCCACCAGCAACTCTTCCAGAACGAACAGTTCCGAGCAGGTGACTTCACTACGAAGTTCCTGGAGAGCTTTGAGATCAAGCGGCCAGGTTAGGCCCTTTTCGCCTGCCATTGCCCGCAAAGGAGATGACGTGTTCGTGTGATGCGGAGTTCTATCTTGCTTTACATGAGAACCACTCTGCTCTGCTTGCTGGCCGTGCCGCTCGGTGCTTTTGCTCAGGACTACGCGGTGCCATCGGCACCCTCCAACACACCGACCAACGCCTCGCAGTTGAACATCGGCCTTGGCATCGGCCTGGACTACGGTGCCATCGGTGTACAATTCCAATACCGGCCGGAGGCTCATGTGGCATTGTTCGCAGGCGTGGGCTATGCGTTGGTGGGCGCGGGGTATAACGTGGGGGCTAACTTCCGCATCCTGCCGGATAAGCGGGCCTGTCCGTTCATTTCCGCCATGTATGGGTACAATGGTGTGATCCTCGTGAAGGGTGCCAGCCAGTACAACAAGATCTACTATGGCTCATCCTTCGGTGCCGGAGTGGAGCTGCGGAAGCGGTCCAGCAACCATTTCTGGCGCATTGAGCTGCTCATTCCGCAACGGCCCGCTGCGTTCCATGACGACTATGAAGCGCTGAAGGACAACCCGCAGATCAAAATGGGAGCGGAACCTCCGGGGTTCGCGATCAGCGGTGGTTTCCACTGGGCCTTCTGAGCAACTGACCGCAGTTCCGACGGAACCGCAAGTCAAGCCCGGTTACTTTGGCTCGCCCCTTGTGCCGGGGCCCGCATGCGTTCCGCCCTCACGCTCCTCATCATCGGTGTTCTGCTCACGGGCATGGCACTACTGGTGCCTGAGCCTTCGCCGGAGGCCCGACTCGTTCAGGAGGCTGAACACCTACAGGGCCGGATCGCTGAAGCGGGAACTGTGCTCGATACTCTGGTGAAGCAGGCCCTGCTGCGCGTAGATACTACCAAAGCGCGCACATGGTCCGCAGTGGCTGCGGACAACAGGACGCTCAATGCCGATGGCATCGAGCTGTACGTGGGTGCTCGCGGCCAGCAGTTCTGGACCAGCACGATGCCCGATGCGGCCATGCAGAACGGAGCTGCGCCCCTGGTCTGGGAGAAAGGACCCGATGGCATTCACCTCTATGCAACGGCATACACCAAGTGGGGGCTGGCCACGGCGCGAAAGCTCATCTGGTACCAACCGCCTTTTGAGAACCGCTATTTGAAGCGGCACTTCCATCCTTCGCTCGGTGTGGGAGCGGGTGTGGAGGCCTCTTCCGCCCCAGGACTCGGGCCGGTGCTTCGCGCTCCGGGCGCATTCAAGGGGGGCATCGAGGCGCCTGTTATGTTCCGGCTGCAATGGTCCGGTGAGGAACCGCCGCCGAACGCGCTCACGCATGCAAAGGCCTTGGCCCTGTGCCTCGGCCTTTGGCTGTTGGTGGTGGCCCTGATGCAATGGCTTGCACAACGCAGTGATCCGCATCGACCGTGGTGGGGCATCGTCGTATTTGCGGCCGCCCTCATCATCCCACGCTTGCTGGTTCTTCATCTCGACCACTGGACGCCCCTCGACCGGCTCCCGCTCTTCGACCCTTCGCTCTTCGCCGGTCCCTTCCTGCTACCCTCACTGGGCGACCTGTTGATCAATCTGGCTTTGCTGGTGGCCGTGTGCACGTTCGCCCGTCGTGGCCTTCGCTCTGCCTCACCACCGCCGAAGCCCGCGCTCGCTCTTCTGTTCTCCATGATCCTGCTGCTTGCCACGACCGCGTGGATGAACACAGTGCTGATCTCCCTAGTGCGCGACAGCCGCATTCCGTTGGACCTCTTCCACGTGCAGGATCTCGATGGCATGAGCGCGTTGGCCTTGCTCGCGGCCACCCTGCTGGTGGCCGCATGGGTGCTGCTCGCGGACGGTTTGCTTCGCTGGTCCGTACCGAGCGCTCGCGCGGTGGAGCTATGGCTCATTACGATCATCTGCTTCGGCGCCGCATTGGTCGCATACCAACTATCCGGTATATACGACACCTTGCTCGTGCTATGGCCTCTTCCGCTGGTGGTGGCCTTGATCGGCATACGCCGCGACGCGCCACGGCTGGCCTACAGCGTACTGCTCGTTGCCGGGGCGGCGCTGTTCGTGGTGCACATACTGAACCGAGGGACCTTCAAACGCCTTGAGGGCGATCGTGTGGCCGTGGCCGAATCCGCCGCCACGCGTGAGGATCCCATCATCGAACTACTGTTCCATGAGGCACGTAAGTCCATGGCCGCGGATCCGGATGCCCAGCTGCTGCTGGGTGCCGACAGTTCGCTGGTGGGCACCGCTGAACTGGATGCCCGCCTGCGCCAGCGCTTTTTCGCCGGACCTTGGGATAACTACGATGTGCGGCTGCACCTCTTCGGCCCCAATGGAACTCCGCGCGCCAGCACCTCGCCCACGTCAGCTCCCACGCTTACCCAGTTGCGCGCGCGCTTCGAGCAGGGAATTCCCGTGTCCGGGGATCCGCTCTTGCGCAATGTGCATCGCCCCACGGAGGATGCACTGTACATCGGCGTGATCGGACGTGAGGGTCAGGGGCGGCTTATCGTGGAGTTGTTGGCCCGCGCGATGCCTGAAGGCCTCGGCTTCCCCGAGTTGCTACTGGCCGGTGATCGTGCCGTTGATCGTCGGTCGGACCGCTTCGCTCGTGCACGCTACGAGCGCGGTGGACTGGTGCAAGGTTCGGGCAGCTTCGCCTTCCCGATCCGCTGGAACCTACCCATTTCATCGGACGGGCAGCCGTTCGAGAAGGACGGCTACGAGCTACTCGCTACGGGTGATCCTTCCGGGACGCTCATTGTGCTTGGCTCTCCATTGCCCGGGTGGCTGGACCATGTGACCACGTTCTCGTACCTCTTCCTCCTTTTCGCGCTGTTCGGTGCCGCATGGCTCGCTGCAAAGCATTTGCTCCAGGGTGGGCCGCCGCCGATGGGCGTGGTGGGAAAATTGCGCGCGGGCATTCTGCTCTTCGCCAGCATCGCCCTGTTGCTCTTCGCGTTCGGCACACAACGCCTGCTGGGTCGGCACTACAGCGAGCGCTCCGCCGAGCAGTTGGATGAACGGTCGCGCAGCGCCATTGCCTCCTTACGTCAACATGTGCACGCCGAATCCGAGATCCGCCCAGAGCTGGTGCGCGATGTTGGGCGCTGGCTTGACGGAGCAGGGACTGCGCTGCTCACCGACCTCTCGCTCTATTCGCCGGAAGGCTCCATCCTGGCCACCACGCGCGAGCAGTTGTTCACCAGCGGATTGATGGGACCGCGCATGGATCCTGCCGCCTATCGCGCATTGGCCATCGACGGTCGCAGTGTGTTCGCACACACCGAACGCATCGGCGAAGCGGTGTTCCACAGCAGCTATCGCCCCTTGCTCAACGACCGTGGCCATGTGCTGGCCTACCTCGCCGTGCCCTATTTCGCCAGACAGAGCGAATTGGATGATGAACGCACGGCGGGGTACGTGGCCATCGTGAACCTCTTCGTGATCCTCTTCGTTCTGTCGGTGATCGCGGCCGCCGTTATCGCCAGTTGGACCACCCGACCATTGCATCAGCTCCAACTCGGATTGGAGCGCATCCAGCTCGGAACGCGTAACGAGCCCATCCCCTACCGAGGCAACGACGAACTGGGCGACCTGGTGCGGGTGTACAACCGCAAAGTGGAGGAACTGCGCGAAAGCGCCGAGAAGCTTGCACGCAGCGAACGCGAAAGTGCGTGGCGCGAGATGGCCAAGCAGGTAGCGCACGAGATCAAGAATCCGCTGACGCCGATGAAGCTGAGCATCCAGCACTTCGAGCGCACATGGACGCCGGATGCTCCAGATGCCAAGGCCCGTATGGAACGCTTCAGCGCTGGCCTGGTGGAACAGATCGACGCGTTGAGCCGGATCGCCAACGAGTTCAGCAACTTCGCACAGATGCCTCCGGCGCATCCACAACGGCTGGACCTTCATGATGTGGCGCGATCGGCCGTGGCGCTCTTTGCTTCGGAAACGAACGCTGCCGTCGTGCTCCATGGCGAGACCGGACTGATGGTGAACGCGGATCGTGAACACCTGCTTCGGGTCTTCACCAACTTGATCAAGAACGCGCTCCAAGCCTTGCCCGATGGCCAACGTGCTCAGGTCGATGTGTTCCTTCGTAGCGATGGAGTTGAGGCCATTGCCGAGGTACGCGACAATGGCATCGGCATTCCGGAGGAGATCCGAGATCGCATCTTCACGCCGAGCTTCACCACGAAAAGCAGCGGAATGGGCCTAGGACTGGCCATGGTGAAAAGGATGGTGGAGCAGGCGGGCGGAACCGTGCGATTTGAAACACACGTAGGTGTTGGAAGCACCTTCATCGTCTCCCTTCCTCTCCATGCGTAGGCCGATACATTTGTCGGAGCACGATCATCCATGTCCTACAGCAACCTCCTCATCGCCGATGATGGCGCCACGCGCACCATCACCATCAACCGCCCCGATCAGCTCAACGCGCTCAACCGCGCCACGATCGCCGAACTGGACCAAGCGCTGAACGAGGCCGACGCCGATAAGAACGTTCGCGTGCTCATCGTCACCGGCAGCGGGCCGAAGGCCTTCGTGGCCGGTGCTGATATCAAGGAGTTCGCGCACTTCGCTGTGGAAGAAGGAAAGGCGTTGGCGGCG